>JAZROR010000131.1:0-7062 GCA_045648845.1 Clostridia bacterium
TCCGACTTATCTTCAGGGAGATTGTGAACTGTTTCTCCGTCCTCACAATAGGTGAAACCGCTGATGCCTTTGGTTTCTCTTATGCCTGTGAGATATCCATCTTCAACCTTGCAAATGCCACGTGTAACTGTTCCGTTTTCGGTTGTAGTCTGTGCCAAATCATATCCCACAAGGAACATTTCGCCTTTTTTGATTTCTTTGAGAGCGCTATTTAGAACCACATATGCAGCCTTTCCATAATAATCGTCCGCATTGATTATTGCAAAAGGAGTTGTTACCTTGTCCTTACAGCAAAGAATTGCGTGTGCTGTACCCCAGGGCTTCGTTCTGCCTGCAGGAAGGTCATCCATTGACTGGAATACATAATCAACATCTATGTATTTCTGGATACGGCTCACCGCTATGCGCTTGAAATCCTCTTCCATTTCCTTTTTAATAACGAAAACTACCTTGGAGAAACCGGCTTCTTTTGCATCAAAAGCAGAAAAATCCATCAAAAATTCTCCACCAGGACCAATAGGTTCCATCTGCTTAAGTCCTCCAAATCGGCTGCCCATACCAGCTGCCATTACCACAAGTGTTGTTTCCATAAAATATCCTCCTAAAATTTTTTATTTTAATCTTTGTTTTCAAAGACTTTTTTTGCTCGAGTCAGTATCCCCGTAAGATACGCCAGTACAACTCCATAATTTGTAACAGGTATTCCCTTTTCTTCAAACAGTGCAAGGCGATTTTGAATTGCCTTTTTGTTTATCATACATCCGCCGCATTGAATTATGAGTTTATATTCCTCAAGATTTTGGGGCAGGTCATAACCTGAAAAATGTACAAAATCCAATTTTTTTCCAGTTTTCTTTTGAAGCAGTGTGGGAATTTTTACCCTGCCTATGTCATCATGTGTTGTGGCATGGGTGCACGCTTCAAGCATAAGAATTTTATCCCCGTCCAAAAGCTTTTGTACTGCGTCAGTACCCTTTATGAGCTGTGAAATTTTGCCCTTTTGATTTGCAAGAAGCATAGAAAAAGAGGTAAGTGGGATTTCGTCAGGAACAATTCTCGAAACCTCGTGAAACGCCTGAGAATCCGTAACCACAAGGTCTGTTTTTTTCAGGCTCCTGAGAGTATCCTCAAGCATCTCGACAGTTGTTGAAACCGCCCTGATATCGTGATCAAGACAGTCCCTTATAGTCTGGACCTGAGGTAGAATCAATCTGCCCTTTGGTGCAGCACTGTCAAGAGGTATAACCAACACCACCATTCCGCCCGTTGGAACAATATCTCCAAGCAAGGTTTCGTTCTGGGTTTCAAGTTTTTTAAGCTCTTCAACCATCTTTTCACGCAAACCAGCAAGCCCATCAAATGTATGGTCAAAAATGAAAACTCCATTTTTGTCAGCGTTCTTCACGTTTTCAACAGTTTTTTCATCTGCCACGTCACATTTTGTATAAACATTTATAACGGGAACTTTGCCAAAATCAAAGTTTCCTATGTCCGCAAACCGCACATCCCGAACAAAAAGAATTATATCACATCGACTGAGAATATCAAGGGTCTTTTTTTCTCTTTTCTCGCCAAGAACTCCCCTGTCACCAAGTCCCGCAGTATCCACAAGAGCTATTGGTCCGTATGGAATAAGCTCCATAGCCTTTGTAACCGGGTCGGTAGTTGTACCCTCAATTTCAGAAACAATGGAAACATCCTGACCAAGCATAGCATTGAAAAGCGTGGATTTGCCTGCATTGGTAGGTCCGAAGATTGCTACATACTTTCTCATAGAAAGAGGCGTCTTTTCCATTGTCTTCACCATCCTTGATCTATTTTTTTTGCGGTATAACCAAAGTAACCGCTTCTTGTTCGTTTAAAATCCGTGCTTCCATTACTGCTCCGCCAAACTCGCCATCAAGTGTCCACGGAATAGCCTCATCAGAGACGAAGGTCACTTCACTGCCTCTTATAACCGTAAAATATTCAGGATTAAGTTCCTGAGTAACAAGGCAAGAAAGCAGATTTTGTGTTTCAAGAATGTTTTTGGGTTTTCTCACCAGAATAATCTCAAAAAGGCCATCGTTGAGTTCCGCTCTGAACGCCTTTTCCGCTTTCATTCCCCCAAGATAATTGGTGTTTGACACCATCCCATAGATGAATTCGCCCGTCAGCGTTTCGTCCCCGCAAATCATCCTGAGCGGATATGCTTTTATATTTGAAAGCTTCTTCGCACCCTCCATAACATACGCGAGATGTCCAAGCATATTCTTATTTTGTTGCGGAGTATCATATGCCACATCAGTGAACGCTCCAAAAGCCGCCACATATACAAAATTTTTATTGTTGAAGCTTCCAATATCACAAGCGAAGTTTTCGCCCAACATAATATCTTGTGCTGCCCTATTCATATTCTTTGAAATTTTCATATTTGCAGCAAAATCATTGGTTGTTCCCGCAGGAATATATCCAAGACGAGGGCGATTTTCCTTTTCAATGGACATAATTCCTTGGATTCCCTCGTTGAGTGTTCCATCGCCGCCCGACAGAACAAGAAGGTCAAATTTTTGAGCATTGTCACGCACAAAACCGAAGGCATCACCCACGCTTTGTGTAGGGCGAACCGTAACCTCCCACCCATTCTTTACAAAGGTATTTATTATGCCTAAAAGCTTGTTTTTTATGTTTCCTTTCCCCGAAAGAGGATTAAAAACAAATAACATCCTTTTGCTCACAAACCTCACCTAATCTCTTAAACTGAATATTTTCTTTAAAGCCGATGCAACGCCTGCATTATCAACATCGTCTGTTATCATATCAGCCGCTTCTCTTATTTCCCTTACAGCATTCCCCATAGCAACGCCAATTCCCGAATCCTCAATCATATCAAGGTCATTGAGGCTGTCACCCATAGCGATACATCTATCTATACCTATGCCAAGCTCTTTGGCTGCAATCTCCATTCCACTGGATTTACTGCAACCTTTTTGCAAAAGCTCGGCATATCCATTATGCTGTAAAATCACACAATCCGTCAAAACACTTTTAAGCTCTTTTGGTGCAGTGCCAAGAATTGTAAACTTTTCAACAGGGAAATCTTTCTTCAGATATTCTGAAACATTTTCTTCATTTATGTTTATCCATTTGCCTTGCGCTTCTTCGATTATCCCCATAAAAAACATGTTTTCAACACCCTCAAGAACGCCGATTATACCATTTTTCAGGTTATATTCACAAAAAGCTTTTATGTTTTCCATTGTCATGGTTTTAAGAAAAACTTCTTTTTCGCCTATAACAACACGAGCCCCTGCTCCGCTGACAACACCGTCAAAATATTTTTCAATATCAATATTTTCGGGAAGATAAGCTGTCGCCCTGCCTGTGCTGATTAGAACCTTGTGACCCAAGGCTCTCACCTTTTGTATGACGTCAAGATTTTTCTTAAGAGCTTTTCCCGAGCTCCCCATAAGAGTCCCGTCAATATCAAGAAAAACTGCATATTTATCATTCATTATATCCATTTTACACTCCATTTTTATGATTTAATTTTATCACTGACAAATACTTTTGTCAATACACTTTCAACTCTTATAATTCCCAATATAAGAGCTTTTAAAAAGAAAAAACATATTCATGGTAGCTTGTGCATAACATTGTATCAAGATAACAAGGTAAAAAATCCAAGGAGGAATAAAAATGCTGGAATATAACATCTACAACGACATCGCAAAACGCACCGATGGCGATGTATACTTAGGTGTTGTGGGACCCGTAAGAACAGGAAAATCAACCTTCATAAAAAATTTCATGAATCTTATGGTTATCCCGAACATCGAAAATGACCACAAGCGTGAACGTGCAATGGACGAACTCCCGCAAAGTGCAGGCGGCAGAATGATCATGACTACCGAACCAAAATTTATCCCCAACGAAGCTGTAACCGTACGTCTTGAAGACAACACATCTTTCAAAATCCGTCTTATTGACTGTGTTGGTTACATAGTAGATAGCGCTCTGGGATATATCGAGGGTGATTCGCCGCGCATGGTTATGACTCCTTGGTCGGACTCACCCATCCCATTCCGCGAAGCCGCTGAAACAGGTACAAAAAAAGTTATCACCGAACACTCGACTGTGGGAATTGTTGTTACAACCGACGGCAGTATAACAGACATAGACAAAGAAGACTATATGGATGCCGAAGAGCAAGTTGTGGGCGAGCTCCGTGGTTTAGGAAAGCCCTTTATTATTATCCTAAACACTGTGGACCCACACTCTGAAAATACCCGTGAATATAAGGAATTCCTTGAAGAAAAATATCATACTTCCGTTCTTCCCATAAACTGTATGGACCTTTCAATGGATGATATAAATCACGTAATGGAACATCTTCTTCTGGCATTCCCCGTTACCGAAATTCGTATGAATCTTCCCTCCTGGGCAGATGCCCTTGGCAACAATCATTGGCTCAAATCCGCCCTGCAAAATTTCATAATGGATGCACCACAAGGTCAGCTGAAACTTTCGGATGCAAAAGCCCTTGTTCCGTGGCTTTTGGAAAACGAATTTATAACCGATGTAGCCATTTCTGATATAAATATGGTAAACGGGACCATTGACCTTTCCTTAACCATACCCGATGAGCTTTATTACAAAATAATAAAGGAAATGACAGGCTTTGAAGTAGAAAACGAAGAAAACCTTATGCATCTTCTTTGCGAGCTTTCGGATGTAAAGAAAAAATATGACAAGGTTTCTTATGCTCTTGAAGAAGTGAACCGCAAGGGCTATGGCATTGTTTCCCCCTCCATTGATGAACTTGCCCTTGAAGAACCCGAAATAGTGAAGCAAGGAAGTCGTTTTGGTGTTCGTCTCAAGGCTTCTGCACCATCAATACATATGATTCGTGCAGACATCGAAACCGAGGTTTCGCCAATCGTGGGAACCGAAAAACAATCCGAGGAGCTTGTTCACTATCTCCTCAAAGAGTTCGAAGTTGACCCGCAGAAGATATGGGAGTCAAACATCTTTGGCAAATCTCTCCACGAGCTTGTAAACGAGGGTCTTCACAACAAGCTTTATCATATGCCTGACGATGCCCAGATGAAGCTTCAGGAAACTCTCACGAAAATAATAAACGAGGGTAGCGGCGGACTTATCTGTATAATACTTTAAAAAGAAATAAGGACTTTAGGAAATTTCCTAAAGTCCCTTTTTTATTTGCCAAAACTTATGTTGTCAAAACCCATATCAAGAGCTATTTTCTCATATTTTGAAAATTCATAACAAAGCGTTTCTTTAGTGTGACTGTCGCTTGAAAGAATTACCTTTCCGCCTTTTTCTTTGATATACGAAAGCAGTGAATTTTCAGGATATGCTTCTGTCCTATATCCCCGTGATATTGCACCCGTATTTATTTCAAAGGGCTTTCCATATGGAATAAGCTTGTCAATAGTATCTCTCGCCACACTTACATAACGTGGATTTTGTGTGTCAAACAACTTGTTTCCCTCGTTGAACTTGGTAATCAAATCAAAATGTCCAATAATGTCTGCGTTAGTTCTTTTCACTACATCGCCTACAAGCAAAAAATAATCCTCAACCAATTTATAATAATCTCCACCATAAAACTCATTTGCAATCCTGACGAATGTTTCTTCACTTTCGTCAATGGTCAAAATGTTGTCACCGCATTTTACATAGTGCACAGAGCCTATTATATAATCAGGTAAAAACTGCAGCTCCTCCGAAAAATAATCTTGCTCAATTCCGCAAAGAATTTCTATTTTATCCTTATATTTTTCTCTTAGCACATCTATTTGCTCATAATATTCAATTACAGTTTCCTGACTCATACAAAATGATGAATCAAAGGAGGTATACCCGTGACCTGAAAAGCCAAGCCTTGTCATTCCCTTATCTATTGCGGCAAGCACCATATCTTCGGCACTATCTCGTCCGTCACAAAGATTTGTATGAACGTGAAAATCCTCTAAAATCATTTGGTCATCTTCTCCTGCTTGACTTTGTGGTCGATTACATGACGGGATGCAAGCTCTTTATGAATGTCTTCAACCGAAATTCCCATTTCCACCATCAAAACCATTACGTGATAGCAAAGGTCCGCAATTTCATAAATAGTTTCCTTTTTGTCATCAGCCTTTGCCGCAATTATTACCTCTGTGTTTTCTTCCCCAACCTTTTTAAGAATTTTATCAATTCCTTTTTCAAAAAGGTATGTGGTATATGAACCCTCTTTTTTCTCAATTTTTCTGCCTTTTAAAAGGTCCATAAGTGCATCAAGAGAAAACTCATGTTTGTCTTCGCTCTGCCAGAGTTCATTGTTAAAACAAGAATCCGTGCCCATATGGCAGGCAGGTCCGTCCTTTTCAACCACAACAACAAGAGCATCCTTGTCACAATCAGCTGTTATTGAAACAATGTGCTGATAGTTTCCACTGGTTTCGCCCTTGAGCCAAAGTTCCTGCCTTGACCTGCTCCAAAAACAAGTGAGACCCTTTTCCATAGAGATTTTAAGGCTTTCCTTGTTCATATACGCAAGGGTAAGCACCTTTTTTGAAACACTGTCCACCACTATGGCAGGGATAAGACCTTTTTCATCAAATTTAAGTTCATCAATATTTATCATAAAAAACTCCTCTTTTAAATTCTCATATCAATTCCGTTTGCTTTCAGTTCACGTTTAAGTTCAGAAATCTCAACCTCTCCAAAATGGAAAATCGACGCCGCAAGTCCCGCATCAACCTTGGGAACTTCCCTGAAAAGTGTGATAAAGTCTCCAATTCCCCCTGCACCGCCTGATGCTATAACAGGAACTGACACCGCATTACAAACAGCATCAAGCATCTCAAGGTCAAAGCCTTTTTTAACGCCATCCGTGTCTATGGAGTTGAGCACCACTTCGCCAGCCCCCATATCAACACATCGCTTTATCCATTCAACCGCTTCCATACCCGTGTTTTCACGTCCGCCTTTTGAAAAAACCCTGAAAACTCCGCCAACCCTTTTCACATCCGCAGAAATAACAACACATTGGTCGCCATAGCGCTTTGCCGCTTC
>JAZROR010000132.1:0-4992 GCA_045648845.1 Clostridia bacterium
TTCGGTCATTTTTCAATCATAATAAATGTCATTATCATTATACTTTTGACCGATTTCAGTATATGTTAAATCCTTGGAAAGCCTCTATTTGAAACATTAAATGATCAGCACACCATTTTTCCTTTCTGAATTGAATATAGAAAAGGCATACCGAATACTTGTCGATATGCCTTTTTCAAACAATGTTCTTCACAAATACCTTTTGCGTCCTCTGAATTGAGAACATAAAATGTACAACGGAGTATTATCTATGTTGTCAATTAGCTATAAAACATCGCATTATGCCTTGAAGCTGTATTTCGCACCTTGCGCTATGGTTACCACATCGGGTACGTCCGCAGCAAAATCAGCGTTCACTTTCAGGTTTACTGTAATTTCAGCTTCGGTCAGATTTGTGAGTGCAAGTTCTTTAACAACACCACCACTCACTGTAATATCAGCTTTAAGGCCGTTGCTTAAGTGAATATTCTTAGCAGAGAAGTCCTGCCAATCTTTTGTGATTCCGTAAGCAAAACAAACTGTTCCTTCTTCTTCGAAGCACATAGCTTCATTTACAGCCCAAACAGCAAGTCCTGCAGGTGTAGTGTAATAATAGTTTATGGGTGCGCCGTCAATTCTGATTTTTTCAGGAAGTACTCCAAGAGATGATGCGCCCATAGGAATCTTGAGAAGCTGCTCCATCGCCTTTTTATGTGCACCAAGACGAGCATAGCAAATCACAGATCTTGGAGGAATCCATGGCCAATGGCGATACGTCTCTGTGGGAGTATCATAATTGTATCCCCATTCAGTTTCACAGGTTTTCAAACCTATATCGATATTTTTTTCTGATAAGTGACGCGGCATCATAAATATAGACATATCTGACTGCCAGCCGCCAATGAATGGTGCATCTTTGAATGGAAGCAAAATGCCATCTTCGTTATAATTGCACGCCATATTTTCCTCTAATATTTCGGAAAGTTCAATAAGAGATTCATCATTAAGCATATCTCCTATTACTCGGATACTTTGGAACAAAGCAACATTGGTCCATGTATCTGTCTCAGACTCATATCCACCCTCGGTACCTGACATAACATTCTTTAAAAAGATTCTTCCGTCTCTTTCTTCAGTAAGGTGCTCCGTAAAATCAAGGAACATACGAAGAGCTTTTTCAAGTTCTTCTGAAGTCTTTCTGCCTGTGTGATTCCAGATATTATACAAATTCAAAATATCAAAACAAGGATACATAGGCTTGAAATGTGTGATAAACTCCTTCATATCTCTATGTTGAGAGTACTGTCCTTTACAGTCTGTCCAGCCTACAGATGCCCCGCCTTTCATATCGTATGCTGCAAGTGCCTGTCTGCCGATTTCCATCAAACCAAGAATGAACTTTCCACACTTTTCTGCTTCTTTAATAAAGCCACTTGTTAAAAGTCCTTTTATGATAAAAATAGAGTCATATGCACAATAAAGACCGCCATTCCAAAGATGTGGTTGAATTCCCAAAAGAGTTGCACCGTTTTGGGGATTCTGGGATGACCTGATAAGGTACTGTCCCATCTCGTATACCTGAGCCACCTTGGGGTCGGGTATAGTAACACTACTTGCATTTTCATTCTTCCATGCTTCAACATGCGCAGCTTTTACAGCGTCATATCCTTTCTGCGCTATGCGGCTTCTCTTTTCGAATTCTTCATCTATATTCGAACATTCCGTCTCGTCCACGATCGTCAAGATTCTCGAAACTGATTCGCCCTGAGACAATACACCAATCAACCCAAGATTGTGGGCATCCGAACCTGCTACATTCTTTTTTTCTGTTTCAGCAAAAGCACGGTCCGACCACAAAGCACCTTTACCTGCAAATGAGCCAAAATCATAGGAAATCTGCATTTCCTTTTCGCCCATATTTACATGGAGTGCTGTCTGGGTCTGAAGCTGCATCCATAAATAACCGCTCTGTCCATCCAACAGCAAAAATCCAACTTGTGGCGGATTTGACGGGTCACATTTTTCTATTGTTACCTTTTCGCACCAAAGTCCGTCTGTTGTCAAGAAGCTTTCTACTAAAACTTCTACTTCGTTCTTTGCAAAAGAAAGTCTTGTTGTCAAAATACCTGTGCTTGAATCCAAGCTCTGTTCATAACTCTCAGGCTCAGCCGGTGCATTATACAAAATTACCTGATATCCAGCACGCAAAATCTGACCCTCTGTCTTTTTGGTTACAGTTCGGCTTGTTGCCTTATACCAACCACAGATGGCGCCGTGAGACTGCTCCCAATGTGTATGTCCACTATGGGATGCAAAATTACTGCCACTATAATCTACCAAAATGCCGTCTATCCCGTTGGACAGCAACATTGGATAGTATGGTTCTTTGGAATAATGTGTCGCTTTCATTTTCTTTCCTCCATTTTTTAAATCGTCAAGTTAAGACCAAAAAAATCAATAAATTGGCAACTACTGTTGTCCTGAATTAGCTATAGCAATTTTTTATTCAGGAAAGATTTTAACTGTGTTATCAACACAAACCTTATCGAGACAATATTTGCCTTCGGTAACAGGTTCACGATTTATCCATTTGCCGCGTGTGAAGTCCGGAACAGGAACCGGTGCACCACCCATCTTAATAGATGCTTCTGAAAGGGGTGCGATTGCTGCCCACAAAATAGAATCGTATGCATCAATGGGTGTATTTGTACCCTTCTTAACACTTTCAATGAATGCTCGGCAAACCAACCAGTCCATACCGCCATGGCCACCTTTTTCTCCAAGCTTTACATATTCCTCATGAAGCGGATGGTCGTGTTCCTTGTACATTTCTTCCATATTGTTACGACAAGGTTCTTCCATGCCGTTGAAGAACAGTACATCACTGTCTTCGCTGCACATTGCTTTGCTTCCACGAATAGTGAAATTTCTTGAATAGTGAGGACGTGGTGCAGTGGTATCCAAACACAACTTGATTGTTTCACCATTTGCACAGGTAATTATGGTTGTGACAATGTCACCCTGCTTATAATCATATTTCGCCCATTTACTGTCTTCTCCCAAATCAGTCACAATACGTTCTTTAAGAGCAACAGACTTGGAGGCAAATGAACTCAAAGTCAGCATTTTGTTGCCACGGTTGATACCAAGAACCTTACAAATAGGTCCAAGTTCATGAGTAGGATACTGCTCACAGTTTCGCTGTATATATGAATGAATTCTGTAATGACGATCCTCATCGCTTTCATTACCATACAACTCGTCACAAATTATCAAATCATGATGATAGCCACCTTCGGCGTGGATCAATTCTCCAAAAAGACCTTTTTCTTTCACATTAAGTGCCATCATTTCAAATCTGCCATAACAACAGTTTTCAAGCATCATAATAGGTGTTTTTGTTTCTTCATAAACTTCCAGAAGAGAATGACATTCCTGAATATCAAAAACACAACCAACCTCAAAAGCAGTATACTTGCCGGCGCGCATAGAATCCTTTACAATATCAACTCTGCTGCCCCAACCAGTCATAATAAATACAGCATCGATATCCGGATTATTTAAAATATCATGGTAATCTGTGGTTCCAACAGCAGCGTCGCGTCCTTTTTCTTTTAAGATATTATTTACCTTTTCTATGTATGGCTCGTATATGTCACAAATCATGGCAATTTCTACGTCATTCATTTCGCTGACACAATTCTCGAGTACAAGTGTGCCTCGTCTTCCAAGCCCAATGTATCCAACTTTTATCTTTTCTTTCATTTTCCTCTCCCCTTTTGGTTTGAAATCACATTGACATATGAATCTATCTATGTTACTATAATCTTATCAAGGTAATAATTATAATTCAACACAAAATTAGACACTATTTTTTATATTTTAGATACCAAAAGGAGCTTTGCTATGTTCTATCCTATTTGCAGCACATTTCAAATCACAGATTTTTTGCAAAGTGTATTAGACCGCCGATTTCCCAAGAATTTCAATTTTGAGGGAGAAAATCATAACTTCTGGGAAATCGTGTATGTCTTAGACGGTAAAATAGAGGTTACAGAGGATGAAAATGTTTATATTATGGGCAAAAGAGACATCATTTTTCATGCCCCCAATGAGTTTCATCGTATCTGCTCCGCTGAAAATACTTGTCCGAGAGTTCTGAACGTTTCCTTCCGCATAAGCGGTGACCTGCCAGAATACTTAAAAAAAGGTGTTCTTCATTTATCTTCTGCGCTTCACGATGAATACGTTCATATTGTAGATATGCTTCAGTCCTGTGAAACACAACGCAGTAAGAACGAACCTACAGACCTTTTTGAAGCAAGCTGCCGTATGTCTGCATTTTTTATGCGTCTTATGCGGGAAAGCCATACAAAAGACAGTCTTTCAACCTCTACCGGTGCACAAACCTACAGTACTATTGTGGAACTTATGCATAAGGAAATTTACAACAATCTTTCTTTGGAAGATTTTGCAAAAACAAACTATATTAGCGTTAGTTACATAAAAAAACTTTTCAGTCATTATGCCGGTATCAGTCCCAAAAGATATTATATAAATCTACGTATATCCGAAGCGCAAAAGCTTCTGCTTACCGACATTCCCATATCAGGCATTGCCGAAAAAATGAATTTTTCCTCTGCCAGCTATTTCACACTTTTTTTCAAAAGTCAAACAGGGTATACACCAATGCAGTATAGAAAAATGCATGGACCCCGATAAAAATTTTTTCAGCATTTCACATTGTAAAATCACCGAATAATTTGTATTTAGTATAATAACAGCAAAAGCGTCGCACGGAATTTGCACAACAAAAAAAGGATACCTTTTAAGGTATCCTTTTGCAAATTCCGGCGACGTCTTACTTTCCCAGGCGGTTGCCCACCAAGTATCATCAGCGCTAAGAAGCTTAACTACTGTGTTCGGAATGGGAACAGGTGTGACCTTCTTGCTATTGCCACCGAATGTATGTCAAGCACCTTATGGTGCGTTGACTCTTTTTGTTCATGAAAA
>JAZROR010000133.1:0-3919 GCA_045648845.1 Clostridia bacterium
CGTGTGGCCCGGCACTTTAAGGAAAATTCGCAAAAGATTTATGAGGAAATTCTCAAAGTGTGCACAGAAGACAAGGCTTAATGGAGGGAATATTTTGTTTGTAGCAGACAGTTATGATGTAATAGTTATAGGCGGAGGACATGCCGGTGTTGAGGCATCCTTCGCGGCAGCTCGGCTTGGGGCGAAAACCTGCCTTTTTTCAATAAGTCTTGACAGCATTGCAAATCTTCCGTGTAATCCAAGCATCGGGGGAACTGCAAAGGGACACTTGGTGCGTGAAATTGATGCCCTTGGCGGTGAAATGGGAAAGGCGGCGGACGCAACACTTTTGCAGTCGAGAATACTAAATCGGGGAAAAGGTCCTGCGGTGTATTCTTTGCGTGCTCAGATTGACAGACGTGCGTATCAGAATGAAATGAAGCATCGTCTTGAACTGTGCGAGGGACTTGATGTGCGTCAGGGTGAAATTGTGAAAGTAAATCTTGACGAAAACGGTGCAGTAAGGTCGGTTGAAACACGTATGGGTGCGGAATATCTTTGCCGTGCGGTTATTGTGTCAACAGGTACATATTTAAAGTCAAGAATAATAATTGGTGAATTCAGTCAGGAAAGCGGTCCTGACGGAGTTTTTCCTGCTACTGAGCTTTCGAAGAACCTCAGAGATATTGGGGTTGAGCTGGTGCGTTTCAAAACAGGAACACCGCCGAGAGTAAACAGACGAAGCATTGATTTTTCACAGCTTGAGGAACAGCTTGGTGATGAAGAAATCACTCCGTTTTCTTTTGAAACAAAGGAAGAACTGAAAAATACTGTAAGCTGTTTTGTGACATATACCAACGAAAAGACTCACAAGGTTATACTTGATAACATTCACCGCTCGCCTCTTTATGGCGGAGATATAAAGGGTATTGGCCCAAGGTATTGCCCATCCATTGAGGATAAGATTGTGCGTTTTAAGGACAAGGAAAGGCATCAGCTTTTTATTGAACCTATGGGTGAAGATACAGAGGAAATGTATATTCAGGGCTTTTCAAGTAGTCTTCCTGAAGATGTGCAGATAGAGATGCTGAAAACACTTCCGGGTCTCCAAAATGCACACGTAACAAGAAATGCTTATGCCATTGAGTATGATTGCTGCAATCCTTTGCAGCTCAAAAATACTTTGGAGTTTAAAAACATTCCGGGGCTTTTTGGTGCTGGACAGTTCAACGGAACATCAGGGTATGAAGAGGCGGCAGCGCAAGGACTTATCGCAGGTATAAATGCGGCAAGGAAGCTTCAGGGAAAAGGGCCTTTCACTCTGGATAGAAGTGATGCATATATTGGAACTTTAATTGACGATTTGGTTACAAAGGGCACAAATGAGCCATACAGAATGATGACTTCGCGTTCGGAATATCGCCTCATACTCCGTCAGGATAATGCGGATTTGAGACTTACCGAAAAAGGCTATGAAATAGGTCTTATCAGCAAGGTGCGGTATGATGAATTTTGTGAAAAAAGACGTTTGATAGAAGAAGAAACAGAGAGACTCCGGGGAATTGTTTTCCCACCCTCGAAAGAGGTCAACGACTTTTTGGAGAGCGTGGGCAGCACCATTGTTTCAA
Source organism: Clostridia bacterium (assembly GCA_045648845.1). GTDB lineage: Bacteria > Bacillota > Clostridia > Monoglobales > Monoglobaceae > SIG440. The sequence continues at coordinate 1,608 of JAZROR010000133.1, forward strand.
GCGGAATAAGGGCATCAGATATGCTGAAACGCCCTGAGGTTTCATATGAGGGAATGGCAATTTTGGACAAAGAAAGAAAACCACTACCCAAAGAGGTCACAGAGCAGGTGGAAATCAGCGTAAAGTATGAGGGTTATATAAACCGCCAGATTGTTCAGGCAAATCAGTTCAAAAAGATGGAGAACAAAAAAATTCCTGAAAACATTGATTATGAAAAGATTGGCGGCTTGAGACTTGAGGCAAGACAAAAGCTTGAAAAACTAAGGCCTGCATCAATCGGTCAGGCTTCAAGAATATCCGGGGTTTCGCCCGCTGATATTGCGGTTTTGGTGGTTTATCTCAAGCAGAATAAAATAGTTTGATTTTCTCTGCCTCAAGGCGGCAGGATGGAGTTTGCTATGAAAAAAATAGTGGCAGGACCCAACGACGCGGGACAAAGGCTGGACAAGTTTTTGTCGAAGCTTTTAAAAACTGCGTCAATGGGAATGATTTACAAATGGCTCAGAAAGAAAAGGGTCAAGGTCAACGGGAAAAAGCAGGAAATTTCGTATGTTTTAAACACTGGTGATGTCCTTGAACTTTATATCAATGATGAGTTTTTTGAAAGTGAAAAGAAAGAACAATCTTTTGAAATTAAAGAGGGAAGTTTGTGCATAGCCTATGAGGATGAAAATATTCTTGTGGCAGATAAGCCATCAGGGGTGGCTGTGCACGGTGAGAGAGGGTGCCTTTTGGACAGCGTGACGGCTTACCTTGTGAAAAAAGGAGAGTTTTCTCCTGAAACAGAACACACCTTTGCCCCTGCTTTTTGTAATCGGATAGACAAAAACACATCGGGGCTTGTTATTGCGGCAAAGAATGCCTCATCGCTTCGGATAATAAACGAAAAAATAAGAGAACGTGAAATAAATAAATATTATATTTTAAAGGCGGAAAACCCTGAAAGGCTGGGGAAATCTGGCAAAATAGCGGGATATACCGTGAAAAACGAGAGAGAACGAAAGGTTTATTTCTTTGATAGAGAGGTCCCGAACTCAAAATATTGTGAGACTCTTTTTCGCAAAATTGATGATTATGGCACTTTTGAGGTTCAGCTTTTTACGGGGAGGACGCACCAGATAAGGGCAAGCTTTGCGGCAAAGGGATGTCCTTTGGTTGGGGACGTGAAATACGGAGCAAAAAAGAACGGCAAAAAGGATTTTCAGGAGCTTCGGGCTTATAGAATAGAATTTGATTTTAAAACGCCTGCAGGTGAGCTTGAATATCTTAATGGGAAAGTGATAGTAGCCGAGTAAGGTTTAATATGTGAAAGGGCGGTGAGATTTTAGCATATGAAATGGACGGATGAACAGTATGAAGCCATTAGCTATAGGGGACAAAATATTCTTCTTGCGGCGGCAGCAGGCTCGGGAAAGACTGCGGTTTTGGTGCAAAGAATAATTGAGCTTGTAAAAAATGACAAAATCTCACTGGATGAACTGCTTGTGCTTACCTTTACTGAGGCGGCGGCAAGTGAAATGAGGGAAAAAATCAAAAAGGCTATTCTTTCCCAGTTGAAAGAGAACCCCGATGATGAGCATCTCACAAGACAAAGACTTCTTATGCATTCTGCCAGCATATCAACAGTTCATTCTTTTTGCCTGAATACCCTCAAAAATAATATTCAGATGACTGATTTGCCTGTGGATTTTGCGATAGCGGACGAGACCGAAAATGCAATACTTCTCAAAGAGGCTCTTGAGGAAGTTCTTGAAAGATATTATAAGAATATTGACAAGGACAAGTCCTTTGCTGATTTGGTTTCGGGTTATGGCGGCACGAAAAGTGACGGAGAACTGAGAAAATGGATTTTGTCACTCCACAATTTCAGCCGCAGTATGGCATATCCTGAAAAATGGCTCAATGAGGCTGTTCGTACTTATCGGGATGTAGTTCGCTTTGGAGAGCTTGGCGGATGGTGGAAAAAGTCTCTTGCGGAGCTTGTAGAGCAATCAAAAAATGAAATTTTTGAGATTTATGGGCAGATTATTGCAGATACAGAAACAAGACTTGGCGAGGAACATCCGTATTTTGTTTTCCTCGGCGATGAGTTCGAGGATGTCAAAAGAGTTTTTTCGCATATTGATATGGACAGCTATTCATCGATGAAAGCTGCCCTTGACAGTTTCAGACATAAGAGAATGGTATCAGGTAGAAGAAAGGCAGAGGAAATAGAGCTTGCAGAACAGACACGAATCAAAAGCTTGCGGGATTTGGCAAAGAGCGTTTATGTTGAGCTTTGTGAGGCTTTTGTTCTTGATGAAGAAACGGTA
>JAZROR010000134.1:0-16523 GCA_045648845.1 Clostridia bacterium
TTATATTTCCTTTTTCTTTTTCGCCATATCAAGCATTTCAAGTGCACTGCTTCGTGTAAGGTCAGTCACCGAAACACCCCCGATTATGCGAGCAAGTTCATCGGTTCTTCCCTCATCGTCAAGGCATATAACCTCTGTATGAGTGCTGCTGTCGGTGGAACTCTTTTGAATAAGAAAATGGCTGTCTGCCATACTTGCAATCTGTGCCAGATGAGTGATTGAAAATACCTGACGTTTTTTTGCAAGTGCAGAAAGCTTTTCGGCTATTTTCTGTGCCGCCCTGCCACTGACACCTGTATCAATTTCGTCAAAAATCATAGTGTCCTGAGTTCCCATATCCGAAAGAACTGATTTAACCGCAAGCATAATTCTTGAAAGCTCTCCCCCTGATGCAATTTTTGACATGGGTTTTAAATCCTCACCGGGATTGGTGGAAAGCAAAAATCGAACCTTGTCCTTGCCGCTTTCGGTGTAGGAAATTCCGTCTTCATTTTCGCTATTCAGAATTTCAATAGCAAATCTCACCTTTGGCATATCAAGCTCAAAGAGTTCATTTTTTATCTGCTCTTCAAGGGTCTTTGCCGCATCAGTTCTCAGTGCAGTAAGGTTTTCCGCCGCACTTTCAAGTTCTTCTTCTACTGCCGCCAGCTCTTTTTCAATATCCGCAAGCCGTTCGTCGCTTTTTTCAATCGTTCCGGCCTCTGCTCGCGCTTTTTCGCAATATTCAAGGATTTCCTCTATTGAATTTCCGTATTTACGTTTGAAATTGTTTATAGTATCAAGCCGCTCCTCAATAAAGTCAAGCTCTGCCATACTGAATTCTGTCCCCGAGACATACTCATTTATTTCTGATGCAATATCATCAGTATCAGCTATAATTTCGTCAAGGCGGCTACTGCAATCTTCAAGCTTCGGTAAAAAGCGGCTGATTTCCTGAATGCTTCTCTGCGCCTTTTTTAAGAGGTCGTAGGCAGAAGTCTCCTCACCGCCGTAAAGTGCGCTGTACGCAGTCCCTGCGCCTTTTGTTATACTTTCCATATTGTATAGATATTCACGACGCTCCTCAAGGCTTTCATCTTCACTCAGTTTCAATTTCGCCCCGTCTATTTCATCAATCTGGAACTCCAGAAGTTCCATCCGTCTTCTCTTTTCATCCTTTGATGCCGAAAGCCTTTCCTTTTCCTTTGAAAGTTCTTTCATCTTCCTAAAAATCTTTTTATAATCTTCAAGGCATTTCTCTGTGCCACCAAATTCATCCAAGATTCCAAGATGTTTCTTTTCATCAAGTAGCGAGTGGTTGTCGCTTTGTCCGTGAATATCAATAAGCATAGCCGAAATCTCACGCACCAGTCCTTGAGGCATAGCAACGCCGTTTATGTGGCAAAAAGACTTTCCGTCAGCGGTAATTTTGCGGTTTATCAGCACCACTCCGTCATCACATTCAATACCCATATCCGACATTTTTGCCAAAATTTCTTCACCTGACACAAAAAAGCAGGCGCTAACCACCGCCGCATCGCATCCGCTGCGCAGCAAATCGTGGCTTGTTCGTCTGCCAAGAGCCATACCGATTGAGTCGATAAGGATTGACTTACCTGCTCCTGTTTCGCCCGTAAGGACGTTAAAGCCGGGAGAAAATTCAATATGCACTTCATCAATAACAGCAACATTTTTTATGTGTAATTCCTTAAGCATTTTCTCACAGCCTTTCTCCTGTTATTTTAATCTGAAAGTTTTTGACTGATTACGTCAAAATACTCCCTTGAGTTTACATTTATAAGTGGGACACGTTTTTCGCTTCTTACTACCTCTATGTATTCGTCTTTTCCAAGTCGCTTCGCCAAAATTCCGTCAACCTTAAGGTCAACCTCGCTACAGTACGCCGCATCAAACCTGACATTTACCGAAAACTCCGGCGGTATCACCATACATCTTGACTTCATTGTGTGAGGACAAACAGGTGTCATAATCATACAGTCAAGGCCTTTATGAACAATAGGTCCTCCGCAAGAAAGGGAATACGCCGTTGAACCCGTTGATGTTGCTATAATAATTCCATCAGCAAGGTATCTACTTGCCTCAGTGCTATTAACCTCTGCAGTAAGAGAAATCATTTTTGACTGGTCGCCACGAATAATTATATCATTTAAAGCACTAAAGGTTTCCACAACACAGCCGTCTTTTATTACTCTTGCATCAAGCATCATTCTGTTTTCAACAGAAAACTCTCCCTCAAGAATTTTCACCACATTTGAAAGGTCGCCTTTTTCCGCCTGAGTCAAAAACCCAAGATGTCCAAGATTTATTCCCGCAATGGGCACGTCATTTTCTGCTGCCTGATTGACAATTTTAAGAATAGTTCCGTCACCGCCAAGAGCAATTACCATATCGCCTTTTTCAAACATTTCGTCACCGCAAACAAAAGTCACGTCATCTGCACACACGTGAGATTTAAGTGATTCATCAAGAATAATGTTCTTATTATATTTTTTAAGGAGCGAAATCACTTCTTTTGTCGTCTCAAGGCTCTGGTCTCTGTCCCGATTGACAAAAAGTGCAATATTTTTCACTTGGCATTCCCCCTAAATTTTAAAGATTATGCGATTTTTCCACAAGTGCTTCAATGTCAAAGTTTTCACTTTCATCACTTGTCTTTTTTATATACATAAGATATTCAATATTTCCCTCAGGGCCCTTTATTGGTGAAAAATTAAGTCCTTTCACCGAAAAGCCGATTTCCTTTGTGAACTCCAGAACCTTTTCAATAACTTCAATATGTGTAGATTTTTCTCTTACTACACCTTTTTTCCCTACCTTTTCACGACCCGCTTCAAACTGAGGCTTTATTAAACAAACTCCACAGCCTCCGTCTTTTAACAGGTCAAATGCCACCGGCAAAACGGGCTTTAAAGATATAAACGAAACGTCCACCGAAAAAAAGTCCAAAGGCTCTTCAACAAGGCTTTTGTCAATATAACGAATGTTTGTTCGCTCCATATTAACGACTCTCTCGTCTTGTCTCAGTTTCCAAGCCAGCTGACCATAACCCACATCAACTGAATACACTTTTTTTGCACCATTTTGGAGCATACAGTCGGTAAAACCACCCGTTGATGCACCGATATCCATACATACAGCATCCGAAAGCGAAATAGGGAAAACCTTCATCGCCTTATCCAGCTTGAGTCCTCCTCTGCTCACAAAAGACGGACCCTTGCTTCGTATTTCGATTTTTTCAGTACCTTTTATGGTTTCGCCGGCTTTCATTGCCTTTTGGTTGTCAACATAGACATCGCCTGCCATTATCATTGCCTGGGCTGCACTCCGGCTGTTTGCAAGGCCCTGCTCCACCATATATACATCAAGCCGTTCTTTACTCAATTTTATCACCTTCGCTAAAAGCCATCATTATTTTCTCCGCAATTCCTCTTCCATCAAGGCTTGCATCCTTTTTCTGTTCGCCTATGGTTGCGCACCGGAGTGGTTCATCAGAAAAACTGAGCCCAAGGATTTCTTTTCCCAAAATTCTTCTCACGGTATCTGCAAGTCCGCCAATACCAACATTATCCTCACAGGTGACAATTAGCCTCTTGCCGTCAGATAATTTCCGAAGCAATTTTTCATCAAAGGGCTTTAAAAATCTTGCATTCATAACTGCCGCAGAAATTCCTTTTTCCTGCAAAATTTCAGCAGCGGCCATCGCCTCGCCTACTTCACTTCCAACTGCCACAATCAGCACGTCTTGTCCCGTGCGTTCCAAAATTCCACAGCCGTCTTTTATTTCACCCGCCAACTCCCGTTCAATGCCGGCGCTTCCTCTTGGATAACGTATAGCAACAGGGCAATCACATTCCGAGACCGCAAACTTAAGCATCGCGCGAAGTTCTGCCCCTGATGACGGAGCAAGAATTTTCATATTCGGTATATGTGAAAGATACGAAAAATCATATATTCCCTGATGGGTTTCACCGTCATTTCCCGTTGCTCCGGCTCTGTCAATGGCAAAAACTGTATGCAAATTCTGAAAAGCAACATCGTGAACTATCTGGTCATATCCTCTTTGAAGAAAGGTTGAATACACCGCAAAAACAGGTACAAGCCCTGCTTTTGCCAAGGCCGCTGAAAAGGTCACTGCATGGCCCTCAGCAATCCCCACATCAAAAAACCTGTCAGGGAACTCCTTTGAAAACTCTGTAAGTCCCGTTCCGTCAGGCATAGCCGCCGTAATGCAGACAATATTTTCATTATCTCGTGCAAGTTTTATTATTTCATTTCCAAACACTCCGGAATAGGTGTCTTTTGATGAAGCCTTGCTTTCACCGGTCTTTGGGTCAAACTTCCCTATACCATGGAATTTTGCCGGATTATTTTCAGCGGGTGCATAGCCATTTCCCTTTCTGGTCACAGCATGAACAATGACCGGTCTTCCAAGGCTTTTGGCATAGTTCATAATAGTAATGAGTTCTTTGAGGTTATGCCCATCAACGGGGCCAAGATATTCAAGACCCATATTTTCAAAAAGTTTTTTCTGCAAAAGCAGCTTTTTAATAAATCTTTTACTTTTGTGAGCAAATCTTCTAAAAGGCTCACCTACCACCGGAAGTCCTTTCAAGAAACTTTTTGCCGAAATTTTGGCATTTATATATCTTGACCAGCTTGTAACACGCCTTAAGTATTGGGAAAGCCCTCCTACATTTTCCGAAATGGACATGCCATTGTCATTTAAAATCACAATAAGGGGTAAGTTGCTGCTTCCTGCATGGTTGAGGGCCTCATATGCCATACCACCGGTCAGGGCACCATCACCGATAACAGCGACAGCACGAGCATCGCTTTTTGACATTGCAAAAGCTGTTGCAAAGCCAAGAGCCGCCGAAACCGAAGTTGATGCGTGTCCTGTATTGAAGGCATCCGTTTCACTTTCTTCGGTTTTGGGGAAGCCGCTTATGCCACCTTTTTGACGGAGAGATGAAAATTTCTCTTTTCTGCCTGTTATTATTTTGTGGGCGTACGACTGATGTCCCACGTCCCAGACAATTTTATCCAGTGAAAAGTCAAAAACCTTGTGCATAGCAAGCGTAAGCTCTACAGCGCCAAGGTTTGAAGACAGATGTCCCCCATTTTCAGAAACAGTATCAATCAAAATTTCACGGATTTCTTCCGCAAGAATCTGGAGTTCTGGTATATTCAATTTTTTCAAATCCGCTGACGAATTGACTCCGTCCAATACTTTTTTCATAAGCACCTGCTATTTACTTATCCCAAAATTTCAAAATAGAGATTATTCTTGCTACATTATATACAATAAAGCTGCTGTATTTGATGGCAATAGTCTTCCCCACAGCCTTTCCTCCCACAGTAAGTGCCGCAACTGATGCCGTAATCACAAGGCTAAGTAGTACGCTGCTGAGGTCTGGAGAAATTGTTACGATATAAGCAACCACGGCTGCCGCTGCAGAACCACTGATAATGCCACAAATATCACCGATAACATCGTTGCAGAAGTTTGAAACCTTGTCCTTCGCCTTGATAAGCAAGATAGCACGGTCAGCATATTCGACACGTTTTGCTGCCATAGAATGAAACGGCGCCTCGCTGGCAGTAGTAACCGCCATGCCGATTATATCAAACAATATGCCTATAAAAACAATAACAAGTAGTATAAGTACTGCTATCCAGATATTTACCATCTGCGCAAGTCCGCTTGACAAAATATTAAAAAATCCTGACAAAACAAAGGTAATTACAATAGTTTTTATAACCCAAGCCTTGTCTGACTTTTTGAACTTAGCAGGTTTAAACTTCACTTTTTGTTTTCGATGCACGTCATCTTTCAATCAATATTCATCTCCGTAAAATTTAATAAAAAATTAAAGGGTAGCATATACAGTAAATTTTGTGTCATAGGTCAGGTTGGCTTTCCCGACGGGTTACCCAATCGTCGCCGAAAGGGAAGTTCCCTTTTAAAACCCGTCACGCATCGTTACCAAATGCGTTACCTGATTGCCACTGAGTACACACTATAATCCTGTATATGCACCGGACCAAATGTCCAGGACCGGTCTAGGAGTTTTCCTCGACAATCACAAACGTTTCTTAGCCTCTTTTGCAAACATGGTTTCAAAAAGCAATAACACATCATTCCATGGCCGTGGAATAATGGTCTGAACAATTATCCACCATGCCCACTCAAGGCAGGCTACACTGCCCACAGCACCACTTTGGGTACCGCAACGCAGGTTTTAACCTGATACGTATAGCGGCGGGATGTCCCATCCGTTACACGGTCACAGGCCTCCGCGGAAAAGGGGTCAACGCCCACATGCCGTTGCGGATCGCCCCTAAACCTTAACTCCCAGCACACACCCTCGACTGGGCGTCGCGAGCACGCACAAGGAACTTCATCGATATGCCCTTCGGCGAATTTTTAGGCCCGCCCTGGGAAACGAAGTGATCGACTAGAATACCGTTACCCTAATTCCTCATAATAATTATATCTTATTTAAATTCTAATGTCAACAATGAATGTTTAACATTTTTATTAAAAACACTTGTCAGAACGCCTTTTCCCCCGTTTTATAAGAAGAAGTGCACCAAGCACCAAAATCAACGGAAAAACCGCAGCGATAAGGAGCCCTGCTTTTAGCTCACCGCCAAACATTGATGCTACAAATCCTACAACCGATGGTCCGGCTGTGCAACCCAAATCTCCTGCAAGTGCCAATACTCCAAACATTGTTGCACCGCCTCTGGGATATGCCTTTGCTGCAAGAGAAATTGTGCCGGGCCACATTATTCCAACGGCAAAGCCACAAAATCCACACATCAGAAGTGCCATGAATTTAAACGGCAACAAAGCAGTAAGTACATAGCAGAAAGCAGCAAGACATCCGCAAAGCATTATATATTTTATTAAATTTATTCTGTCGGCAATCTTAGAATAAAAAATCCTCGATAGAGCCATCATTAAAGCAAAAATACACGGTCCCAAAATGTCTCCCACTGTTTTTGAAACGCCTAAAGATGTTTCCGCAAAAGCTGACGCCCACTGACTCATTCCAATTTCAGCTGCTCCTCCGCACGCCATCAGCAAAAGAAAAAGCAAAAAGCTTTTTCCCCTAAACAACTGGAATACTGGCGTTCTTTCCTCACTTTGCACTATTTTGTTGATGGGAACAAAAGAAAAAACCACGCTGTTCACAGCAGGCAAAACCGCCCATACTATTGCTATTATGTGCCACTTTTCTCGTCCAATTACGAAAAGTAATATATTTGTCAGAACAATTACCAAAATCGAGCCGAATCCGAACATAGAATGAAGAAGGCTCATTGCCGCTGCTTTATTTTTTGACGGACATCCTTCCATAATGGGACTTGTAATAACCTCAATAAGTCCGCCTCCCGCAGAAAACAATAATGTGGCAAAGAGAATCGCAAGATAAGCGTTTCTTGTAACGGGCACCAGTATTCCAAGTAGGAAAAGGCCAGTGCTTGTAAGCATATGCGCAGCGACAACCACCCCTCGATAGCTCACCTTGTCCACAAAGAAAAGCGCCGCAAAGTCCATTCCGAACTGAACTATAAAGTTCACCGCCACCAATAGCGTTATTAGAGTAAGTGGGATTTCATACATTTGATTAAATGTTACAAATAAAAGTGGCAAAAAACCACATACAAGCGACTGTGTAAAGGCTGCTGTGTAACAAGCAACTTTCGTATGCTTAAAACTTAGTTTTTTCCTCATTTTATTCACCATATATACATTTTCAGGGCGGTAAAACCGCCCCGAAAATAACTTTTATATAATTTTTTTAGCTTCAAGATAAAAACGCTTTTCGTTTGCCTCACCCATAGAAAATGTCTTTCTGGGAAGTGCTCCGTCAAGGATTACAGTTTCAAACAGGTCATTCTTCCTTGGACACGGAAGAATAAATCCCACCGCATCAGGTCTGTCCGAAAGTTCCCTCACCACGTCGTCGCCGTGAATATAATCAAGATTATATCTCATATCATCCAAAAATTTCTGGAGCGTTCCAACAGTCAGATTTGAAGACGGATTTTTCACAAAAATACTTTCTGTCTTTTCACCTGATACAAGAACTATTTCCTGAGTGGTTGACGTCGGGCTGTCACATGTGAGGTAATAATTCTTCAAATCATTTTTCACGGCACTAAATGTCTTACCGAAAACCACACGATGAATTGGCTCAAATTCAAGAGCCTCGTCGTGAATATTTTCAATTTCAACAAGGCAAAATCTCGCGGGATGCGAGCTTCTTTCTTCCTCGGAAAGCTTTCCTTTCAGGTTTTCCCAACAGGTTTTTGCAGTAGCAAGAGAATGGTTTCCGTCACCTACGGCAAAAACCAGATTATCCTTTGCTGTCTTTGCAAATCTGTCAATCTTCGCAATCACGCCGTCCGCCGCATCACCCAAAATGTGCCATGCCGCAATATGTCCGCCGCCGCCCATCAAATCAAAGTCATAAAGTGGTTTTGATTTTTCTATGCCTCCAAAAATGTGGTCTGTTTCATCGTTAATGAGGAGTATTGCATGAGGAAGCTCAAGGGGAGCATTTTCACGAATTTTCACTCTGGGTGGTATTCTCTCTAAAATTGTACCTTCTGTTGCACGGATTGCACTTTTTGAACCCTTTGAAAAATCATATTCTTCCAAATCAATGGCACCAACAATACCGCGTCTTATTTTGCCGCTATTCATTGTTCTTTCCACATAAACAAGGCTATCCTTAAGTGTTGCAAAAATGCCTTTTTCAAGATATTCATACATCTTACTGTTTATTTTTTCAATTCTTCCTTCACCCTCTGACAAAAACGCTTCGGGATATACAATGTTGAGGGTCGATGGGCTTTCACCTACAAACTGTGCCGCATCCTCCCAATACTTGGGCTGAGCTGTGTATTGGTCACAAGCCACAACGCTCCATTTTTCCATATCTGTGCATTCGGGCAGAAGAATATCTGCTTTATTAAAAATACTCATAAGTCCCCCTATACTATCTGTGCCCCACTTTGAATGTCACTAAGTGTGGTGGTAACAACCAATTTACCATCGTGTTCAGCACTCAAAATCATACCATTTGATTCAAGGCCCATCATCTTTCTTGGTGGAAAGTTTGCAATAAAGAGTACGTTCTTTCCAATCAAGTCTTCGGGCTTATAATATTTTGCAATTCCCGACAAAATCTGTCTTGTTTCACTTCCTGTTTCAATAGTAAAACGAAGAAGCTTTGAAGACTTTGGAACAGCCTCACATTCCAGAACCTTGCCCACACGGATATCAAGGTCGAGGAATTTTTCAAAATCAACATCTTCCTTAAATGGTTCAATCTTAATTTCAGGCTTTTGGTTCGCCTTGTTTTCCTCTTCGATTTCAGCCAATTTTTTCTCTGCATCAATTCTCGCAAATAGCATTGCCGCTTCACCGACTTTTTGTCCACCTGATGTTTTGCCGAAACTTTCAAGTTCATCAAAGCTATATTCCTTTGTTCCGAGTGCCCCTACGAGTTTTTCGGCAGTTTCAGGCATAAACGGTGCGAGAAGCGATGCAATCCAGCGAAGAGCTTCAACGAGATTGTACATTACTGTTTTGAGAGTTCCTAACTGTGCCTCATCCTTTGCGAGTGCCCACGGCATAGTTTCGTCAATATATTTATTCGCACGGTTTGCAATGGTCCAAAGTGCATCAAGGGCATCTGCTGTGCGGAATTCCTCCATAAATCGTACCACATCAGCTTTTGCCTTTTCAGCGGTTTTGCCAAGGTCAGCATCAAAATCTGTAGCGGTTTCCTTTTCAGGAACAATGCCGTCAAAATACTTGTTCACCATAGCAACAGTTCTGTTGGCAAGATTTCCAAGAACATTTGCAAGGTCGGTGTTGTATGAATTCACTATTTTTTCATATGTGATTGTACCGTCCTGAGCATAAGGCATTTCGTGAAGAAGATAATATCTTATTGCATCGCAGCCAAAATGACGAACCAAATCATCAGCATAAATAACATTACCAAGAGATTTGCTCATTTTGTCCTCACCGCTAAGCAGCCACGGATGTCCAAAAACTTTCTTTGGAAGAGGCTCTCCAAGTGCCATAAGGAATATGGGCCAATAAATTGTATGGAATCTCAAAATGTCCTTTCCGATAATATGAACATCAGCAGGCCAGTACTTTCCGTAAAGCTCGCCCTTTTCATCAGGTGTGTAGCCAAGAGCATTGATATAGTTTGTAAGGGCATCAAGCCATACATAAACTGTGTGCTTTTCATCAAAGCTTACGGGAATTCCCCAGCTGATGCTTGTTCTTGACACACAAAGGTCCTGAATTCCGGGCTTTATGAAATTGTTTATCATTTCTCTTTTGCGGGATTCGGGCTGAATGAAATCAGGATTTTCTTCAATATGTTTTTCAAGAGCCTTTTGGTATTTGCTCATTTTGAAAAAGTATGCCTCTTCATTTCCCTTGTGAACCTCACGTCCACAGTCAGGACACTTTCCGTCCACAAGCTGAGTATCGGTCCAGAATGATTCGCAAGGTGTACAATACCAGCCGGTATATGAATCCTTATAAATATCCCCCTGGTCATAAAGCTTTTTAAAAATCTTTTGTACGCTTGCCACATGATAATCATCTGTTGTTCTTATAAATTTATCATATGACGCATTCATAAGGTCCCAGATGGTGCGGATTTCGCCTGCTACGCCGTCAACATATACCTGAGGTGAAATTCCGTTCTCCTCTGCAAGCTGCTGAATTTTCTGGCCATGCTCGTCTGTTCCGGTGAGGAAAAACACGTCATAGCCCTGATATCTTTTGAATCTGGCAATAGCGTCTGCCAAAACAACCTCATAAGTATTTCCTATATGTGGTTTTCTTGATGTATATGCAATGGCTGTTGTCAGATAGAATTTTTTCTTTTCCATTTGTCTTTATCCTTTCAAATTTAGTCAGAAATTTTTATATCAAATTCGTTTTCTTGTTTTCCAAAGGGAAAACCAAAATGCTCATATGCAAGACGCGTCACCACTCTGCCCCTTGGCGTGCGGTTTATGAAACCAATCTGCATAAGATAAGGCTCATAAACATCCTCAATGGTTTCACTTTCTTCACCCACTGTAGCAGCGATTGTGTCAAGTCCCACAGGCCCGCCATCATAGAATTTTATAATAGCCTCTATCATTTTCTTGTCTGTTGCGTCAAGTCCAAGGTCATCAACCTCAAGCTTTTTGAGAGCATAATCTGCTATGCGGTCGGTTATGCATCCGTCAGATTCAACCTGAGCAAAGTCCCGTACACGTTTAAGCAGTCTGTTTGCAATTCTCGGGGTACCGCGTGACCTTGATGCAATCTCTGCTGCACCGCCATTTGTAATTTCAATTCCCAAAATCCCCGCAGAACGCTTTATAATCATTTCAAGCTCGTCATTTGTATACATTTCAAGGCGGCTGATAACGCCAAATCTGTCACGGAGAGGCGCAGTGAGTGCCCCCGCCTTTGTGGTTGCACCGATAAGTGTAAAGTGCGGAAGCTCGAGGCGTATGGACCTTGCCGAAGGTCCTTTTCCGATAATAATATCAAGAGCCCCGTCTTCCATGGCGGGATAAAGGATTTCTTCAACGCTGCGATTAAGCCTATGAATTTCGTCAATAAACAAAATATCGTTTTCCGAAAGGTTAGTAAGAAGTGCCGCCAAATCCCCCTGCTTTTCGATAGCAGGACCTGATGTTATGCGGATGTTTACACCCATCTCGTTGGCAATTATCCCAGCAAGCGTAGTCTTTCCAAGACCGGGAGGGCCATAGAGAAGAACATGGTCAAGGGACTCATTTCTCTTTTTCGCCGCTTCCATAAAGACCTTAAGATTTTCTTTTGCCTTTTTCTGTCCCACATAATCGTCAAGAAGCTTTGGTCTTAAGCTATATTCAATTTCATTGTCCCCGTCTATTGCACCGGTGGAAATAATCCTGTTTTCGTTTTCAAATTCCATAAGGCTTTAACCTTTCATAAGATTTTTAAGACCTATTTTCACAAGCTCTTCAACAGTTCCTTTTGCACCTGCAAGTGCTGCCTTTGCCTGACTTTGTGAATAACCAAGAGCGATAAGTGCCGATATTGCTTCACTCTTTTCTGTGCCGCCGCCGTGATAAACCTCGATTGCGTCATCGTTTGTAACATCGCCCATATCAAAGTTCTTGAACTTGTCTTTAAGTTCAAGGACAATTCTTTCCGCACCCTTTGCACCAAGGCCGGGGGTGTTTTTTGCTATATATTTTGAATCGTTGGTTGCAATGCATAAAGCAAACTTTGACGGCGAAATATTTGAGAGAAGTGCAATGGCTGTCTTTGCTCCCACACGGGACACGCCGATTATCATAATAAAAAGGTCGAGCTCTTCTTTGGTAGCAAATCCATAAATGTCAAACACATCAGCTGACGCTTTGAAATTTGCATAGGTATAAAGCTTAGCAAAATCACCCTCTCCTCCAAGGAGTTCAAGGGTCTTTGTGCTTGCATAAAGTCTGTATCCAATACCATTCGCATCAATCACAACAAAGCTATCGCTTTTGTATGCTATTTTGCCTGAGATATAATAAAACATAGCCTTTCTGCCTTTCCCAAAATTTCCTATTTTATTAGTATACTACTTTTTAACACAAAAAACAAGTCCAAAATATGAGTTTTTATGTATAAAATCTCACCACATAAGTCTTCCACCAGTATGAGCGTGGCAAACCGCAAGCGCAAGAGCATCGGCAGTATCATCAGGCTTTGGAACTTCACTTAAATTGAGTATGGCTTTTGTCATCTGCTGTACCTGTTTTTTATCCGCTCTGCCATAGCCCACCACCGCCTGCTTCACCTGAAGAGGTGTATATTCAAACACGGGAACACCATGGTTCTTCGCAGCAAGAATAAGTACTCCTCTTGCCTGGGCTACGTTTATTGCTGTTTTCTGGTTGTTCTGAAAAAACAACTCTTCAATCGCCAAGGCATCAGGCTTTGTCCTTGTGATAATCTCCACTGCCTTATCATAAATTCTTTTAAGCCTGTCGGTCATATCCTCCCCTGCCTCGGTGGTAATTGCACCATATTCCACAATCTTGAATTTGTTGCCCTCGTAATCAATGCACCCCACACCCACAATGGCGTATCCTGGGTCTATTCCTATAATTCTCATAGTCTTTCCTTTCGCATTTTATACATATTCCAGATATAAAATGCATAAAAATTCATTTTTTTGCATAAAAATGCATAAATTCAAAAAAAACTGTTGCAATTTTCTATATTTAGGATTATAATACATATTGTAATATAAAAAACGAAATAAGGCAAGCATTTTTTGTGCTGTGCTTTTAATTTACAGGAGGGTTTTTACATGGCAAAAGATAAGGTTGTACTTGCCTATTCAGGCGGTCTTGACACATCAATCATCATCACATGGCTCAAAGAAAATTATGACTATGATGTTGTGTGCGTGTGCGGTGACGTTGGTCAGGGCAAAGAAACAGACGGACTTGAGGAACGCGCTATCAAATCAGGCGCTATAAAATGTTACATAGAGGATTTAAGAGACGAATATGTAAAAGACTACATCTTCCCTACTCTCAAATCAGGTGCAACATACGAGGGCAAATATCTCCTCGGCACATCTCACGCAAGACCAATTATTGCAAAGAGACTTGTTGAAATAGCTCAGAAAGAGGGCGCTGTTGCTATCTGCCACGGTGCTACCGGAAAGGGCAACGACCAGGTACGTTTTGAGCTTGGCATCAAAGCTCTTGACCCATCACTCAAAATCATTGCTCCCTGGAGAATCTGGGACATCAAATCACGTGAAGATGCTGTTGACTATGCAAACGCTCACGGCATTGAAATCCCAGTTACAAAGAAGGACCTTTACTCACGTGACCGCAACATCTGGCACATCAGCCATGAGGGTATGGACCTTGAAGACCCGTGGAACGAGCCACAGTATGACAGCCTTTTGAAGCTTGGGGTATCACCGGAAATGGCTCCTGACACACCTACTTATGTTGAAATCGGTTTTGAAGCAGGTGTTCCCGTTTCTGTTGACGGCGAAAAGCTTTCACCCGTTGCTTTGGTTGAAAAGCTCAATGCTCTTGGCGGAGCAAACGGCGTTGGTATTACCGACATCGTTGAAGACCGTCTTGTTGGTATGAAATCACGTGGCGTTTATGAAACACCAGGCGGTACAATTCTTTATACCGCAATTCAGGAACTTGAATTCCTTTGTCTTGACCGTGATACTCAGGCATTCAAGAGAACAACACAGACACAGTTCTCACAGCTTGTTTATGACGGAAAGTGGTTCACACCTCTCCGTGAAGCTATGTCTGCTATGTATGATGAAATGGATAAATACGTTACCGGTACAGTAAGACTCAAACTCTACAAAGGTAACTGCACACCTGCCGGTGCGAAATCAAAATATTCACTTTACAACGAAGATATCGCATCATTCGGTGATAGCAAGGAACTTTACAGCCACAAAGACAGCGAAGGCTTCATCAATCTCTTCGGACTTCCTCTCAAGGTCCGTGCAATGATGAAGAAAAAGAACGGCGAACAGTAAAAATCAAACAGGGGTATCTCTCTGATACCCCTGAATTTTTGTATAGGAGACTTAATATTATGAAATTATGGGGCGGAAGATTTTCAAAATCAACAGACAAATCGGTTGACGATTTCAACTCCTCAATCCGCTTTGACTCACGTATGTATGCACAGGACATCCGCGGAAGTCAGGCTCATGCAAAGATGCTTGGAAAACAAGGAATTATTCCCCAGAAAGATGCTGATTTGATTGTTAAAACCTTGGGCGAAATTCTTGCAGATATTGAATGCGGCAAAGTTGAATTCACCATTGATGCTGAAGACATCCATATGAACATTGAAACAATCCTGATTTCACGGATTGGTGATGTGGGAAAAAGGCTGCATACCGGCAGAAGCCGAAACGACCAGGTAGCTCTTGACGGAAAGCTCTATCTGCGTGACGAGTCAGAGATTCTTTCTTCTATGCTCACCGATTTGCAAAAAACAATTCTCACTTTGGCAGAAAATAACCTTGACACAATTATGCCGGGTTACACTCATCTGCAAAAGGCTCAACCCATCACCTTCAGCCATCACGTTATGGCATATTATGAAATGTTTTCACGTGATTTATCAAGGCTTAATGACTGGAAAAAGCGTATGAACATTATGCCCCTCGGAAGCGGTGCTCTTGCTGGAACAACCTATCCTCTTGACCGCGAATTTGTGGCAAAAGAACTGGAGTTTTCCGATATAACCAAAAACAGCATTGACGGCGTTTCTGACCGTGACTTTGTTTGCGAAATGGCTTTTGTTCTTTCTATGATAATGGTACACCTCAGCCGTTTTTCTGAGGAAATTATTTTGTGGAGTTCAAATGAATTTGGCTTTGTCACTCTTGATGATGCTTACAGCACAGGCTCAAGCATAATGCCACAGAAAAAGAACCCCGATATCGCAGAGCTTGCAAGGGGTAAGTCAGGCAGAGTGTTCGGTAGCCTTATGGGACTTCTCACCATGCTGAAAGGACTCCCTCTTGCATACAACAAGGATATGCAGGAAGACAAGGAACAGATTTTCGATGCCCTTGACACAGTTAAAATGTGCCTCCCTGTATTTTGCGGAATGCTCAAGACCATGACCATAAACAAATCCGCTATGGAGAAAGGTGCGAAAGGTGGCTTCACCAATGCAACAGACGTGGCTGACTATCTTGTAAAAAAAGGGCTTCCTTTCCGTGATGCTCACGCTGTTGTAGGAAAAATGGTTGCTTTTTGTCTTGATACTGACAAGTTCATTGAAGAGCTTTCTATGGCAGAATTCAAAGACTTCTCACCGCTTTTTGACGAGGACATTTATGATGCTATATCTCTTGAGACTTGCGTAAACCAGCGAAAAATAATTGGTGGTCCTGCAGCAGAAACAATGAAAAAGGTTATCGAGAATTACAAAAAGAATATCTAACTTTTAAACAATAAAAAGCCCTTGGCATTTTGCCAAGGGCTTTTGTTATGTATAATTAGATATTATACATTGTGAGGTATTCTTTGGTGTTTTTAATCATTTCATCAAAGAGCGCTTTTGCTTCAGTAAGGTTGAGGCGTTTGACCTGAGGATCCTTACAGAATGCCTGGAAAGCAAGGTCAAGGTCACGGGTAACAGCAGCTTCAACAACCATTTCCTGAACAGCAACGTGGTCGATTGTAAGAGCGAATACTGCAGGTGGAAGTTCACCAACAGTAACAGGAGCAACTGTACCTGATGTAAATGACGCATTTGTTTCAACAACAGCACCCATAGGAAGATTTGTAATCTGACCACGGTTTGGCATATTTACGTTTGTAACAAAGCTGCCAAGACCGAGAATAGCCTTCATCTGCTTTACACCTTCTTCACCTGATGGTTTGAGAGTAAACTGTTCCTCACCTGAAATGTACTTTCTACGTCTTTC
>JAZROR010000135.1:0-4103 GCA_045648845.1 Clostridia bacterium
CACCCATTCACGAAGTGGTGCATATCCCTCGGTAATTCCATACTGAAGAGCTGTATTACCTTGAGTTTCAAGAATTTCCTTTGCAATCTCTGCAAATTCTTTTTTGGGAAAAAGTTCAGGGTCAGGAGCACCGCCTGCAAAGCTGATAATACCCGGTTTTGCAAGAAGTTTGAAGATTTCTCTTATTGCTGATGCTTCAAGATGTTTCACTTTGTCCGAAAACTTTGTTGTAATATCCATTTTTATCATTCCTGTCTTTTTATTTTGAAAGCTTTTCAATTCCGTATTTCACGCGGTTTATTGTTTCATCCTTGCCAAGGATATATGCAAGTTCAACACCGCCACCAGGGGTAAAGGCTTTGCCTGATACCGCAACTCTGAGGGGCCACAAAATTCTGCCATTTTTCAGTTCAAGGCGTTCAACCAAAGCAATAAGCTCGTCGTGAATATTTTCTTTTTTCCATTCTTCAATACCCTCAAGCACCGGCAAAATCGCTTTCAGTGCTTCAAGAGAATTTTCGGGGTCGGTTTTCATTTTTTTGTGAGTATAAAGTTCATTTTCATATTCAGGAAGCTCATCAAAGAAATCTACCTGTTCGGGAATATCCGAAAGTTTTTCGCATCTCGGTTGCAAGAGCTCTGAAACGTCTTTTAATTCAATTTCAGGATTTTTGATTACACCATCATAATAAGGAAGTGCCATTTCGTGGAACTTTTCAGGGCTCAATTCTCTTAAGTATTCGCCGTTGAGCCAAGCAAGTTTTTTCTCATCAAAAATTGCAGGAGATTTGCTTATACCTTTGACATCAAAAGCTTCAATAAGCTCATCCATGGTAAACTTTTCTCTTTCATCGCCAGGCGCCCAGCCGAGAAGCGCGATATAGTTTACAATCGCCTCTTTGAGATAGCCTTTTGCGATAAAGTCTTCGTATGATGCATCCCCGTTACGTTTTGAAAGCTTGTTGTTCGCGTCTTTCATAACCGGTGAAACATGAATATATTTGGGAATTTCCCAGCCAAATGCTTCATAAAGAAGATTGTATTTTGGCGTTGATGAAAGATATTCGCTTCCTCTTATTATATGTGTGATGTTCATAAGATGGTCATCAATTACGTTTGCAAAATTGTAAGTAGGAAGTCCGTCAGCCTTTAAAAGAACATTGTCATCAAGGATTGCATTCTCAACAGAGATTTCACCAAACACCTCATCCTGAAAGCTTGTCTTTCCGTACTTAGGCATTTTCTGGCGAATTACATATGGAACACCCGCCTTTAATTTCTCTTCAATCTCTTCTTTTGAAAGCTTGCTGCAAAGTCCGTCATACTTTGTGGGAACTTTCATAACAGTCTGTCTCTGGCGCAAGTCTTCAAGACGTTCCTTGTCACAGAAGCAATAATATGCGTGACCCAACTCAACCAACTTTTCTGCATATTCCTTGTAAATATTTCGTCTTTCGCTCTGGATATAAGGTCCAAAGTCACCACCAACATCCGGACCCTCGTCATGGATGAGACCGGTATCTTTCATGGTCTTATATATAACATCAACAGCACCGTCAACATAACGTTCCTGGTCGGTATCCTCAATTCTAAGTATAAATTTTCCGCCCTTGGATTTTGTAAGGAGATATGCATAGAGGGCTGTTCTCAAGTTTCCTATGTGCATATAGCCCGTAGGGCTTGGTGCAAATCTTGTACGTACTTCATTTGTATTCATTTTTCTGTCCTCCCAAAAATTTCTACTGTTCTATATAACCAATATAAGGTAAATTTCTGAATTTTTCGGCATAGTCAAGACCATAGCCAACAACAAATTCGTCAGGTATTTCAAAGCCCAGATAATCAACATCAATCTCGCATTCTCTGCGGCTTGGTTTGCTGAGGCAGGATGCAAGGCGCAAGGTTTTTGGATTTCTTGCGTTTAGAAGTGACATAACCTCACGCATAGTAAACCCACTGTCGATTATATCTTCAACCAAAAGCACATTTTCGCCTGCGATATCTATTTCAATGTCCTTTGTTATTCTGACAGTTCCTGATGTTTCTGTGCCTCTGCCATAGCTTTCTGCTTTTAAAAAATAGACTTCGGTGTCAAGGTTTATCTTTTTAAGTAGGTCACTCATAAACATAAATGCCCCTTTGAGAACACCAACAACAATGAGCTTTTCACCTGCAAAGTCACGGTTTATCATTTCCGCAAGCTCACTCACGCGTTCATCAAGAGTTTTTTCATCAATCAAAACTTTATTCTTCATCAATGTCTCCATACCTTATCACCAAAGTCCTCTCTGTTTCATTTGTAATTTTATATTTTTCACTCACACGGCTGCCCACTATGGCAAGAACTTCATCGCCTGTGGCAAGAAGCAGAATTTTGTCTCTGTCACTGCGTGGGATTTTTCCGTCAATGAGTATATTTTTTATTTTCTTTGTTCTGCCATCCGAAAAACAAACCATTCTGTCACCGTCACGGCGACTTCTTAAAAAGAGATGCTGTCCTTCGAGCTTGTCAAAGTCCAGGGCTTGCTCATTTATTTTGCATTTATAGTCCTTTTCACTTTTTACCTTTAAATAAATATTTTTGTCTAAATTCTTAACAAAAACTGTATCATCAGGTAAAACCTCAGTAAAGAAAAACTGCTCATCTTCCAAAGCTTTTGGCTTTTTTTCGCCATCCGCAAAGGTCAGCCAACCATACTGCACCTCTGCCACAAGCCCTTTTGGAAGAGAAATTCTTGAGCCTGTTTCCTTGGTCATCAAATCAAACACATCATCAATATGTTTTTTTTCAAGCTTTACGTCTTTGGCAGCATCAAGTGCCGCAATACGCAAGACCCTTGCTGCTATGCTTCGGCTCACAAGACCCAGACTTTCAATATGCAGCATCACCGGTTTCTTTGAAGAAAGAGGGCTGCGAAGTCTTTCATAAAGCCGCTTAGCATAACTATTTAAAAACTCGCCGTCTTCCCTTGCGGTTTCTGTGAGTCTTGAAAGGCTGTCCACCACATCAGGATTAAAATTTTCGATGATGTATGGCAAAAGTTCATTTCTTATCTTATTTCTTGTGTATTCATTTTCATTGTTTGTTTCATCGGTGCAAAAAGACAGATTATTTTCTTTGCAATATTCTTCAATCTCGCATCTTTCAATGTCGAGCAATGGTCTTATGACGCCGTCTTCACGCTTATATGAAATACCGCAAAGCCCGTCAATTCCAGTGCCACGGAAAATTCGCATAAGCACCGTTTCGGCATTGTCGTTTTTGTTATGTGCGGTAGCTATTTTGTCTATTTTGTGCCTCTTTGAAAGCTCGTCAAAAAACTCATATCTTAAAACTCTTCCCGCCTCTTCAAGAGAAAGTTTTTTTTCTTTTGCAAAAACTTTCACATCCACCGTTTTTGTAAACACTGGAATATCAAGCTTTCCACACAGCTCAACCACAAATCTTTCATCATTGTCTGCCGCTTCACCCCTGAGTCCATGGTTGAGGTGTGCACAGTATAAACTAAATCCAAAAGACATCTTTAAAGCATTCAAAGCGTGGAGCATACAGACAGAGTCTGCACCGCCTGAAACAGCCACCAGAATTCTTTCTCCACGGCTTATCATATTGTGTTTACAAATAGTTTCAAAAACCTTTTTCAACAGGAAATTCCCATTATTCACGGCTTCCACTCCAATTTGAGAATTTGGTAAATTCGCCCAGCCATGTCAGATAATCATAACCGGTTTCACCGTTTCTGTGCTTTGCAAAGATGCACTTTGTACGATTGGGCTCTTCCGCTGCCTCGTTGTAAGCACCCTCACGATATAAAAACATAACCATATCAGCGTCCTGCTCAATAGCACCCGATTCACGAAGGTCACTGAGCATAGGTTCCTTGCTTTCACGTTTTTCAACAGCACGACTGAGCTGTGAAAGAGCAATAACCGGAATTTTCAGCTCGTTTGCCATAATTTTGAGTGAACGTGAAATTTCTGAGATTTCCTGCTGTCTGTTGCCCTCGCTTTTTGAATTACTACCACTTATAAGCTGAATATAGTCAATAACTACAAGTCCAAGGTTGTGCTCCATTTTGAGCTTTCTGCATCGTGCAACAATC
>JAZROR010000136.1:0-5030 GCA_045648845.1 Clostridia bacterium
AAAAATTTGTTTCCATCTCTTGATAAGGCTGGGTGGTACAGGCTGTGCACCTATGTGCATAAGGCGCCACTGTGAAAGTTCGAAATCTTCAAGTTTGAGGTCTCCCCGTTCTATTGCGTCAAGAATATCCTGTGCCCAGGGAACCAAAAGCCATACGATTGAGCATTTTTCCTCGGATACTGCCCTTAGAATCCATTCAGGCTTGATTCCTTTAAGGATAACCGCCTTGCCACCAACCAAAAAGCTTCCAAACCAGTGCATCTTTGCACCAGTGTGATAAAGGGGCGGAATGCAAAGGAAAACGTCATCTTTGGTCTGTGAATGGTGACTTTGCTCGGTCATTGCCGCATGGACAAGGCTCTGGTGTTTATGTATAATTGCTTTTGGGAATCCCGTTGTTCCCGATGAAAAATAAATAGCCGCATAGTCCTCATCGCTGAGCTTAATCTGTGGGCTCTTGGTCGAACAATATGAAACCAGATTGTCATAGCTTTCAGCAAAGGTAGGACAATCCTCACCACAGTAGAGCCAAAGCTTTGTCTTTTTCACCTTGTGACAAATCTGTTCAACACGGCCGGTAAACTCAGGACCAAAAATTATGGCATCTGCATCAGCAAGTTCAAGGCAGTATTTGATTTCATCCGCTGCATAACGATAATTGAGAGGCACAGCGAGTGCACCCGTCTTCAAAATTCCAAAATATACGGGAAGCCATTCAATGCAGTTCATAAGGAGAATAGCAACCTTATCACCCTTTTTTATTCCACGGGTAAGCAAAAAGTTTGCAAATCGATTTGCACGCTTGTTGAATTCGCTCCAGGTGATCTCCTTGCGATAAGCTTCGTTTGGATTTGATTCAATAAGTGAATACTCTCTCCATGTCATCCTTGACTGATTTTCCATCTGCGGATTGATTTCAATCAGGCTGACATCGTTTGGATAAAAGTCAGCATTTTTCTGTAAAATTTCTGTAATTGGCATTTTTATTCTCCTTTATAAAACGGCAGAAAGGACTGTCTGATTTTTCAAACAGCCTTTTCTGTATGTTCGGCAAATAATCAGTTACCCAAAGATTCCTTTGAGGAAACCACTACTTCTTTATTATAACAAGCAAACATTTCTTCTGTCAATGCTTTGTCGGGTTTTTTTGACACAAGACTGACAATGGGAACTATCAAAAGTCCGCCAAGCATAACAACCACACCGCTGTTGATTGGTGACTGTAAAATGCTTGGGAAGGAACTGCGGAAAAGCATATTGAGTATCATAATGCCTGCACCAAAAACAAAACTTGCCCATACCGCCGACTTCGTTGTCTTTTTCCAGTATAGTCCATACATAAATGGCGCAAGAAAAGCGCCTGCCAGAGCACCCCAAGAAATACCCATCATATCAGCAATGGCACTAAGCTTGTCTTTGTTGAGAGCTATGTATGCGGAAATTGCTATAAAAGCAACAATCAAGACTCTCATCACAAAAATCTGTTTCTTCTCACTCATATTTTTAACCACATTGTCTTTTATCAAATCGAGGGTCAGCGTTGAGCTCGATGTAAGAACAAGTGATGAAAGTGTTGACATTGATGCAGAAAGCACCAATACAATAACAACAGCTATCAAAATATCAGGAAGTCCCGAAAGCATAGTGGGAACAATAGCATCAAATCCACCCTCAATAGAGCCGTCGGCAAGGAATGTAAGCTTGTCTGTGAAAAGTCTTCCAAAGCCGCCAAGGAAATAACAGCCACCTGCAACAATAACCGCAAAAATTGTGGAAATAATTGTACCTTTAGTTATATCCTTTTCGCTCTTAATCGCATAAAACTTCTGCACCATCTGAGGAAGTCCCCATGTACCAAGAGATGTAAGAATTACCACAAACAAAAGTCCAAGGGGGTCAGGGCCAAAGAACGAATTAAACGCACCTGGCGCATTGCCCTCCACACTTATTTCAGCAAGGCCATTGAGAGACTCAATGAAGCCACCATTTTGGCTGAGCACCGCAGCAATAACTGCAATAATTCCAACAATCATAATTATACCTTGAATGAAATCATTTATTGCTGTTGCCATATATCCACCAGCGATAACATAAACACCGGTAAGCACCGCCATAACAATTACACAAGTTGAGTAGCTTACACCGGGGAAAGCCATTTCAAAGAGTCTTGAAAGACCGTTGTAAAGTGATGCGGTATACGGAATGAGGAACACAAACACAATAGCAGAAGCCGCAATTTTAAGAGCTGAACTGCTGTATCTCTTGCCGAAAAATTCCGGCATTGTGGAGCTGTTTAAGTGCTGTGTCATAAGTCTTGTGCGTCTGCCCAGCACCATCCAAGCAAGAAGAGAACCGAGAACAGCGTTTCCTATTCCAATCCAAGTTGATGCAATGCCAAATTTCCAACCGAACTGACCTGCATAGCCTACAAAAATTACCGCTGAGAAATAAGATGTTCCATAAGCAAACGCCGTAAGCCAAGGACCAACAGCTCTTCCGCCCAAAACAAAGCCTCTCACGTCAGTTGAATGTTTTCTGCAATAAAGGCCTACTGCAATCATCACTGCAAAGAACACAACCAACAACCCAATTTTAATACCCATAAAAAACACCCTTTCTTTTTCAGGGCGAAAAAAAACTCGCCCTCTAAATTTGTCAGAGGACGAGAAATTCCCGTGGTACCACCTCAATTCATCAAAGTCTTGCAACTTTGACCTTGTCAGGTATCAAACAATACCCTTGTTCTGTGACGGGAACTCCCGTTGCAGCCTACTTGTTTTCCGTTCGGTGCACTGCTCGCAGAATGTATTCAGATAAGCCCTTGTCATCGCCTCGCACCACCCGGCAACTCTCTCAAGACTCAAGCAAAGCCTACTTGTTTCTGCTCAAACGCATTTGATATTTATATGAGATGAATTTATACTATCACATTAAATCGCTAAAGTCAAGAAAATTTTTCAAAATTTTTCAAATTTTTCAATTCACACTCAAAACAGTTTCTTCATTTTTACTTTGCTTTTCTCTTTCGAAAATATGATATGTCGGAACAACTTCAGCAACAATTTTTTTGATTTCATCACCATTGGTATTCACCACAGCTTTAAGCTTTGAAAGTTTGTTTTCGAGTTCTCCTATCTCCATATCAATGGGCTTTCCTATGAAAATCTTATTGTGTTTTGTTTCAAGAAGCCCCTCTTCATTCATAAGAAGTTCTTCATAAAGCTTTTCACCCGGTCTTAAACCTGTGAATTTGATTTCAATATCCTTGTTTGGAACAAAGCCCGAAAGAGTTATCATTTTGCACGCCAAATCATAAATCTTGACAGGCTTGCCCATGTCAAGTACAAAAATCTCGCCGCCCTTTGCATATGCCGCAGCCTGCAAAACCAGCTGTGCTGCTTCCGGTATAGTCATAAAAAATCTTGTTATTTCAGGATGGGTAACAGTAACGGGGCCACCACTCTCAATCTGTTTTTTAAATCTCGGGATGACAGAACCATTTGAACCCAAAACATTTCCAAATCTTACAGCAACAAATTCAGTCTCGCTGTCTTTCTGCAATGTCTGGATAATCATTTCGCACATTCTCTTGCTCGCGCCCATAACATTTGTTGGATTAACAGCTTTGTCAGTAGAAATAAGAACAAATCGTTTTGCCCCAAATTCCTTTGCACAGCAAGCTGTGTTGTATGTACCCAAAACATTGTTTTTGATTGCTTCACATGGACTGTTTTCCATAAGAGGAACGTGCTTGTGGGCTGCAGCATGGAAAACAATATCAGGATTATGCCTGTTAAACACTATATCAAGACGCGTCTTGTCTCGAACAGATGCAATAAGTGCTACAATATTCTGATTAGGATAATTTTCTTCAAGTTCGTTTTGCAAATCATATAAAGAATTTTCATATATATCGAGAATAATGAGCTTTTCAGGGTTATATTTGATAATCTGGCGACAGAGTTCAGAGCCGATAGATCCTCCCGCACCTGTAACCAAAACGGTTTTTCCAAAGATGTCACCCTGAATGAGTGCGTTATCAAGAATTATCGGGTCACGTTCAAGAAGGTCCTCAATGTCAACATCACGAATACGGTTAAAAGAATCTATGTCACCCAAGTTCGAAGCCATACTTTGAAGTATTTTTACTTTTTTACCCGTATTGCTGCAGATATCCAGAAGTTCTGCCTTTGCCTTGTTATCAAGTGCATAAATGGCAAAAATGATTTCTTCAACTTCCATAGTCCTGCATATTCTATCAATATCAAATCTGTTTCCAAGAACTTTTGCGCCGTGCAGCCTTATATTCATTTTATTTTCATCGTCATCAATAAGTCCCACTACTTCATAATTAAGCTTTTCATTATTCTGAAGGTCGCGTAAAAATGCCATAGCAAGGCTCCCCGCACCAATTATCAACGCTTTTTTTGCATCCGTATTATCCTTTGTCCTTGTAATATTATATGAAATTCTCAGGAAAAACCTGAACGCACAAATCAAAGCAGTAGTCACAATATTGCTGGCAACATTTATTTTCAGATATATATGCTCATTCCCCGCAATCAATCCCAAAACAATGCTTATTGCCGAAGCTATGGCACAAGATGTAATTAGTGTGGTATATTCTCTTGAATTAGCATAAACCCAGTTTGTACGATAAATATTAAACCACGCTAAAACCAAAAAATAAATAAGCGCAGTAATCGCTACAACGCCAATCCCTCCGCAAAACTTCACAAAACCTTCTTTCCATGAAAAGATAAAGAAAAACAAAACTATGTACGAAAAAAAGCAGAATGCAGCATCAAATATGCCAAGGATTTTACTCCACATATTCATTTTCTTCATTGTAAAACTCCCATTTTAAAATCAATTTCTGTACTTTATGAAAATTAAATTTTAGTCAAAGTTAACATTTCGATTATACAATAGATAAAATATTTTGTCAATATTTTATTTATTTCCAAAAATTTAAGAGTGCTACGGGTCAAACAAAAAAATCGGAACAAGCGTAACTTGTTCCGACGTGG
>JAZROR010000137.1:0-16466 GCA_045648845.1 Clostridia bacterium
GGTGCAAGTAAACTCAGAACAGAAACTGCACTTAAAATTATGAATGAAATTAAGCCTGATATAATCAGAGGAAACATATCTGAAATTAAAACACTTGCATCAGGCAGTGGAACAACCAAGGGTGTAGATGCAGATGTTGCAGATACAGTAACTGAGGATACTCTTGATTCAATGATAGAGTTTGCAAAAGCATTTTCAAAAAAGACAGGAGCAGTTATCGCTATAACAGGCGCTATCGATTTAGTAGCTGACAGCGAACGATGTTATGTAATACGAAATGGTTCGCCAATTATGAGCCGTATTACAGGAACGGGATGTATGCTTTCTGCACTGGCTACTGCCTATGCAGTTGCAAATCCTGATAATATAACAGAAGCTGTTGCAACTTCTGTGTGTCTTATGGGACTTGCCGGAGAGATTGGAGTTTCAAAAATGAAAGAAAGCGAAGGAAATTCAAGCCTTCGTAATCACATTATAGATGCTATATACAATATGGATGCAAAAAAGCTGATGAAAGGAGCAAAATATGAAGTGCGATAAAAAATCATTACTATTATATGCTGTAACAGACCGTTCGTGGCTTAACGGAAAAACTTTATATAAACAAGTAGAGGAAGCTATTAAAGGTGGTGTTACTTTTGTTCAGCTTCGTGAGAAAAACCTTGACGAAGAAAGTTTTCTTGATGAAGCATTAGAGATACAAAAATTATGTAGAAAGTATAATATACCTTTTGTTATAAATGACAACGTTGAAATTGCAAAAAAAATAAATGCAGATGGTGTGCATGTTGGACAAAGTGATATGGAAGCAGTAAATGTAAGAGCTATCATCGGAGATGATAAAATTCTTGGCGTATCGGTACAAACAGTAGAGCAGGCAGTGCTTGCTGAAAAACAAGGGGCTGACTATCTTGGAGTGGGTGCTGTTTTTCCGACAGGTTCTAAGGCAGATGCTGAAGATGTAAGTTATGAAACATTAAAAGCAATATGCGGAGCAGTAAATATTCCGGTTGTGGCCATAGGCGGAATTAGCGTTGGTAATGTTTTAAAGCTTAAAGGCAGCGGTATTTCGGGGATAGCAGTAATAAGTGCTATCTTTGCAGCAGAAGACATTGTATCTGCAACAAAGAATTTAAAACAACTGACAGCAAGGGTGGTATCGGAATGATTAAAGGTGCTATTTTTGATTTTGATGGAACCTTGGTTGATTCCATGTTCATTTGGGATACTTTTGGTGAGGACTATCTGAAATCATTCGGTATACAACCAAAAGAAAACCTTGCCGAAGTTTTTAAGACTTTTACACTTGAACAAGCTGCAGAGTATTATCGTAATCATTATGGTATTAAGCTTTCTGTCAGGGAAATTGTAGAGGGCATAAACAATATGGTTGGTGAAATATATCGCACAAAGGTGGTTCTAAAGCCAGGTATTAGTGATTTCCTGAAAAGATTACAGAATTTAGGAGTAACGATGTGTGTTGCAACTGTGACAGATAGGGTTGTTGTAGAAGATGTTCTGAAGCGGTTGAATATCTATGAATATTTTTCAGCAATATTTACTTGTGCCGAAGTTGGATTTGGCAAAGAAACACCTGAAATATACAGGCAAGCTCTAAAACATCTTGGAACCGAAAAAACTGAGACAATAGTTTTTGAAGATGTTATGCATGCAGTAAAAACTGCTAAAAATGACGGTTTTATGGTTGCTGCGGTCTATGATACACACGAGCCGATGCAAAAAGAAATGGAAGAAATTTCAGATTATTATATAATCGATTTCGGAAGTTTTTGTTTTAAGACAAAAATGAAAACCGCACTTACCATTGCAGGTAGTGATTCAATCGGTGGCGCAGGTATTCAGGCAGATATTAAAACTATGACAATGAATGGTGTTTATGCAATGAGTGCAGTTACGGCACTTACTGCCCAGAATACTCTTGGCGTGAGAGCAATTTTAGATTCTACGCCTGACTTTTTGAAAGAACAACTTGATGCAGTGTTTGAAGATATATTTCCTGACAGCATAAAAATCGGAATGGTATCATCAAGAGAGTTGATAGAAGTAATGGCAGACCGATTAAAGTTTTATAATGCAAAAAATATTGTCGTGGACCCTGTAATGGTAGCAACAAGCGGCTGCGCTCTTATAAAGACAGATGCAATAAAAACATTAGTCACCAAACTGTTGCCCCTTGCAACTCTTGTAACTCCAAATATCCCCGAAGCAGAAATCTTATCAGATATGGAAATCAAGAGTAAAGACGATATGATCAAAGCTGCTGAGTTTATAGAGAAAAGCTATGGATGTAGCGTTTTGTTAAAAGGTGGTCATAGTATAAATGATGCCAATGACCTTTTGTGTGAAAATGGCAAAGTTATGTGGTTTTATGGTAAAAGAATTGATAATCCAAACACGCACGGAACAGGATGTACGTTGTCAAGTGCTATTGCATCCAATCTTGCTAAAGGTTATAGTCTTGTGGATTCGGTAAGGAAAGCAAAAGATTATATATCTGATGCTCTTGCAGCAGGTCTTGATTTAGGAAAAGGTTCAGGACCAATGAAACATAATTTTATAATAAGCAGTGGGTTCTAAAAATTAGGCTCTTAAAAAATGACTTGCCATCAAGCAAGCTGGTTTTTGCTTAAATTCATATATAAAGGGCGCATCTCAATCCGTGAAAAACACTAATGAGATACGCCCTGAGTTATTTAGTTACAGTTAAATCTGCAAGTTATAAGGCAGGTTGTACTTGTTATCAAAAGAGAAAAGAAAAAGAAGAGTGCACCGGTTATTATTGTTCCCAAAATACTTGTTGCAGCAAAGGTTATACCAAGAAGAATAACAGCTGTCAGTATTGTGCCAAGACTTCCGGCAAAAAACGCTTTTAGTTTTTTGCAGCAGCAAGATGCTTCACGAGATTCGGAAGCGGGAGCCACAAGGGTTAATGCAAGAAAACCTACTGCAATACCAAACAATACCCACAAAAACGCGGGAGTGAGTGTTATAACGCCTGTGAAGCTTAAAATTGCCGCGATTACGCCAATAATAATGCTTGCGATAACAGATTTGCCTATGCAGTTGAATTCACAGTTGCAAGTTATAATCATATATTTCACCTCCAATTTATAATATGCACATTCGGTTTTTAAAGTGATTATGAATTCAAAAATGATGAGAAATGGAAAAGAGTATATTATATTGATGTGGAAATTTGTTTCTGTATTGATTTAATGATATAATTGTGATATACTTACATTAGTGTTAACGATAATGTTTTTCGCTGTAAGGAGTGACTTGTTTTATGTTATATGAAAAAGTTTATTTTGATGAAAAAGACCAAAATGCATTTCTGGAAATTTTTGTTTCTGAACTGCCAAAGGATTTTGTGAGAAAAGCGATGCTTATTATTCCAGGCGGTGCTTATATGGGTGTTGACGGTGCCCGTGAGGGTGAGCCTATTGCCCTTGCTTTTTTGCCGAAAGGTTATAATGCTTTTGTTCTTAATTATTCTACGGGAGAGGGTATTTCTTTCCCTCAGCACCTCATTCAGGCATCAAAGGCAGTTAAGTACATACGAGACAATGCAGAGCGTTTCAATATTGACCCTGAAAAAGTGATTGTTTCAGGTTTTTCGGCAGGAGGACATCTTGCGGCGTGTCTTGGAACTATGTGGGATAAAAAAGAAATTTATGATGAAATTGATATGCCGTTTGGCTACAACAAGCCTGATGGAATGATGCTTATATATCCTGTTGTTTCAGCAAAACATCACGTTCTTTCGTTCAAATGGCTGTTTGGCGGTCAGGTGCCTGATGAGGATATGAAATATCAGGGAAGTCCAGAAAACTTCATTAGTGAGAATTCAAGTCCTGCCTATATTATGCATACCTCAAATGACCAGATTGTAGATGTCAAAAACTCTCTTATTTTAGCGGACGCTTTGGCTGATAAAGGAATAAAATTTGAAATGCATATTTTCCCTGACGGACCCCACGGCGTGGCGCTTGGAAATGAAATAACCAAATGCGGAAACGAAAAGTGGTGTAACAGTGTTATTGCAACATGGGTTGAGAGCGCTACAGTTTGGGCGGAAAACCTCTTTGCAGAATAAAGGAGACGGATTATGAAAAAAATTACTTTGCTCGGTGATTCAATACGTATGGGATATGGAAAACGTGTTGAAGAGCTTTTGAAGGATGAATTTGAGATTTATCAACCCGAAGACAACTGCCGTTTTTCTAAATATACCTTGCGCGGCGTTCTGTATGAATGGTCAAAGCAAATTGAGGGAAGTGACATTATTCATTGGAACAACGGACTTTGGGACATGTGTGATTTTGGAGAGGGAGTTTTCACCTCTAAAGAGGAATATGCCAATAATATGACACGTATTGCAAAGCTTCTTAAGGAAAAGGGAAAAAGGGTTATTTTTGCAACGACCACGCCGATTCGAGAGGGGAATCCTTATGATGATAACCGAAGAATTGTTGATTATAATAATTTTATTGTGCCAATTCTCTCAGAAATGGGAATTATCATAAATGACCTTCACAGTGTGGTTGTACCCGACATAAACAAATACATACGCGAGGATGACAAAATACACCTTACTGACGAAGGTGTTGAGATTTGCGCAAAAAAAGTTATTGAGACTATAAAAAGTGCTTTATAAAACGGAAAAATTCTGTTGTTTGTGCACTGAGGAGGATAAAAATGAATAAACAGGAATTGATGAAACACATTGGCTCGATTGAACAGATTGGCGGTGTAAGGAATTTTACTTTCAATGATGGTCGTGCAAAAGGCGTTCAGGCTATTGAAGTGAATACAGGAAAAATCCGTTTTGTTATTCTTCCGGACAGAGCTATGGATATTGCTCAGGCTTACTACAAAGAAAATGCAGTAAGCTGGCTGTCCAAAACGGGCATTACTGCGCCTGCTTTTTATGAAAAGGATGGATTGAACTGGCTCAAAGGCTTTTATGGTGGTTTGATTACCACTTGTGGTCTTAAAAATATTGGCGGACCGGTTGGGGAACACGGTCTTCACGGCAGAATTTCAAACACTCCTGCAGAGAATGTTTCTATATTTTCTGACTGGGTTGGTGACGAGTATGTTATGAAAATTACCGGTGAAATGCGTGAATGTGTGGTTTTTGGTGAAAATCTTCTGTTTAGGAGAACTATTGCCACAAAGCTTTTTGCTGAAGAATTTACTGTCCAAGATACAATTATAAATCAGGGCTTTAATGATGAAGATATTGCGCTTTGTTATCATTGTAACTTTGGTTATCCTCTTGTAAGAGAAGGGGCAAAGATTACAAATGTTCCAGCTGATATTGCTGATATTTCAGAACCCATCAATGGATTCAAGGAGCAGTGTATCGATGTTAAACATACTGGCGATGTTGCGACGGCAGGCATTGAAAACGGAGAAATCGGAGCTTATATAACATACAAAAGAAACACGCTTCCTGATTTTCTTGTATGGAGGATGATGGGCGAGAGCGAATATGTTGTTGGGCTTGAGCCGAGAACTACATCGCTTGGCGGTCAGGATATTATTGACAACAATAAGTTTGTTTCAATAAAGCCCTTTGAAGAGTATAAAACAAGTCTAAAATTCAGTTTCAAAGAACTGAAATAATCGAGAAAAAGAGCTTTTGTTGAATAGAGAAGGATTTTTGTATGTCAAAGAAAAATGAAAAAAATACCAAGGGCAAAATTATAAATGCGGCTTGGGACTTGTTTTATGAACAAGGTTATGAGAACACAACAGTGGAGGAAATAATCGAAAAA
Organism: Clostridia bacterium; assembly: GCA_045648845.1. Lineage (GTDB taxonomy): Bacteria > Bacillota > Clostridia > Monoglobales > Monoglobaceae > SIG440. The sequence continues at coordinate 5,805 of JAZROR010000137.1, forward strand.
TCAAAAACCTCAAAAGGTTCTTTTTATCATTATTTTGAGGGGAAGGATGCTCTTTTGGGGTCTCTTTCATACATATTCGATGAGGAATATGAAAGGCTTCAGAATTCTTTGCCTTCCTATATGTCAAATCTTGAAAAATTGCTGTATCTCAATAGCGAACTTTTTGCTATAATTGAAGACCGAATAGATATTGACCTGCTGACAAGACTTTATTCCACCCAGCTTATTACAAAAGGCGAAAAGCATTTGCTTGACAGCAAACGTCTTTATTATAAGCTGCTCAAAAGAATTGTTTCTGACGGGCAAGCAAATGGGGAATTCACAAAAGATATGACAGTGAATGAAATTGTGAAAATATATGCTATGTGTGAACGAGCGCTTATTTATGACTGGTGCTTATGCAATGGTGAATATTCACTTTGTTCTTATGCTAAAAAGACAATGCCTATGTTTTTGTCAAAAATTTGTATCTAAAATAGTTTAGTTTGAAACTCTTGAATTAGAGCTAAAAGTTTACATTGGTAGAGAATTGAGTATAGAATACAGTCTATACTTAGTTCTCTATTGATTTTTATTTTATTATGTGTTAAAATGCTGTTTAAATATTAAAATATGACAAAAGAGGAGATTTTTTATGGACATTTTTGCATTTGTATTGTATTTTGTAGCAATGATTGCTATTGGAGTTTTCTTTTTCTTTAAGTCAAAAGAAGTTACTGAAAAAGATTATTTCCTTGGCGGACGCGCTATGGGACCTTGGGTTACTGCTATGAGCGCTCAGGCATCGGATATGAGCGCCTGGCTTCTTATGGGCCTCCCCGGAAGTATTCTTGCATTTGGTTTTGGTCAGGCTTGGATTGGCATTGGTCTTGCTATTGGTACTGCTGCCAACTGGATTCTTGTTGCAAAAAGATTGCGCAAGTTTTCAAGAGCTGCTGGGGATTCGATTACACTTCCCCAATATCTTTCAAACCGTTTTCTTACAAAGAGCCACACTGTGAGCATTATCTGTGCTATTGTTTTCCTTGTTTGCTTTACTATTTATGTTGCTTCTGCTTTTGTGGCAGGTGCTGATGTATTTACAACACTTGTTCCTCAACTTTCAAGAGGCAATGCGATGCTGATTTTTGCAGCCATTGTTGTTGTTTATACTTTTCTCGGTGGTTTCAATGCTGTTTGCTGGACAGACTTTTTCCAGGGGCTTTTGATGCTTGCAGCATTGCTCATTGTACCGATTGTTATTGGCTTCACAAGAACGCTTGAACCTGCAGCCCTTACAACGATTTATCAAGGTCCAAATGGTGAAGAGTTTGAATTTGTTGCAAGCTTCTTCAATGCCAGCTGGAAGGACGTAATTTCAGGACTTGGCTGGGGACTTGGTTATTTTGGTATGCCACATATTATTGTAAGATTTATGGCTATTGAAAAACCATCAATGGTGAAAAAATCCGCAACAGTTGCTATTATCTGGGTTGTTCTTTCTCTTGCAGCGGCAGTTGTAATCGCTTATCTTGGCAGAATGTTCGTATATTCAAACGGAACAGACCTTTCAGCAGTTCTTCTGGCGGAGGGCAAGCAGTCATTGATTTTCGTAGAGCTTGCGCGCGATGTTTTCCCGGCATTCATTGCAGGTCTTTTGCTTGCAGCAATTATTGCGGCATCAATGTCAACAGCTGACTCACAGCTTCTTGTGGCAGCGTCGTCTTTTGCAAGTGATCTTTACAAACCCATTGTAAGAAAAAATGCTACAAACAAAGAAATGCTCTGGGTAAGCCGTATAATTGTTATGGTTATTGCTGTTATTGCATACTTTATCGCAAGTAGCAAAGGAAAAGCGGCACAGGCAATTATGGATCTTGTTTCAAATGCATGGGGTATATTTGGTGCAGCATTTGGACCGACGGTGCTTTTATCACTCTTCTGGAAGAGATTTACATATAAAGGTGCGGTTGCGGGAATTGTGTGCGGCGCCCTGGTAGATATGCTGTGGTTGTGGCTCCCTGTTTCAGGCGGACTTGCACTTACAGCTCTTACTGGTGTTTATGAACTTATTCCGGGATTTATTGTTGGTGCTATTGCTGCTATTGTTGTTACTCTTATTGATAAAGCTCCGTCTCAGGAAGTTCTTGCAATATTTGAAAAGGCAACTGACAACAGTATTGACGACTAATTTTCTATAAGTAAGGCTGCCTGATTTTTCAGACAGCCTTATATTTTTGATACGAAGGAGCGGTTATATGAGAAAAAAGCTACAGGACAAGATGTTTGAAACAAGCTATTTGTTTGAACTTTTTATTTCAGTGATTGTTGGTATTGCCCTTTTGATTTTTGGAGTGCGTCTGGTTATAGGAACAGTGATGGTTGGGATTTCCTCTGACGGAATTGATGCACTGGTTCAAATTCTGGACGATGCTATCATTCTTGCAATAGGTGCAGAGCTTATAAAGATGCTTTGTAAGCATACTCCTGAAACTGTTATTGAGGTACTTGCTTTTGCTCTTGCGAGACAGCTTATTATAGGTCATGCTGAGCCTTGGGAAAACCTTATTACTGTGGCGGCTATTGCGATTCTCTTTGGAATAAGAAGATTTTTGCTCAAACGTCACGATATGGTTGAAACCCCTGATGGTTTAGTTGAAATTGAGGACACAAAAAACTAATAAAGCATAAGAAAAAGCTCTCTGGTTAAAGCAGAGAGCTTTTTTGTTTTGTATAGGCTATTTTGTGCCAAAAATTCTGTCTCCTGCATCGCCCAAACCTGGAACGATGTAACATCTCTCGTTTAGACATTTATCCACGTTTGCACAGTAAATTTCGATATCAGGATGTGCTTTTGATAAAGCGTCAATTCCCTCGGGTGCTGCAATAAGACAAAGGAATTTGATGTTGGTGCCGCCGTATGATTTTATCTGGCTTATGGCATCAATAGCGGAACCACCTGTTGCCAGCATAGGGTCAACTACAACAATCAAACGCTTGTCAATGTCGGTTGGAAGCTTGCAGTAGTATTCGTGGGGTTGCATGGTTTCTTCGTCACGATACATACCAATATGACCGACTTTTGCATTTGGTACAAGGTTCAAAAGTCCATTTACCATTCCAAGCCCTGCACGAAGAATGGGAACAACAGCGATGTCCTTGCCTTTAAGCATTTTCTGTGTAGTCTTTGTTATAGGTGTTTCAATCTCAACATCCTCAAGAGGTAAATCGCGAAGTGATTCATAACACATAAGCATGGTGATTTCTTCCACCAGTTCGCGAAATTCTTTGTTAGTGGTAGTAGTCTGACGCAAGATTGTGGTCTTGTGTTGAATTAACGGATGGTCGAAAATTTTAACGTTACTCATAGCAGTCTCCTTAATTATTCCTGTTCGTTAGATTTTGATACAACGATATTTGTTATTATACCCAAGATGAGAGCACAAGCGATGGAGGTAATAGTGATTTTCCCAAAGCTGAGTGTAAGACCGCCGATACCCGCAATAAGGATAACAGAAACAACGAAAAGGTTTTTGTTTAGGTTGAGGTTTACTGTCTGCACCATTTTGAGACCCGATACTGCAATAAAACCATAAAGTGCCATACAAACGCCGCCCATTACACAAGATGGGATAGAGTTTACAAAAGCAATAAACGGAGAAATGAAGGAAATAACAATAGCAAGTATTGCAGCTGCGATGATGGTAACAACAGATGCATTTCGTGTGATAGCGACGCAACCAACTGATTCGCCATATGTTGTGTTTGGACAACCACCAAAAATTGCACCAACTATCGAACCAATGCCGTCACCAAGAAGTGTTCTGTGAAGACCGGGTTCTTCGAGAAGGTCTTTTTCAATAATTGAAGAAATGTTCTTGTGGTCAGCAATGTGCTCGGCAAAAACAACGAAAGCAACAGGAATATAAGCAACAGCAATGGTGCTGATGTATGCAGCATTCAGTTCGCCAAAACCTTTGACAGCTGTGAGGAAAGTAAAATCGGGAACTGAAACAAAGGTGTTGATAGTAATGCCGTTTTCAACAAGAGCAAGGAAAGGTGCAACGTTGAGAACCTTGAGTGCATCAATGTTTGCTGAATAACCGATTGCAGTGAAAACTGCGGCAGCAACATATCCGCCGAGAATACCGATTATGAAAGGAATAAGGCGAAGTGTCTTTTTGCCGTATGTTGAGCAAATGATAGTAATAAACAGAGTGATAAGTCCGCAAAGAACTGTTATAAGTGGTGATGTAGCAACGCCCTCAATGCTGCCCTTTAACATATCGCCGATTGCATTTCCTGCAAGGCTGAGACCGATTATTGCGACTGTTGGACCTATAACAACAGCGGGCATAAGCTTGTTAATCCAGTTTACACCGGCAAACTTAACGATTATAGCAATAACTACATAAACAAGACCTGCAAAAATTGCACCGATAATAAGACCTAAAAATCCAAGTGACATAGAAACGCCACCTGCAAATGCTGCCATCATTGAGCCGATAAAAGCAAAAGATGAACCAAGAAAAACAGGTGACTTCTTTTGGGTAAAAGCAATATAAACAAGTGTGCCTATGCCAGCACCGAAAAGTGCCGCTGCACTGCTCATTGTAGTTCCGCACGCACCGTTTATGATAACAGGAACAACAAGGGTAGCTGTCATAATGGCGAGCAGCTGTTGAAGCGCATAAACGATTAACGCACCAAATGTGGGCTTGTCTTTAACTCCGTAAACCAATTTCATTTTTAAAATCCTCCGTTTCTTTGAAATTGTCACAAAATTTGATAAAAAGTGACAATTATTCTATATAAAATGATACATCAAATTATGAAATTTGTCAATAATTTCTGTCTTATTTGGGTTGGGTATTAAAAAATTTTATTGCCAGTAACAAAAAAATATAGTATAATTGTAAAAAAATTTTTTAAATGCAACTTTTTGGTAATTTAGAAAGTGTTTATATAAAAAGGAAAGGATGGTTTTTATGAAAAGAGGCTTATGTTTTTTTGTTATTTTGGCAATGCTGGCGTCAAGTATTATTGTGTCGGCTGACACTGCAGCATCAAAACGGTTGGAGGATATACTTGTTTTTGTGAAAGAAAAGATTGAGATTCCTGAAGAGTTGACGGAATTTTCATCCTACACATCATTAAGAAATGAAAAAGAATCATTTGCATTTTTGTGGCAGGATAAGGATGGAAACGCACATATAGAAATCACGGCAGATGACAAAGGTAGAATTACTGATTATTATTTCTTTGACAGCAGACTGAAAACCGATAAAAAGATTACTGTTCTGTCAAAAAAAGATATTATTGCTTTTGCCGAGAAATTCATGAGGAAAACCGTTCCCGAGGCTTTTAGTGATGCGAATGACTGTCTCATGTTTGATGAAGATTCGTGGAATGTATCAAATTTGAATTACAATCTTACATACAGACGAATAAGGAATGGCATTGAGGTAAAAGACAACTATTTAAGTATAAGGATTGCGGTTTACGATGATGTAGCGTATGTGAGAAATATGAACCTGAACATAAAGTATGATGCAGAGTTTGAGGATAGTTTTGGTGAAAAACTTAATTATATAGAAAAATATAAGCAGAGCTTTCCAGTCGAACTCATTTATAAGTCAGATTATAGGGCGGTGAAAGACGAAGAAAATAAGGCGGTTCTGGTATACAGATACAAAAATAACGATGCAGGATATATACTGGCATCTGACGGCGAGGTGGCAAGGGAAGATACCTTTGATGAAGTTTTTGCAAGCGGTGGGAATTCTTTGAATATGGGGGTCACAGAGGATGCGACCGCGAGAAAAGAAATGCTCACCGAGGCAGAAATCAAAGAACTTTCAAAGATTGAAGACCTTATTTCAAAAGAAGACGCTGAGAAGATACTTAAAAAGCTACCTTATGTGGAACTTGATAATTCTTTAAAGTTAATATCTTTTGATATAAGAAAAAACAATGACAGATATGAATTGTCTTTATCTTATGAAAATGAAAAACAAGATAAGTATTTAAGTGCTATACTTGACGGAAAAACAAAGGAAGCTTTAAATCTTTATCAGCGGTTGCCTGTTAACAGGGAAAATATGACAGAGCTTAGTGAAGCACAGAAAAATGGGGCTAAAACCAAAATTGAGAGTTTTTTGAAATTGGTGTCACCAAAGACAACTGAATTCCGTGAGGAACGGTTGGAGGCATATGACAGCACAGTGAATTACAGCCTTGACAGATATGTAAATGGTATAAGATATATAGACAATTCGATTTCTGTAAGATTTGATGCGAAAAATAATAGAATTTTAAATTATCGTTTGAATTTTGATGATGATAAAAGTTTTCCAAAAGCTGATGGAATTATTGATGCCGAAACTGCACATGACAAGCTTTTGGAAATTTCCGACCTTAACAAAATATATGTGCATAGTGGGGGAAAGTATAAACTATGCTTTGGTGTGAAAAACAAAAATACAGAAATAGATGCCTTTACGGGTGAAGAATATCAGCCATACAAAGCACCTGAAAGTTTCAAATATTCTGATATAAAAGGACATTGGGCAGAAGAAGCAATAAGCAAGCTTGCGGAAATCCAAATCGGCTTTGATAGTGAAAAATTTTCACCTGATGAAGCTATTAAACAATCAGATTTATTGAAATTATTTGCAGCGGGAACAAGGCATAAGTCATATCTCGATTTTGACACAGAAGAACTTTATAAAATACTTATGGACGAAGAAGTGATTTTGGAAAGCCAAAAAAATCCCGATGCCACAGTTAAACGTGAAGATGCATTTGTTTTTATGATAAGACTTCAGGGACTTGAAAAAGTTGCAAAGCTAAGCGGGATATTTAAGGTCTCATATGCAGACCAAGACCTTTTGCCAAAAGAAAAGACAGGGTATGCGGCAATACTTACTGGTATGAATATAATCTGTGGTAACGGTGGAAAGCTCCGTCCCAAAGATAATATAACACGTGCAGAAGCCGCAGTTATGCTTTACAATTATATGACAAAATAAAAAAAGTGGAGAGGAAGTTTCCTCTCCACTTTGCTTTTGAAAAATTATTTATTTGCCTTTGCTTTAACAGCAGAATCTTTCCAAGTAGCCCATACATTACCTGCAATGCAGATTGATGAGTAAGTACCGATAACGATACCGATAATAATGGGAAGTGCAAATTCTTTGATTGATGTAACGCCAAGGATGTAAACCATACCGATTGTAAGAAGTGTGGTAATTGTTGTATTGATTGAACGGCTGAGTGTCTGGTTTATACCTGTGTTTGCAATTTCTGAATAGGTTTGCTTTTTAGCGTGACGTGTGTTTTCGCGAATTCTGTCAAAGATAACGATTGTAGCATTGATAGAATAACCAAGAACGGTAAGAATAGCTGCGATAAATGTTGTATCAATGGCAATTCTTGCGATTGAATAAATACCGCAAAGAATAAGAATATCGTGAACAAGAGCGATAACAGCACAAACACCTGAAACAAATTCAAATCTGAATGTGATGTAGATGAGAATTGCAAGTGCAGCAAGGATTGACATCCATATTGCGCTTCTTGCAAGCTCTTTACCAGTTGAAGGCGAAACCACGTCTTTGTTCTTGATTTCAATTTCACCGTATTTTTCTGTGAGTGCAGTTTCGATTGCTGCAACTTTTTCTTCGCCAAAGGCAGCTCTTTCGTCGTCTGTCTTGAGAGCGTTGTCATAACCGAACTTTATGATAGCTTCGCTGTTTTCAGATTTCTGAACAGAAGATGCTTTCTGGTCTTTGCCAAGTGCATCAGAAACGATAGCTTCAACATCTTTAACTTCGAAATCTGTTCCAATTTCAACTGTAACAGCCATACCGCCCGCAAAGTCTGTGTCAAGGTTGAATCCCTGAATAAGAAGAGATGCGGCACTTGCAACCATAAGAACAAGTGAAATAATAAAGAAAATCTTTTTGTTTCCTGTGATATTAAGCATTCTTAGCATCCTCCTTTTTTGTATTGATACCATAGAGCCAGAGATTTTTTACATTCATCCCAATCATTTGTTTAAGAAGGAACTTTGTAATGAAAATAGCAGAAAGCATGCTGACAACAACACCGATGAAGAGGGTAATACCAAATCCTTTGATGGTACCTGTGCCAAGGAAAATAAGGATTACTGCTGCGATGATTGTTGTGATATTTGAGTCAATAACTGCAGAGAGTGCCCTGTTGAAGCCTGCGTCAACAGCACTGCGAACAGTTTTGCCGATTTTGAGCTCTTCTTTGATTCTTTCAAAAATGATAACGTTGGCGTCAACAGCCATACCGATTGAAAGAATGATACCTGCAATACCTGGGAGTGTAAGATTTACATGGAGGTTTGCAAGGATGATACCGATTATTCCCATATAGCCTGCAAGAGCGATGCTTGCAAGGAAGCCGGGCAAACGGTAGAAGAGGAGCATGAAAAGCATAACGAGAATGATACCGATAAGACCTGCAATCAAAGAAGTCTTGAGAGCTGTATCACCAAGTGTTGCACTTACTGCACGAAGTTCAACCTGTGAAAGTGAGAAAGGAAGCTGACCAGAACGGATATTTCCGGCGAGTGCCTTTGCACTTTCAGCGTCGAATGAGCCTGAAATCACACAGTTTTCGCTGTCAATTCTTTCGTTAACCATAGGAACAGAAACAGCAAGCTCGTCCATCATAATTGCGATGTAGTTCTGATTCTGTGAAGAAAGTGCTGCAACACGACCTGTTGCTTCTGCAAATTTTGTTCTACCTTCTTCTGTGAGAGTAAGTTCAACGTAATGTTCGCTTGAACCAAGCTCGCTTAAAGGTCCATACTGAGCGTTTGCAGTTTTAACATCAGCGCCGGTGAGAACAACTGTACCTTCATAGTCAACAAACTTAAGTTGAGCTGTTGCACCCAAGGTTTTTGCTGCTTCGTCGGGGTCAGACATTGAAGGGATTTCAATTCTGACTTTCTTTGAACCCTGTCTTGTAACTGTAGCTTCTGAATAGCCAAGGCCATCAAGACGGGTTATCATCATGTTGGCAACTGTATCCATTTGTTCATCTGTCGGGTTTTCTTCCTGTGCTTCAAACACGATTACTGAACCACCCTTGAGGTCAAGACCCTGAACAACGCCGTCCGGGTCGAGTACGCCGGGAAATCTTACGTCTTCAGAAAAGTCAAGTCCGTACAGTGCAACAAAAAGAAGTGCCGCAATAACAAGAATTATTGCTGAAAATTTAATAATACTTCTTGACACTGTTTTTTTCCTCCTTGTGTCCTGCTTGAAAAATCAAGCTGTTTTATATTGAGTTTTAATTATTTTCAAAATTACATACTGTATTATTATAACTTTTTTTCACTCAATAGTCAATAGTTTTGGAAAAGTTTTCGACCTGAAAAGCAACTTTTCAGGTCGAATTTTACAAAATATTAACATTTATATGTAAACGCTTATTTCAAAAGCTCTTGCGTCTTTGTTTTCTTGTGTTTATTCCCACAATACCACCTACGGCGCCGCAAAGAATACCGATAGCGAGTGCGGTGAGAGCATCTGTTCCAAAAGACATTGTACCCGAGGCAAGATTGCCGATTATCATTAGCAAAAGTGAATAAATGATGCCGCAAATTGCGCCGAAAACAAGTCCTCGGCTTGCAAAATGTCTCCCTGACATAAATCCGCACAGAAAGACGCCAAGTGCTGTCACGGAGTTTGCAATTATAGCAATGATTTGGTCAGAAAAAGCCTGAAAGGTTGCAAGAATTGAAGCAAGAAATAGCAATACAGCCGATACAATATAACTGAAAATAACTGTTTTCAGCATAAAAATAATACCCGAAGCAATACCTGTATCATTTACCTCAAAGGATGTTCGGGTTAGGATTGGTTTTGACAAGAAAAATCCCCCTTTTGTTTTCATATCTTGAAATAAATATATGAACAAAAAAGGGGGGATATTCCCGAAAAATTATTCTTCAGTAGCAGTTTCTTCAGCGCCAGGGATTGGAGTTGAAGTTTTTTCTTCTTCGCCGCGTTTCATAAAACGGCTTACTGCACTGCGGTCAACGGTGATGTAAGACTTGTTCTGACCGATACCTGATTCAAGAACGAAGAGGTCATCTTTGATTCTTACGATTTTTCCGTGAATACCGCCGATGGTTGCAACCTCGTCATTAACCTTGAGAGCTGCAAGCATATTTTTGAGTTCCTTTTCTTTTTTCTTCTGTGGTCTTATGAGAATGAAATAAAAAACTGCAAACATAACAACCAACATAAGAAGTGAAGGAATCATTGACCCGGGCTGCTGACCAGCAGCGGCTGCGGGTGCTGCATAAGCTGTAATAAACATTTTTTTGCCTCCTTAAATTTTAAAGGACATTGTCCTAAATAATACTGTCTTAAATTATACCTCAAATTTCCATATTTTGCAAGAGAAATTTAATGTTGTTAAAATATTATTAACAAAATAAGGAATTTATATTCTTTGTGAAAGCCTTGTTATATTAGCTTTCCGGAATTCTTCAAAAGTACCGTTATCAAGAGCCAATCGAATATCTGCCATAAGGTTGTTATAAAAAGAAAGATTGTGAATAACCGCAAGGCGAAGAGCAAGAATTTCATTGGCTTTGAAAAGATGACGAAGATAACCCTTTGAAAAATTGCGACAAGT
>JAZROR010000138.1:0-5236 GCA_045648845.1 Clostridia bacterium
GCGTTCAAGTTCCGCGAGAAAAGGGAGATAAAGACGGTTACATACCGGGAATTTTATAACGATGCCCTTTATCTTGGAAATTCACTTTTAAAACGTGGATTCATTGATAAACACGTTGCCTGCATAGGCGAAAACTGTTACAGATGGCTTGTTGTACACAACACTATGATGAATTCAAACGGTGTTTATGTCCCCATTGACAGACAGCTTCCCAAACAGGATATTGTGACAGTTCTCAATCACAGTGATTCAGAGGTATTTTTCTTCACAAAGAAATATATCAAAATTCTTGATGAAATAAGGGAAGAACTTCCTAACATAAAGATGTTTGTTTGTCTTGATGCCGAGGCTGAGGAGGGAAAATATCTTTCCTTTGACGACTTGATGGCAGAGGGTAAGGCGCTTGTGGATTCGGGCTTTAATGAATACGAAAAAATTGAGGGTGACACTGATGCACTTCGTCTCTTGGTTTATACCTCGGGCACAACCGGTATGGCAAAAGGCGTTATGCTTTCAGAACGCAACATTATGACCTGCATAAACACAGGTCTTCGTCTTACACGACTTTATGACAGAGCCATATCTTTGCTTCCTTATCATCATACATATGAGGGAATCGGACTTGTGGCTGAGCTTGCCTGCGGCGTTACTGTATTCATCAATGACAGTATGAAGAACATTCTCAAAAACTTTGAGGAGTTTAAGCCTGAAACCGCATTTTTGGTGCCGGCGCATCTTGAGGCTTTTTACAAAAGAATTCAAAAGGCAATCGGCAAGAAAAAGCCCCTTATTGACGGAATGATTGCGGTTTCAAACGGTCTTCGCAAATGCGGAATTGATTTAAGACGCAAAATGTTTGGTATGATACTTGAGCCTTTCGGAGGTGAGCTTCGCAAGGTTATCAGCGGCGGTGCACCAATCCGTCCTGAAATTGCAGACTTCTTTGAGGCTATCGGTGTTACTGTGGTGAACGGTTATGGAATAACAGAATGTTCGCCCCTTGTTGCAATCACCCGTGAGGGATATGATGATTGTTATACTGCGGGTGTTCCCATTGCCTCTGTAAAGGTAAAAATCAAAGACCCTGACGAAAACGGCATTGGTGAGGTCCTAGTAAAGGGTACATCGGTTATGCTTGGCTATTACAAAAATCAGGAGGCAACCGACAGAGTAATGGAAGATGGCTGGTTCAATACCGAGGACTTGGGTATGATTGATGAGTGCGGAAGACTCAAAATCACGGGACGTTCAAAGAATTTGATTGTCCTCAGAAACGGCAAAAACATCTTCCCTGAGGAAATTGAAAATTACATTTTGTCACTTCCATATGTGGCAGAGGCGGCGGTAACTGCATGGCACGATGAAAGCGGCGAGGAATCAGGACTTTGTGCACATATTTATCTTGACCCACAGAGCGAAATGGCACAGGATAGCGACCGCGAGGCAAAAATCCGTGAGGATATATCAAGAGTTATGAAAGAACTCCCTGTCTACAAGCAGGTAAGCCGTATAAACATAAGAAAAGAAGAATTCATCAAGACTACAACCAATAAGATAAAACGAAACGAGATTGAGAAATAATATTTGAGTAAGGATTTTTAAAGACTGGACAATTTATCGTTCAGTCTTTTATCCTAAGTTGTAAAGTATCAGCAGAGAGGGTTGGTAAAATGAATATAGCAAAAAAAGTCTTTTGCAGGGTTTATCAGTTTGCATTCCATGCGGCACTACCTGTTTTACCCTACAGAGAGCCAAAGATACTAAAAAGCACAGATGAGATTGGCATTGAAATCAAGAAAATGGGGCTTGATTCGGCATTTCTTGTGACAGATGAATTTTTAAAAAAATCAGGTGCAACAGAAAAACTCGAAAAGTCGCTGAGTGAAAACGGTATCAGATGCATAGTTTATGACAAAACAAGAGCGAATCCCACAGCAGGCAATGTTGATGAGGCTATGAAACAGTATATAGACCAAAAGGCAGAATGTTTGATTGCTTTTGGCGGCGGTTCGGCAATGGACTGTGCAAAAGCGGTTGGCGCAAGGGTTGCCTATAAGGGCAGAAGCCTTGATAAGCTAAAAGGAAACTTGAAAATTTTCAGAAAGCTCCCACCTTTTTTTGCAGTTCCCACAACAGCAGGAACAGGCAGCGAAGTGACTGTTACGGCTGTTATAACGGATGATGTGAAAAAACATAAATACACAATGAACTCTTTTCCGCTTATACCAACGTTTGCTGTTTTAGATGCTGAAAACACCTATACATTGCCTAAAAGTCTTACTGCTACAACAGGAATGGATGCTCTTACTCATGCGGTTGAGGCATATATAGGCAGGTCAACCAGCAAAGAGACAAGAAGATTGTCAGAAGAAGCAGTTAAACTGGTCTTTGAAAATATTGAAACGGCATACAGCGACCCACAAAATTATGTAGCAAGAGATAATATGCTCAGGGCTGCATACAAAGCAGGGATTGCTTTTTCAAAGTCTTATGTTGGATATATCCACGCGGTTGCACATTCTTTGGGGGGACAGTATAATGTTCCGCACGGGTTGGCAAATGCGGTTCTTTTGCCCATTGTACTGGAAGAATATGGAGAAAGGGTTTATAAGAAATTATATAAACTGGCAGTATGTACAGGCATTGCAGATGAAAAGGATACCATAAAGACAGGGGCAAGAAAATTCGTTGAAAAAATTAAAGAGCTAAACAGAAATATGGGAATACCCGAAAAAATCAGCGGCATAAAGGCAGAGGATATTCCAGTTATGGCAAAACACGCAGACAAAGAGGGCAACCCGTTGTATCCGGTACCGGTTCTTTTGGATGGAAAAGAACTTGAAAAATTTTATTACATGGTTGCAGATTGGAGTAAATAATGAATATAGATGAAATACTTGTAAAACAGAGAGGGTTTTTCAACTCAGGGAAAACCCAAGACGTTAGGTTCCGCAAGGAAATGCTAAAAAAACTGTATAAGGCTGTGAAAAAATATGAGGCGGACATCAACGCAGCATTAAAAGAGGACCTTGGCAAAAGCGATTTTGAAGGCTTTATGTGTGAGGTGGGATTATCTCTTACTGAAATCAGCTATATGATAAAGCATTTAGGACGATTTTCAAAAAGAAAAATAGTTTATACACCAATTCCGCAATTTGCTTCGGTCAGCTTCAAAAAACCCTCTCCGTATGGCAATGTGTTGATAATGAGTCCATGGAATTATCCATTTTTGCTTACCATTGAGCCTTTGGCGGACGCAATCGCTGCAGGGAATACTGCAATTGTTAAGCCCAGCGCATATTCGCCCCATACGAGCAAGATCATAGAAAAGATTTTGAGGGAATGTTTTCGGGAGGAGTTTGTCGCTGTTGTGACAGGTGGCAGAAAAGAAAATGCCCAGCTTCTTGATAAAAAGTTTGATATGGTATTCTTTACAGGGAGCAAGAATGTGGGAAAGGAAGTTCTCAGACGTTGTGCGGAGCACCTTACCCCTGCTGTGCTTGAACTTGGAGGAAAGAGTCCGTGTATTGTTGATTCATCTGCAAAAATCAAGCTCGCTGCCAAGAGAATAGTTTTCGGCAAGTTCCTAAATTGTGGACAGACTTGTGTTGCTCCAGATTATATTCTTTGTGAAAAGTCTGTGGAAGAGGAATTTATAAAAGAAATAAAACGACAGATAAAGAAACAGTATGGTGAAAATCCGCTTGACAATAAAGATTACGGAAAAATTGTCAACGAAAAGCATTTTGAAAGGCTGCTTGGCTTGATTGAAAAAGACAAGGTTGTTATCGGCGGAGGATTTGACAAACAGACTCTTCAAATTGAGCCTACGGTTATGAGAAATGTAACCTTTGATGATGCGGTGATGGGTGAGGAAATATTCGGACCGATTTTGCCGGTAATAACATTTGAAAAGTTTGAAGATGTATATGAAATTTTAAAAGACAGAGAAAAGCCCCTTGCGCTGTACATATTCTCGCAGAATAAAAAACACATTGATGGGATTTTGGGCAGAATTCAATTTGGAGGCGGTTGTGTCAACGATGTGGTTATTCACCTTGCGACAAGTGAAATGGGCTTTGGAGGCGTTGGTGAGAGCGGTATGGGTGCATATCACGGCAAAGTTGGATTTGATGCCTTTTCTCACACAAAAAGCATAGTGGACAAAAAGACCTTTATGGATTTACCTATGCGCTATCAGCCATACAACAGAAAGATTTATGGCACGCTTCTTAAAATGTTTTTGAGATAAAGAGGCTATGACAAAGCCCCCAAACAAAACGTTTGGGGGCTGTTCATTTACTTTAAATTGGATGCAGCATATTGGACTTGTATTGAAAGTCTATTCTCAAGTGCCATAAGTGTCAGTTTGATTTCACCTTTATTATCGTCTGCCGTGCTCCAGCTTTCGGTATATTCAGCAGGAGTTTTGCAGTCATCAAAGTTTTCCAACACTGAAATGCGGTTTGCAAGTCCCGGATATGTGGTGGGCTCTCCGTATCTTTCAGTTAGCTCATTTTTTATATTTTGGAGCAGATTCCACGCAGCATCACTTTTGCCGTCCGTAATATAAAAGTATCCGCCACCGTACAAGGTATCATCAGCTACGGTGAAAAGAAGATATTTGGTAAGGTCAGTGCCGTTATATGATACCGGGGCACTAAAACAAAACATACCGGGGGAAGTATCTTCTGCGAGTTCGTCTTCGGAAATATCAAGGACATCGTAAATATCAGCAAGCTTTGTCCCGATATTTTCAGAAAAGGAAAAGTCAAGAGTGGCGCTGGTGTTTTGTTCACTTATGCATCCTGTTATAAGTATCAATAGTGTAATCAGCAGTGAGATAATAATTTTTTTCATAGTTAAGTACTCCAGTAGTATGTATAATGAAAAAAGACATCTTCAAGATGTCTTTTTTTGGTGGAGATGAGGAGAGTCGAACTCCTGACCCCCTGCTTGCAAGGCAGGTGCTCTCCCAACTGAGCTACACCCCCATATTTGATTGGGAACACAATTTCTAAAAAAATTGTGGTGGGCTGAAGTGGACTCGAACCACCGACCTCACGCTTATCAGGCGTGTGCTCTAACCAGCTGGGCTATCAGCCCTCGTCAAAGTTTGCTACGTTTTTTCAGCTTTTGCTTTACAAAAGCCTCTATTATACTTCGCAACTTTTCCTCTTCCCAAAAAACTGCCGTTTTTGGGGAGCCCTATTCCCTTTCAGGTCAGGCTTCGAGG
>JAZROR010000139.1:0-5181 GCA_045648845.1 Clostridia bacterium
GAGCCTCTCAAAAAATTCTATGCTGATCGCGGGATGCTTAAAACAGCTGTTGGTAAGGATGGTATTGCAGACACAACTGAGGCTGTTCTTAAGGCACTTGAAGGTTAGGCTTGCGGAAATTGAACACCATAAGGTTTGATACATCGGAGAGTTTAAAATGGTAACAATTAAATCCAAAACTGAAATTGAATATATGAAAGTTGCAGGCAAGGTGACGGGTGAAACACTTAAGCTCCTTGAAAAATTGGTTAAACCCGGAGTTTCAACACTTGAGCTTGACAGAGCCGCTGAAAAATATATCAGGGATAACGGATGTGTTCCGTCCTTTAAAGGCTATGGCGGGTTCCCAGGCAGCGTTTGCATAAGCATCAATGACGAAGTAATTCACGGAATTCCGTCAAAAAGAACGCTCAAAGAGGGCGATATTGTCAGCTTTGATGTGGGTGCCTGCTATAAGGGTTATCACGGAGATGCTGCAAGGACTGTGGGTGTTGGTGAGATTTCGGCTGAGGCACAAAAACTTATTGATGTCACAAAAGAAAGCTTTTTTGAAGGCATAAAGTTTGCAAAAGAGGGATATCGTATTTCTGATGTTTCGGCTGAAATTCAGCGAATTGCTGAAGAAAATGGGTTTAGTGTACTGCGAGAATACTGCGGTCACGGAATTGGTCATCAGCTTCACGAAGACCCGGAAATCCCGAACTATTTTGATCCGCGACATCGTGGAATCAGACTTCGCCCCGGAATGTGTTTGGCGATTGAACCTATGGTAAATCAGGGAAACCGCGAAATTTTTGTGGGTGATGATGACTGGACGGTTTATACTGCTGACGGAAAGCTTTCGGCACACTATGAAAATACAGTTCTTGTTACAAATGGAGAACCATACATTTTGACTTTATGTGAATAATCAAAATTACTATGAGGTGTAAAGTATAATGGAAGAAAAATTCAGTATTGGTGATGTGGTCTTCTCGAAAATGGGAAGGGACAGCGGCAGACATTATATTGTGGTAGCCACAGAGGAAAATTTTGCTTATATCTGTGATGGCGATTTGCACAAATCAGATAAGCCGAAAAAGAAAAAGAACAAGCACATAAAGGCTGTTGGTGAAAAAAGCGAATATATAATTGCAAAGCTTTCTGAAGAGGGCAAGGTTACAAACACCGAGCTCCGCAGAGCGATTGCGGAATTTGAAGAAGAAATAAATGCTTAAGGGCTTTTGACCTTGAGTTTATATATGCTTTTAAGGAGGTGAAGAAAAAATGGCAAAGGAAGATGTTTTGGAAATAGAAGGAACAGTGCTTGAGGCGCTTCCAAATGCGATGTTTCAGGTAGAACTTGAAAACGGCCACAAAATTCTGGCACACATTTCAGGAAAACTCAGAATGCACTATATCCGAATCTTACCCGGCGACAAGGTTACGGTTGAAATTTCTCCGTATGACCTTACAAAGGGAAGAATTACCTGGAGAGCAAAATAATAAGACGAGCGGCGAGTGGCTTAGTCTTGGGCATAAGCGGTTTTTATGTCAAAAAGGAATTTTGTGTAATTATCAAGGCGATTTGGAACAAATTCATAGTTTTTTCGGGGTTTAACCCTTCAAAATTATGGAAATAATTCACTGTAACAGCTTAAATTGGGTATTGACACAAGTGAAAATTGATGATATAATAAATCGGTTAGCTTTGGACTTAGGTACAAGCTATCGTAACTTTTTTAGGAGGTGAAGGAGCAATGAAAGTACAACCTTCAGTTAAACCTATTTGTGAAAAGTGCAAAGTGATCAAAAGAAAAGGCAAGGTTATGGTTATTTGCGAAAACCCCCGTCACAAACAGAAACAGGGATAAATTGCAAAAAAATTATTAGCTTTGTGTGAGCAGAGTCAGGCTTATACGCCAATTTGTTTAAGCTGATGAAGGCGAAATTTTCGCTGTAAGTGAAATTCTGCTCCGCATTACACTTTTCAAAAAAGAAAAATTATTCGGAGGTGAATGAAAGTATGGCACGTATTGCAGGTGTTGACTTACCAAATGAGAAGAGAGTTGAGATTGGACTTACCTATATCTTCGGTATAGGCCTTTCCACATCAAAGAAGATTCTTGCTGCTACAGGCATCAATCCTGACACAAGAGTTCGCGATTTGACTGAGGACGAGGTTTCAACCCTTAGAGCTGAAATCGACAAGTATAACGTTGAAGGTGACCTTCGTCGTGATATTGCGCTCGACATCAAGCGTCTCATTGAAATCAACTGTTACAGAGGTCTTCGTCACAGGAAAAACCTTCCTGTAAGAGGACAGCGTTCAAAGACAAATGCAAGAACCAGAAAAGGCCCAAGAAAGACTATGGCCAACAAAAAGAAATAAGATTTGAATTGAAACTGTGTCTTTACGGATTCTCGTAAGACTCCGTTAAAATCAGGAGGTGAAATTTACTATGGCAAAGGCAGTCAAGAAAACCAGACGTCGTAGAGAAAAGAAAAATATTGAACGTGGTGCGGCTCATATCAAGTCAACCTTTAACAATACAATCGTTACAATCACCGATGTTGCAGGAAACGCTATTTCATGGGCATCAGCTGGTGGTTTGGGATTCAGAGGTTCAAAAAAGAGCACTCCATTCGCAGCACAGATGGCAGCAGAAACAGCTGCGAAAGCTGCTATGGAACACGGTCTCAAATATGTTGAAGTATACGTAAAAGGACCTGGTAGCGGTCGTGAAGCAGCAATCCGTGCTCTTCAGGTTGCAGGTCTTGAGGTTAATATGATTAAGGACGTTACACCGATTCCTCACAACGGTTGCAGACCCCCCAAGAGAAGACGTGTATAGTTCGGTTAGGAAATTTTAGGAGGTGAAATTATACCATGGCTAGATATACAGAATCAGTTTGCAGAATATGCAGACGTGAAGGACAGAAGTTGTTCTTAAAGGGCGACAGATGTTATACAGATAAATGTGCTATTACAAGACGCGCTTATGCTCCTGGTCAGCACGGTCAGGGCAGACGTAAGCTTTCTGAGTACGGAACTCAGCTCAGAGAAAAACAGAAAGTTAGACGCGCTTATGGCATACTCGAAGGTCAGTTCGCTCATTATTTCGAAATGGCTAATAAGATGGCAGGTGTTACAGGTGAAAACCTTCTTTCATTAGTTGAAAGACGTCTTGACAATGTTGTTTACAGACTTGGTTTCGCGGTTTCAAGACCCGAAGCAAGACAGCTGGTTTCACACGCACACTTTTTGGTAAACGGAAAGAAGGTTAACATTCCTTCTTACCTTGTTAAAGTTGGAGATGTAATTACTCTTTGCGAAACAAGCCGTCAGAGCTCAAAATTTGACGCTGTTCTCGCTTCAACAGAATCAAGAATCGTTCCCAAGTGGCTTGATATGAACAAGGATACTCTTGAAGGCAGAGTTGTTGCTTTTGCTGAAAGAGAAGATATCGATCTTCCAATCGAAGAACACTTGATTGTTGAGTATTACAGCAAATAATAGACTGTATCCGGTTTTCTGCCCCATTTTGTGGCGGAATCACAATGCTTTTGCAAGGGCCTATGGCTTTGTAGCGTTGTGTTAAAGAAATTGAGTAGGAGGGCTAAATATGATAGAAATAGAAAAGCCAAGAGTTGAATGTGTTCACGTATCAGAAGACGAAAGCTACGGCAAATTTGTTGTAGAGCCTCTCGAAAGAGGATACGGCACAACTTTGGGTAACTCGCTCAGAAGAATTCTTCTCTCATCCCTTCCCGGTGTGGCTGTAAATTCCGTTAAAATTGACGGTATTTTGCACGAATTTTCCACTATCCCCGGCGTTGCGGAGGATGTTACAGAAATTATTCTCAACATAAAGAAGCTGGCGATTAAACTTCATTCAGACGGTCCCAAAACAATTTACATCAACCATGAGGGTGCAGGCGAAATTTGCGCTCGTGATATTAAATGCGATTCAGACGTTGAAATTATCAATGGCGACTTGCATATTGCAAAGCTCAATGAAGATGCAAAACTCTTTATGGAAATAGTTATTGACAAGGGACGCGGCTATGTTTCTGCTGACAGAAACAAGCAGCTTCTTCAGCCGGTAATCGGCGTTATTCCGGTGGATTCAATTTATACACCTGTTATGAAGGTTAACTATACAGTTGAAAACACCAGAGTTGGTCAGATAACAGACTATGACAAGCTTACTCTTGAGGTTTGGACTGATGGAACAATCAATCCTCCTGATGCAGTCAGCTTGGGCGCGAAGATACTCAATGAACATTTAAATCTCTTCATCGATTTGTCTGAAAGTGCGAAAAACGCAGAAATCATGATTGAGAAAGAAGAAAGCAAGAAAGAAAAAGTTTTAGAGACAACAATCGAAGAGCTTGACCTTTCAGTGCGTTCTTACAACTGTTTGAAGAGAGCTGGTATCAACACAGTTCAGGATTTGACAAACCGCAGCGAAAACGACATGATGAAGGTAAGAAACCTTGGTCGCAAGTCGCTTGAAGAGGTTATTGCAAAGCTTGAAAGTATGGACCTTGCTCTTGCAACAAACGAAGACTAATTCCTCCGAAATTAAAATTTCGGTGAAGATTTATTGAAAGAGGTGATAGTATGGCACACCAGAGAAAGTTGGGAAGACCCACAGATCAGAGAATAGCAATGCTTAGAAATCTCACAACTTCTTTCCTCGAAGCAGGTAAGATTGAAACAACTACCACTCGTGCTAAGGAAGTTCAGAAGTTGGCTGAGAAAATGATTACACTTGGCAAGAAGGACACACTTCACACAAGACGTCAGGCTCTTGCGTTTATCACAAAAGAAGACGTTGTTACAAAATTGTTCAGTGAAATTGCTCCCAAATACGCTGAGCGTAACGGTGGTTATACAAGAATTATCAAAGTTGGTCCCAGACGTGGTGACGCTGCTGAAGTTTCAGTTTTGGAACTTGTATAATTAAATTAAAATTATAGCGGCTCTCAGAAAAGAGCCGCTGTTTTTTTTGGTGATATATGCAGGTGTTTCCTGCACGGAGGGATTTTTAAAATGATAAAAGCTTGTATTTTTGACCTTGATGGCACACTTCTTAATACCCTTGATACCATTGCGTATTTTGGGAATATGACCCTTAAAAATTTTGGAATTCAGGAAATACCCACTGAAGAGTATAAAATACTTGTGGGTAATGG
>JAZROR010000140.1:0-10969 GCA_045648845.1 Clostridia bacterium
AGAGCTTCTGCCTGAGCTATATTTCTTGGAAAACCATCAAGGATAAAGCCCTCTTTGCAGTCATCTTCACTCAATCTCTTTTTTACAATATCTATCATTAAATCATCCGGAACGAACTTTCCGTCATTGATGTAATTTTCAGCAATTTTTCCTAAGTCTGTGCCATCCGCAATATTTTTTCGAAGGATTGCACCAGTTGAAATCGTGGGAATATTAAAATGTTTGCTCAAAACCTCAGCTTGAGTTCCTTTTCCCGCGCCAGGTGCTGCCAAAATAATAAGTTTCATTTTATTTACCCCTTAATTTTGTCATTTACTAAATCTAACATTAAAAAATTGATAGCCCTTGTGAGCTTTTAATTCACATAATCCTAAAAACTCCACAAGGGGCTACCCGGATGTGAAACTCACACCCACGAGTATCCCCTGTAAAGCCACGGAGCAAACGCTCCAAAAAATTATTCCAAAAATCCTTTATAATGTCTCATAAGCATCTGTGATTCAAGCTGATCTACTGTTTCAAGAGCAACACCAACCACGATGAGTAATGATGTTCCGCCTATTGAGAAATTGTTTATCTTCAGTCCGTAGTTCATGAAAATCGGAATTATAGCAATTATCGCAAGGAAGATAGCTCCAGCCAGTGTAATCTTTGAAAGAACACGGCTTATGAAATCTGATGTAGGACGGCCCGGACGGATACCGGGAATAAATCCTCCGTTCTTCTTCATATTGTTAGCCATTTCAATCGGATTGAACTGAATAGCTGTGTAGAAATATGTGAAGAAGATAATAAGGAAGAAATAAAGAACCGCATATGCCCAGTGATTTGGTGAGAACACTTTGAGGAATCCTCCCCAGAAACCGCTGTCGCCGGCCTGAACGCCGAAGAATGACGCGATTGTTGCAGGGAATGCCATGATTGACATAGCAAAGATAACCGGAATAACGCCTGCAGATGCAACCTTAATCGGAATATGAGTGCTCTGTCCACCATACATCTTTCTGCCCACTACACGCTTAGCATACTGAACAGAAATTCTTCTTTCAGCATTGTTCATAGCAACAACAAAGCCTACTACAACAAGTGCCACGATTACCAAAAGGATTGCTCCAATAACGCCCATTGTGCCGTTCATCATATACTGATAAAGTGATGTAACAGCAGTAGGACCGCTTGAAATGATACCTGCAAAGATTATAAGCGAGATACCGTTACCAACGCCCTTTTCGGTAATCTGTTCACCAAGCCACATAAGGAACGCTGTACCTGCTGAAAGAGTAATAACGATTACAACAGCGGGCCAGAAGCCTGTCATTGTAACAGCGTTGTAACTCTTGAGCAAGAAATAAAGTCCTGTAGCCTGGATAAGAGCCAAAACAACAGTTGCCACTCTCTGAATCTCAGCAATTTTCTTTCTGCCTTCTTCGCCTTCCTTCTGAAGTCTCTCAAGTGCGGGAATAGCCACACAGAGAAGCTGCATAATAATGGAAGCGTTGATGTAAGGCGTAATACTCATTGCGAAGATGGTTGTATTCTGGAACGCACCACCTGACACCAAGTCAATGAAGCCAAAAAGCGAGTTGTTTGTGCTTTCAAACATCATTTTGAGCTGTGATGGGTCAAGCAACGGAACAGGAATAACAGAACCAAGTCTGAAAATGATAATCATACCGAGGGTATAAAGGATTTTCTTTCTCAGGTCTGCAATTTTCCATGCATTCCTAATTGTTTCAAACATTTATACCACCTCAACCTTTCCACCGGCAGCAATAATCTTTTCTTCTGCTGTTTTGCTGAATCTTTTAGCCTTAACTGTGAAAGCTTTGTTAACTTCACCGCGGCCAAGGAAAACAACTCCATCACAAACCTTTGAAATGATGCCGTTTTCTTTGAGCACTTCAGCAGTAACTTCGCTGCAGTCCAGCTTGTTAAGAACTTCTACGTTAACAGAAACGAATTCCTTTGCAAAAATATTTGTAAAGCCACGTTTTGGAAGTCTTCTGTAGATAGGCATCTGACCACCTTCAAAACCGGGACGAACACCGCCGCCGCTGCGGGCATTCTGACCTTTGTGGCCTCTGCCTGCTGTTTTGCCGTTACCGCTACCGTGACCTCTGCCTACTCTGAATCTATCTTTCTTTGAGCCCTCGCTCGGAGATAATTCATGAAGTTTCATTGAGTACACCTCCTCTTTAAATTATAAAATCAATACTTTGAAGCGAAAATTTACGCTTCTTCAACCGAAACCAGATGAGAAACTTTGAAAATCATACCTCTGATCTGAGGATTGTCAGGTTTCTCAACGCACATATGAAGCTTTCTTAAGCCAAGAGCTTCAACTGTAGCAATCTGATCCTTTTTGCAACCAATTGTACTTTTTACAAGTGTTACTTTCAATGTGTTTGCCAAGGAAAAAACCTCCTATCTCTCTTGGTCGTAAACTACTTAACCCAAAATTTCTTCGGGTTTTTTGCCTCTGAGCTTTGCAACATCTTCAATGCTCTTAAGAGCAGCGAGCGCCTGAACAGTTGCAGATACAACGTTCTTGGGGTTGTTGCTTCTGAGACATTTTGTTCTGATATCACGGATGCCAGCAAGTTCCAAAACCGCACGCGCGGGACCACCGGCAATAACACCAGTACCTTCTGCAGCGGGCTTGAGAAGAACTCTGCCTGCGCCGAATTCACCGATGATTTCATGAGGAATAGTAGTTTTTACCATGGGAACAGTAATCATGTTTTTCTTAGCTTCGTCGATAGCCTTGCGGATTGCATCCGGAACTTCGGCTGCCTTACCCATGCCATAACCAACATGACCGTTCTCGTCACCAACAACTACGAGGGCGCTGAATCTGCTTGTTCTACCACCCTTAACAGTTTTTGATACACGATTAAGAGAAACTACTTTTTCCTTTATGTCAAGCGTACTTGCATCAATACGCTCTTGCTTTTTTGTTATCTCTACTCTTTCTGCCATTGTGTGTTTTCACCTCTTTCAATTTAATTGACAATTTTGTCTTTGCAAAATATTAGAATTCCAAACCGCCTTCACGAGCACCTGCAGCAAGTTCTGCAACTCTGCCGTGATAAACATATCCGCCTCTGTCGAAAACGACAGTCTTGATGTTTGCTTCCAATGCTTTCTTTGCAACAGCCATTCCAACCGCTTTAGCAGCATCTTTGTTGCCACCGTAGTTTGCCTTGAGGTCAGCGTCAAGTGTTGATGCTGAAACCAAAGTTTTGCCGGTTGTATCGTCAATAATCTGTGCGTATATATTCTTGAGACTTCTGTAAACGCAAAGTCTTGGCACCTCAGTTGTTCCTGAAACTTTTTTACGAACTCTTGCGTGTCTTGCGCGTCTAGCCTCTTCGCTACTTTTTCTTTTAATCATTTTAAATTGCACCTCCTTGCGGTTTAGTGTAAATATACCTCAAATAAGTTATTTCCTAAGATACAAGAGGCATAGGACTAAGTAAAAATATTTTATTTCTTCTTAGAACCTGTCTTACCTTCTTTTCTTCTGATAACTTCTTCAACGTACTTGATACCTTTACCCTTATAAGGTTCAGGCGGTCTCTTTTCTCTTACCTGTGCGGCAAACTGACCAACCTTCTGCTTGTCATAACCTGAAATGATAATCTGGTTAGGCTGAGGAACATCGATTTTTATGCCGTCGATTTCTTCCATTTCAACCTGATGTGAATAACCAAGGTTCATAACGAGCTTGTTGCCCTGTTTCGCTGCTCTGTAACCAACACCGTTGATTTCAAGTTCTTTCTTGTAACCTTCAGAAACACCTGTAACCATGTTAGCGATAAGAGTTCTTGTAAGGCCGTGGAGAGCTCTGTGTTCTTTCTGGTCTGAAGGACGTTCAACAACGATAGCATCGCCGTCTTTTTTGATTGTCATTTCAGGAGACATTGTCTGAACCAAAGTTCCTTTTGCGCCTTTAACTGTAATTTCATTGTTTGCACCTATTGTAACATCAACACCAGCAGGTATTGTGATAGGCTGCTTTCCTATACGAGACATAGTTTATTCCTCCTTCCTTACCAAATAAATGCGAGAACTTCGCCGCCTACGTTCTGTTTGCGGGCTTCTTTGTCTGTCATTATACCCTTTGATGTAGAGATAATGGCAATACCAAGTCCTTTAAGAACCTGAGGAAGTTCTTCCTTTGATGCGTATATTCTGAGACCAGGCTTTGAAACTCTCTTAAGGCCTGTAAGAACCTTCTGCTTGTTCTCAGCATATTTAAGAGTAACGCGAATTACGCCCTGTGTGCTATCATCAATATACTCAACATTCTTTACATATCCTTCATCAAGCAAAATTTTTGCAATAGCTTTTTTCATGTTTGATGCAGGAATATCAACTGTCGCGTGTCTCTGGTTGTTAGCATTTCTTATTCTTGTAAGCATATCTGCTATTGGATCTGTGATGTGCATATTTATCCTCCTTTTTATCGGATTTTGTGAGTCAGTTTGGCTATCCGTATCCAATCAATTAGCCACTTGACTCTCCTTTTAAATTAAAATTTTACTTTTCAGACAAAACGTCTGTATTACCCTTTACCAGGATGCTTTCTTCACTCCGGGAATCTGACCTTTGTAAGCAAGTTCTCTGAAGCAGATTCTGCAGATGCCAAACTTACGAAGATAAGCGTGGGGTCTTCCGCAGATTTTGCATCTGTTGTATTCACGGGTAGAATACTTCTGTTCTTTCTGCTGTTTTAAAACCATAGCCTTTTTTGCCATAAGCTTTAATCTCCTCCATTTCTGATTTTTCAATGGACAATTTTGTTCAAGCAAACGCTTCTTTACTATCTTGTAAAGGGAGCACCCATAAGTGTGAGAAGCTCACGAGCTTCTTCGTCGGTCTTTGCTGTTGTAACAAAAATGATATCCATACCACGGATTTTATCAATCTTATCATAGTCTATTTCCGGGAAAATAAGCTGTTCCTTAATACCCAGTGAATAGTTTCCTCTGCCGTCGAAGGAATTGGGGTTGATACCTCTGAAGTCACGAACACGTGGGAGAGCTGCGTTGAACAATCTGTCAACAAACTCGTACATCTTCGCACCACGGAGAGTAACCTTACAACCAATATTCATACCTTCTCTGACTTTAAATGAAGCCACAGACTTCTTTGCTTTTGTGATAACAGGCTGTTGGCCGGTAATCAAAGCAAGGTCGTTCATAGCATAATCAATAGCCTTTGAATTTTCTTTTGCTTCACCAACGCCGACATTGATAACTACTTTGTCAAGCTTTGGAATCTGCATAACGCTCTTGTATTCGAATTTCTTCATAAGAGCGTCTTTGATTTCTTTTGTATAACGTTCTTCAAGTCTCATTATCGCTTACCTCCTTTCATGAATTAAAAATTATTCACCAAATGTTTCTCCGCATTTCTTGCAGTAACGAACGTGCTTGCCGTCCTCCAGAACCTTTCTGCCAACTCTTGTAGGAGCACCACATTTGCCGCAGATGTTCATAACCTTGCTTGCGTATATGGGAGTTTCCTGGCTGATGATTCCGCCAGCTTCGCCCATACGACGAGGTTTCTTGTGCTTTGATGCAATAGAAACACCTTCAACGATAACTGTACGTTTAACAGGGTTTACTGAAAGAACCTTGCCTTTCTTGCCCTTATCTTTACCGGAAAGAACAATAACATTGTCACCGGTTTTAACGTGCATTTTCAACATGATTTTTCCTCCTTTCGCTTTTACTCAGGAATTACTAATTTAAAATCATCCGATGTCTTTCCGCCCTATCGGGTGTTTCGCCAAGAGAACGAAAAAACGTTTCAGGTTTTAAAATCTTTACAGAACCTCCGGAGCAAGAGACAAAATCTTCATATACTCTTTTTCACGAAGTTCTCTGGCGATTGGGCCAAAGATACGAGTTCCTCTGGGAGTTTTGTCGTCCTTGATGATAACTGCTGCGTTTTCATCAAATCTGATTTTTGAGCCGTCAGCTCTCTTTACGCCCTGAACACTGCGTACGATAACCGCTTTTACAACATCGCCCTTTTTAACAGCACCGCCAGGAGCTGCTTTTTTAACTGAAGCAACGATAACATCGCCGATGTTGCCGTAACGTCTGTATGAGCCGCCGAGAACACGGATGCACATAAGTTCTTTAGCACCGCTGTTGTCAGCAACCTTAAGCAAAGTCTGCTGTTGTACCATAATGGATTTCCTCCTATCCTTAAGATATCAATTCTAAGATGCAAACTGCATCTTGTCTTAAAGCCAATTTATTTAGCTTTTTCAACGATTTCAACCAATCTCCATCTCTTGTCTTTAGAAAGAGGTCTGGTCTCCATAACCTTTACTTTGTCACCTACGCGGCACTCGTTGTTTTCATCGTGAGCCTTGAGCTTATAGGTGTTCTTCATAACCTTTTTGTAAACCGGGTGCTTAACGCTGTCTTTGATAGCAACAACGATAGTTTTGTCCATCTTGTCGCTTACAACCTCGCCTACACGGGTTTTACGATAGTTGCGTTTTTCTTCCATTAGACCCTACACCTCCTATTTGTTTATGTTGGCATTAAGGCCAAGCTCTTGTTCTTTCAAAACCGTCTTAAGCTTTGCGATATCCTTTTTAACTGCAACGATTCTCATGGGATTATCCAACTGATTCATTGCGTTCTGAAAGCGAAGATTGAAAAGCTCTTCTTTGAGGTCCTGAATTTTATCAACAATTTCCTGTGATGAAAGGTCTCTAATCTCATTTATTTTCATTACATTTCACCTTCCATTTCCTGATCGGCTTTTCTCACAAACTTACATTTGAGAGGAAGCTTGTGCATAGCAAGACGCATAGCCTCTCTGGCTACTTCTTCACTAACACCGCCGATTTCAAATAATATTCTGCCGGGTTTAACAACTGCTACCCAGTACTCAGGTGAACCTTTACCGCTACCCATACGAGTTTCAGCAGGTTTCTCTGTTACAGGCTTGTCAGGGAATATCTTAATCCAAACCTGACCGCCTCTCTTTGTATAACGAGTCATTGCGATACGGGCTGCTTCAATCTGGTTGCTTGTAATCCAAGCAGGTGACTGAGCCTGAAGACCAAAATCGCCGTAAACAACTTTGTTGCCGCGAGAAGCCTTACCCTTCATTCTACCACGCATAACACGTCTGAACTTAACTCTTTTTGGTGATAACATTATTTGTTTCCTCCTTCCCTTTTCTTGGCAGGAGCCTTTGTTTCCTTTACTTTTTTACCTTCGGCAAGAACTTCGCCTTTGTAAATCCAAACCTTTACGCCGAGCTTACCGTAAGTTGTATCAGCTTCAGCAAAGCCGTAATCAATGTCAGCTCTGAGTGTCTGAAGCGGAATTGTACCCTCGTGATACTGTTCTGTACGAGCGATTTCTGCGCCGCCTACACGACCTGAAACTGCTGTCTTGATACCTTTTGCACCAAGTTTCATTGTTCTTGTCATGCACTGCTTCATAGCTTTTCTGAAAGAAATACGTCTTTCCAGCTGTGATGCAATGTTTTCAGCAACGAGCTGTGCACACAAATCAGGTGTTTTTACCTCGATTACATTGAGGATAACTGATTTTCCTGTAAGTGTTTCAACGTCCTTCTTGAGCTTGTCGATTTCACTACCGCCTTTACCGATAACGATACCGGGCTTTGCAGCGTGGATAGAAAGACGAATTTTGTTTGCAAATTTTTCAATTTCAATTTTGTCAACTCCGGCAAGGAAAAGCTTTTTCTTAAGAAAAGCTCTGAGCTTGTAGTCTTCTACAAGATTGTCGCCGTAGCTCTTTTTGTCAGCGTACCAACGTGAATCCCAGTCTTTGATAATACCAACTCGGATACCGTGGGGATTAACCTTCTGACCCATGCTAAATTACCTCCTTTTTGAAAGATTATTCCTTTTCCTTAAGTTTCAAAGTAATGTGACTTGTCTTTTTGTTAATTCTGAATGCACGTCCCTGAGCTCTAGCCTGAACTCTCTTAAGTGTAGGACCCTGATCCGCAAATACTTCTGAAACATAAAGATTTTCAACGTTCATATTGTAGTTGTTCTCAGCGTTTGCCATAGCAGACTTGAGAAGTTTTTCAACTACAGGACTTGCAGCCTTTGGTGTGTTCTTGAGGATACCAAGTGCAACGCCAACGGGCTTGTTTCTGATTAAATCTATAACTATACGCACCTTTCTGGGAGCGATGCGTACATGAGTTACTTTTGCAACTGCTTCCATTGTATAAAGCTCCTTTCTTATTGATATCACAAAGATTTATTTGTGATTATAAAATCCAAAAGATTACTTGGAAGTTTTAGCACCTGCATGACCTTTGTAAGTTCTGGTTGGAGCGAATTCTCCAAGCTTATGACCAACCATATCCTCAGTTACATAAACCGGAACATGTTTTCTGCCGTCATAAACCGCAATAGTGTGTCCAACCATTTCAGGAAATATAGTAGATGCTCTTGACCATGTTTTAATAACGACTTTTTCGTTTTTCTCGTTCATTGCTACGATTTTTGCAATGAGCTTCGCATCAACGAAAGGTCCCTTTTTAATACTACGACCCATGAAATGACCTCCTTAAATTTATTTAGCGTTACGACGCTTAACGATGAACTTGTCAGTCTTGTTCTTCTTGTCTCTTGTCTTGTAACCAAGAGCAGGTTTACCCCAAGGAGTAACAGGTGAGGGTCTACCGATAGGTGACTTACCTTCACCACCACCGTGAGGATGGTCGTTCGGGTTCATAACAACACCACGAACTGTGGGTCTGAAGCCCATATGACGTTTTCTGCCGGCTTTACCGATGTTGATGTTTTCAAAATCTGTGTTACCAACCTGACCGATGGTTGCACGACAATCAAGTCTTACAAGTCTAACTTCACCGGAAGGAAGTCTTACCTGTGCATAGCCGTTTTCTTTAGCCATAAGCTGTGCGAATGTGCCTGCACTGCGAACCAACTGTCCGCCCTTGCCGGGATAAAGCTCAATGTTGTAAATAAGTGTACCAACAGGGATATCTGAAATGAGCAATGTGTTTCCGGGTTTGATATCTGCACCCTTACCTGAAACAACTACGTCACCTTTCTTGAGTGAAAGAGGAGCGATGATATATGTCTTAACTCCGTCTTCATACTGAAGAAGTGCGATGTTTGCGCTTCTGTTGGGATCGTACTCGATTGAGAGAACTGTTGCGGGCATATTGTCCTTATTTCTCTTGAAATCGATTACTCTGTATTTTCTTTTTGTACCGCCGCCACGATGTCTAACTGTTATTCTGCCGTAAGAGTTACGACCGGCTTTCTTAGGAAGAGGACGAAGGAGTGATCTCTCGGGAGCCACTTTATCGATTTCTTCAAATGTAGAAACAGTCATCTGACGCAGCGAAGGTGTTGTAGGATTATATTTTCTAATTCCCATTTTTACATCTCCTTAATCTACGATTTTTCGTGTCGATTAGTTCTCGAACAACTCGATTGTCTTGCTGTCAGCGGTAAGTTTTACAACGGCCTTCTTCCAATCAGCTCTTTTGCCGATGTGAACGCCCATGCGCTTAACTTTTCCGTCATAGTTGATGGTTGTTACTTTCTGAACTTTTACCTTGAAGATTTCTTCAACAGCTTTCTTAATCTGGATTTTGTTAGCAGATTTTGCTACTTCAAAAGTGTACTTCTTTTCTGCAACGCCTTCCATACTCTGTTCTGTTATGATAGGTCTTTTGATAATATCATGAGATGTCATATTCATTATGCGTACACCTCCTCAAGTTTTAAAGCTGCATCCTTTGTGATGATGCACTTTGTAGACTTCAGCACCTCATATGTGTTGATTGCACCAACGAATGTTGTATCAACGCCTTCGATGTTTCTTGCTGAAAGAACAACGTTTTTGTCGTTGTCAGCGAGAACGATAAGTGCCTTTTCTGTTACGTTGAGATTTTTGAGAATCTCTGCCATGCGGCTTGTCTTGATTTCATCAAGTGTAAGGCTGTCAAGAACGATAATTTCGCTGTTCGCAACCTTTGAAGAAAGTGCTGAGCAAAGAGCGAGTCTTCTAACTTTCTTGTTAACTGAGTATCTGTAATCTCTGGGCTTGGGACCGAGCGCTACGCCACCGCCAACCCACTGTGGAGCACGGATACTACCCTGTCTTGCACGGCCTGTGCCTTTCTGTCTCCAGGGCTTGATTCCGCCGCCGCTGACTTCTGTACGAGTCTTTGTGCTCTGTGTGCCCTGTCTCTGGTTTGCGAGGTAGTTAACAACTACTTCGTGCATAATGTCAGCTCTGACTTCTGCGCCAAACACTTTTTCGTTTAATTCTATATCACCGACAACCTTGCCGTCTGTGTTATATAATGCTACTTTTGGCATATCTTATATCCTCCTCTCCGCGATTAGGCGTTAGCCTTAATTGCGTTTTTAACCACCAGCAATCCGCCCTTAGGTCCGGGAACACTGCCCTTAACCAAAAGAAGGTTGCGTTCTGTATCAATCTTCACAAGACTGAGGTTCTGGATTGTAACCTTGTCAACACCATAATGTCCGGGGAGCTTTTTGCCCTTGAATACACGTGAAGGTGATGAACAAGCACCAAGTGAACCGGGGCCTCTGTGATAGTGGCTACCATGGGTCATAGGACCTCTGTGTGTGCCCCATCTCTTGATTGTGCCAGCGTATCCATGACCTTTGCTTGTGCCTGTAACGTCAAGAATTTCGCCTGCTTCGAAAATGTCAACTTTGATTTCGTCGCCAACATTCATATCGCTAGCTGCATCAAGCTTGAACTCTCTGAGATATCTCTTGGGAGCAACGCCTGCTTTTGCAAAGTGACCTTTCATAGGCTTGTTTACGTTCTTTTCTTTTTTGTCTTCGAAACCAACCTGAACAGCAACGTAACCGTCAACTTCGGCTGTTTTCTTCTGAACTACACTGCAAGGACCTGCCTGGATAACAGTAACAGGA
>JAZROR010000141.1:0-1605 GCA_045648845.1 Clostridia bacterium
GGAAAGGGCAAAAGCCGAAAGAATGCGGAACAAAGTGCGGCAAAGGATGCTTTTGAAAAAATGGGAAACAAAAAATGAGAAAGTATAATCTGCCGATTTTCATTCCCCATCGCGGTTGCCGTCACGACTGTGTTTTTTGTAATCAGCGAAAAATAACTGGGGTGGATACTGAAATTACTCCTGATTATGTGAGAAGTCGAATAAAGGAATTCTTGTCCACTATTGATACGGAAAATTCATCCGTGGAGATTGCCTTTTTTGGCGGAAGTTTCACGGGGCTTGAAATCAGTACGCAGGAGGCTTTTTTGAAGGTTGCTTGCGAGTTTTCTGATTGTATTTCAGGAATACGGCTTTCTACACGCCCTGATTATATAAATCCTGAAATAATTGAACTTTTGAAGAAATATAGCGTTACCACTGTGGAGCTTGGAGTACAGAGCAGTGATGATGAAGTTCTTTGGCTTAACAACCGTGGACACAGTTTTTTGGATGTGGTCAATGCATCAAGACTTATAAAAAATGCGGGGATAACTCTTGGACACCAGATGATGATTGGAATGTATTCATCGACTCCACAAAAGGATATGCAGACGGTGATGGATATAATAGGACTTTCACCTGACTGTGTGAGGATTTATCCTGTAATCACACTCAAAGACACAAAGCTTGAACAGCTTTTTAAGAGCGGTGAGTACCAGCCGTATTCCATAGAGCTTGCGGCTGAGCTTTCTAAAAACGCGGTGCTTGAATTTAAAAAGGCAGGTATTGATGTTATACGTGTGGGTCTTCACTCATCGGACGAGCTTGAAGAAGATGGCGGTGTGGTGGCAGGGCCATATCATCAGGCCTTTGGCGAGATAGTTGAAAGTCTTATTTTCAGAGAAAGAATAGAGAAAGAAATAGCGGGCAAAAAGATTTCAAATTGCGATTTTGAAATTTTATGCAAGAAAAACGAGGTTTCAAAAGTATTGGGACACAAAAAAATGAACACCAAATACTTTTATGATAAATACAATATACGGCTTAAAGTGAAGACTGATTAAAAGGCGGGATTTTATGAAAAAAATAGCGAGTTTTACTGTTGATCACAGATTTATAAAGGAACAAATCTATATATCAAGAATTGACGGTGACATAACAACCT
Organism: Clostridia bacterium; assembly: GCA_045648845.1. Taxonomy (GTDB): domain Bacteria; phylum Bacillota; class Clostridia; order Monoglobales; family Monoglobaceae; genus SIG440. The sequence continues at coordinate 1,145 of JAZROR010000141.1, forward strand.
ATGACGTGCGTATGAGAAAACCCAATACCGATGACGTTATGAGCAATGCTCTTATGCACTCATTTGAGCATCTTTTTGCGACGTTTATTAGAAACAGCCATATTGGAGAAAATATCATTTATGTTGGACCTATGGGCTGTCAGACGGGGTTTTATCTGCTTGTGAGGAATGCTTGCCACAAGGATGTGCTCAGTGAAGTAAAAGCGGTTCTTAAAAAAATTTCGGTTTATGACGGGGAAATGCCGGGGGCAAGTGAAATTGAATGTGGAAATTATCGTACCCTTGATGTTGAAATTGCCAAAGAAGAGGCACTTCGGTATCTTGAAAAAATAAAAGACCAGACAGAAAACGATTTGACCTATGAAACGGGAGAGATATAATGGATGCTTTGTTTGTTGCGGTGAACGCAAAATATGTTCACACCAATATTGCGGTGAGATATCTGACCAGATGCTGCAATG
>JAZROR010000142.1:0-4907 GCA_045648845.1 Clostridia bacterium
TAACGAACCTCCAAAAAAATAAACATCCGCAAGTATATCTTCAAAGACCTAACGATATACGAACGAATGCTTTAACGCATCTACTACCCGGTGGCAGTTTAATTATTTAATTAAATACATTGTAACACAGAAAAAATAAAAAAGCAAGGTCATAAAGCATAGATTAAACTTAAAAAACAGCGCAAACCCTTGCTACGACTGTATTTGAGGCATAAAATGTGGGTAATATGTGGTCAAACTCGTTTTTTTGCACTTTTCTAGATAAAGCAAAAACCTCAGAAACCGCTTGGTTACTGAGGTTTAAGGTGGTCGGGATGACAGGATTTGAACCTGCGCCGAAGCGTTAAGACGATATGCCAGTGGCATATCGGTAGCGTAGGATTACAAAATGCGAGAGCGTTTTGCAATGCAGGAAAACACAAAGTGTTTTCACACCGTCTGCCGCATATATTGATAAAAATAAAAAGCACTCAGCAAAATGCCAAGTGCTTTTGGTCGGGATGACAGGATTTGAACCTGCGGCTCCTTCGTCCCGAACGAAGTGCCCTACCAAGCTGGGCCACATCCCGAAATTTTTCAAAATGACCTTTGCTATTATACTATGAAAAGCCAGATGTGTCAATCCTTTTTTCGAAAAAGAATGCAGAAAAGCACTTTGTATTTTGCAGAAACATAGTTTTGACTAAATCTTGACTTTGAATGATAACTGTGTTACAATATGTAGTAGTTGTACAAGCTTTTGTATCCAATTTGGTGGACTTGGGCTTGTGCCTTGATTTGTTGATTTTTGAAAGGCGGGGTTGTGAAATGCAGGAAGAAAAAAGAAAGGCGCTTGAAAGTGTCTTTGGACAGATAGAAAAACAATATGGTGCAGGGGCGGTTATGCGCCTTGGCGAAAAAACAAGTGCGGAGGTTGAGGCTATTCCCACGGGCTCTATGTCTCTTGATATTGCTTTGGGTATAGGCGGTGTTCCAAGAGGAAGAATTGTGGAAATCTATGGGCCTGAATCTTCCGGTAAGACAACCGTTGCTCTTCATATTGTTGCTGAGGCACAGAAAAAAGGCGGTGAGGCGGCATTTATTGATGCAGAGCACGCACTGGACCCCGTTTATGCTGAAAAACTTGGTGTAAGAATTGATGACCTCATTGTGTCACAGCCTGACACAGGTGAACAGGCACTTGAAATAACCGAACAGCTGGTGCGTTCGGGCGCTATAGATGTTATTGTCATTGACTCTGTTGCGGCACTTGTTCCCAAACAGGAAATAGAAGGTCTTATGGGTGATTCGCACGTTGGACTCCAGGCAAGACTTATGTCTCAGGCTCTTAGAAAGCTTACTTCGGTTGTGAGCAAATCAAACACAACAGCAATTTTTATAAATCAGCTTCGTGAAAAGGTTGGAGTTATGTTTGGTAATCCTGAAACAACAGCGGGCGGACGTGCACTTAAGTATTATTCTTCAGTAAGACTTGATGTTCGCCGTGTCGAAACGGTTAAGGGCGACGATGGTGCGATCGGAAACCATACAAAGGTTAAGGTTGTGAAAAACAAGGTTGCTCCGCCCTTTAAAGAGGCAGAATTTGATATTATTTACGGCGAGGGAATTTCCAAGACAGGAAACATAGTTGATGTAGGCGTTGATTTTGGAATTATCCAGAAATCCGGCTCCTGGTTCTCGTATGATGGTGAAAAACTTGGTCAGGGTCGTGAAACTGTTAAACAGCTTCTTTCTGAAGACTCAGCCCTTTGTTTTGAAATAGAACAGAAGATAAGAGAAAAAGCTGGACTCCCATTGATTTCTGAGGATGAGAATGACGGACAGGAAATGTCAACGGCATTTTCGCCCGTTCCAAAACCTACTTCAAAGAAGAGATAATTTGGTGTGGTGCAAGGCAAAGCTTTTGCACCACTCTTTGTAAAGGCGGGGTATTGTGGAATTTGAAAAAGCCAAAAAAATAGCCGCAAAGCTGATATCTTTCAAAATGTATACCATGAATGAGGTTTATAAGAAACTCATTCAAAAAGGAATTTCCGGTGAAGTTGCAGAGCAGACAGTGGCAGAATTTTGCAAAGCAGGGATTTTGAATGATGAGGAATATGCAAAGGCATACATACACGATGGCCTTTTGGTTAATATGAAAGGTGCTTTCAGAATAAAGCAGGAGCTTATTCAAAAGGGCATTGCATCATCAATTATTGAAAAAGCGTTTAGGAACACGGAAATTGATGAGGCATCCATGCTTGAAGAATATGTAAGGCTTAGATTTGACGGAAAGGTTTTTTCTGACCGGAAAGAAATTGAAAAGGCAAAAGCTCATCTTGCAAGACGGGGCTTTGGACTTTATGAAATAAACAAATGTTTTGAAAATCTTGGAATAAAAGTTGTGAGAGGTGAAGACGCTTGAAAAAGGTTTCACTTGTGTCACTTGGTTGTTCGAAAAACCTTGTTGATGCAGAAGAAATGTTGGGCATTCTTGAAAAAGATGGTTTTGAGATTTTAAACAGCGAGGAAGATGCCGACATAATGATTATAAACACCTGTGCATTTATTGACGATGCAAAACAAGAATCCATTGACTGCATAATGGAGCACATTGAATATAAGAAAAAGCATCCTGAAAGAATCCTTGTTGTAACGGGTTGTATGAGCCAGCGATATAAGGATGAAATGCTCAATGAAATTCCTGAAATAGATATAGTTCTTGGCACAAATGAATATCATAAAATTGCAGAGATAATAAACAACCACATTTCGGGGAAGTCGGAAATATATTGCTCGGACGAATATATGAGCTGTGAAACTCTTCCAAGAGTTGTTACCACACCGCCGTATATGGCATACTTAAAAATTGCTGAGGGCTGTGACAACAACTGCACATATTGTGTTATTCCGTCTATCAGAGGAAAATACAGAAGCCGAAAGATTGAAGACGTCGTGTCAGAAGCCAGAAAAATGGCTCAAAACGGCGTGCGTGAGCTTGTGGTCATTGCTCAGGATACCACGAGATATGGCATGGATATTTATGGTGAATATTGTCTTCCAAAGCTTCTTGATAAGCTTTGCGAGATTGAGGGTATCAAATGGATAAGGCTTCATTATTGCTATCCCGAACTTGTTACCGATGAACTTATTGAAACGGTGGCAAGGCAAGAGAAAATATGCAATTATTTTGATATACCTATACAGCACGCCAACGATAGAATATTAAAGCTTATGGGAAGACGCACCAACAAGGCGCAGATTTGCGATGTGATAAGGAAACTTCGGGAAAAGATTCCTGATGTTATATTGAGGACCTCTCTCATTGCGGGATTTCCTACTGAAACCGAAGAAGAGTTTGATGAGCTGCGCGAGTTTGTGACCTGGGCAGAATTTGACAGACTTGGAGTTTTTGCTTATTCTCAGGAAGAGGGCACTGCTGCAGCAAGGCTTTCTGGACAGCTTGATGAAGAAGAAAAGAAAAATCGCCAGGAAGTTATTATGATTGACCAATCGGCCGTGTCAGAGGAACTTAACAGCAAAAAGGTCGGTAAGGTTTTTGAGGTTTTGGTTGAAGATTATGACAGTATAATCAAACAGTATTTTGGAAGAACCTATGGTGATTCCGAGGAGATTGACGGAAAGGTTTTCTTCACATCAAGTAAGAAACACAATCCAGGGGATTTCGTCAAGGTTGAAATTCTTGATTATATGGAATATGATTTATACGGAAAATTTATTAAGGGGGAAGTTTAAATGAATACTCCAAACAAATTGACACTCATAAGAGTGATTTTGGTACCTGTTTTTATGTGGGCGTTTCTTAAGGGTTTTGATATTGCGGCGATTATTATTTTTGCATTGGCAGCAATTACTGACCAGCTAGACGGATATCTGGCACGTAAAAACAATCAGGTTACCACCTTTGGAAAGCTTATGGATCCTATTGCTGACAAGGTTCTTACCATTGCGGCGCTTGTTTGCTTTATTGAAGCGGGTGCTGATTTTGTGACTTCATGGGTTGTTATGCTGGTTATTGCACGGGAGCTTATTGTTACTGGCATAAGGCTGATTGCTGTTGGTGAAAATCAGGTTATTGCTGCAAGCTCGTGGGGAAAAGCAAAGACAGTTTCGCAAATGGTTACACTTATTGCTATTATGGTTGACAGAATAATTCCTTTGAGAATTGGCGGAAGTCAGTTTTTGTGTCTTACATTCTGGTTGGTTGTTTTGACGGTTGTTCTTACAGTTTATTCAGGTGTTGATTACGTTGTCAAAAACCGTCGCCTTATAACATTTAAATAGAAAAATCATATTTTAGCCAAAAAATAGCAAAATTTGTATTGACGGAAACAAGCCTTTGTGGTATTATTATTCCAACATAACAATAAGGAGGATTTCTAATGGATGTTTTAAAGAAGATACAGGAAATTGCAGCAGACCAACTTGATGTTGATGAAAGCCTCATTACTATGGAAGCTTCGTTTATCAATGATCTTGAAGCAGATTCGCTGGATTTGGTACAGTTGATGATGGCCTTTGAGGAAGAGTTTGATATGGAAATTTCGGACGAAGAAGCCGAAGAAATATCAACAGTGGGCGATGCAGTCAACTACATCAAAGAACACCAGAAATAAATTTTGCGGACTGTCATTTTATGACGGTCCGTTTTTTTACAGACAAAACAAAAGAGGGGCTTAGGATGAATATTGAATATAGTTTTAACGATAAAAATTTGCTCGAGCTTGCACTTACGCATATTTCGCTGGCAAATGATTTGAAAAAAGAAAGCAATCAGCGACTTGAATTTTTGGGTGACAGTGTTTTGTCTTATATTATAGCGACAAAACTTTATGAGTTGTATCCCAAACTTGATGAGGGGGGGCTTACTAAACTTCGTGCTTCTTTGGTGTGTGAAAAATCCT
>JAZROR010000143.1:0-21054 GCA_045648845.1 Clostridia bacterium
GTATAAAGATACAAATTCTGTGGATTTCCAAAGGGTGTTAACATACCGCCCAGATTTGCCGCAATATTTTGCATAACGAAAGTGAACGCCATATACTTTTTATTGTGTGTGAACTTCAAAACACGATACCCGAGAGGTAAAAATGTAATTAGCGCCATATCGTTTGCTATTACCATTGACCCGATAAATGTAATATACACAAGAGCAATTACCGCACCCCTGATTGTCTTGAAATAAAGTATAATTTTTTCCGCAATTATTCTGAAAAATCTGATATTTTTAAGTGTGCACACACAAGCTAATGTGCAGAAAAGGCAGGATAAGGTTTTAAAATCAAAGTACCCAATATACTCGCTGTCTGGTGGCACTATAATCGCCGTAACGGCTGCCGCAAAAACCGCAACAAACATCACGGAGTTTTTCTTGATAAATTCCATAAAATTTTCCCCCGTACTCTAAAATGACAGGCTGCTATTCAGCCTGTCACAATCTTAGTCATTGTACCACATTTACCTTTTTATGTCTATATTTTTTTAAAACTTCTGCGACTTTTTGTTAAAGTGGAAAACTAATATTTACATTGCAAGGCCTTATGCAATGTTTTTGTTTAAATGGTTTGACTTTTTAAGATAGCTATGCTATAATATGTGATAGTTTTAAATTCGGGATGTGGCTCAGCTTGGTAGAGTGCTTGAATGGGGTTCAAGAGGCCGCAGGTTCAAATCCTGTCATCCCGACCAGAAACAAACGGACACCATTGGTGTCTGTTTGTTTTTTTGTTTTGGATACGAGAGGATTTGAACCTCAAGGAGGCAAAAAGCGTTAAAAAAGTTGCCGGTGGCAATTTTTTTAGCTTTTTGGTGTGCAGACGGGTACCGAAAGGCAAAGCCTTTAGGTCGTCAAACAGTCAAGGCGCCAACGGCGACTGCATCCTGTCATCCCGACCACGTCGAAGCAAAGTTCTCTTTGCTTCGATTTTTTTTTGCAAAAAATCATTCTCCCGCTACCTTGCTTCTCCTTTTTCACAAAAGTCACGCTCGGCTCGCCTGTTCGGTTGTAAACGCCCTCACAACTGCTCACTGTCGCTGCCAACTTTTTGTGAACTTTTTTAACACGTTATGAACACCCGACTAAAAGTACTAATTTTTTACTTGGTGCTTTTGTTTAAAAAACAAACACCTTAATTTGAATGTTTATCGTTCAAATCAAGGTGTTTATGTTGTATTTAGTTGTTTTTCTCGAAATTCTTTGTGCCTTCTTCGTATATTTTGCAAATCAATTTCTGGATTTTCAATGCTTCTCGTCCGCTGATTGTAGGTTCAACATCATTCTCTATTGCATTATAAAAATCTTCAATTTCTCTAATATGCTGGAAACCCCAATAGTCTTTTCCGTTTTCATAAACCACATCAGGGTCAATCATTGTTTCGGCTTCCACACGTTCTCCGTTATTCAGCACAATTTCTGCATGATCATAATCCATAACGACTTTTCCGTTCTCGCACAACAATCTTATTTCAATAGGATCATCACAACCATAATTGTTCATAGCCCAAAAGCTCAGGGTCGCTCCATTTTTGTACTTGATAAACCCTTCCGCAGTATCGTCTACTTCCATGATAGAATGATTGCGATTAGCCATATGTGCGCTTACGCTTTCAATTTCATCGTTTATAAACCAGTTGGCCAAATCCAAGGAATGGATAGCTTGGTCAATAACAACACCGCCGCCCTCTTTATCCCAGGTTCCTTTCCAATCAGAAAGACCATAATAATCATCTGGCTTACACCAAGTCAACACAACTCTTGCAGAAATAATTTTTCCCAATGTTCCATCAACAAGTTTTTCTTTTACAAGTTTTGATGCATCATTATATCTGCATTGAAAAATAATGCCATATTTTACGTTATTTTTTTCTGCAAGGGCAACGTTTTCAAGGGCATCTTCATATTTGATGCTCATCGGCTTTTCACAAAGCACATGAACGCCAGCCTCAATAGCATATTTTGAAACTATTGGATGCAAATAATGCGGTATGCAAACGTGTACTACATCAATATTTTTTTTATCAATCATTTCTTTATAATCGTAATATGCTTTACAATTATATTTTGCCGCAGCTTTGTCAGCTCTATCTTTTTTGATATCACATACACCGACAATCTCAGCATTCTTAAGATGATGTGCACTGGTCGCATGCATTGTAAAAATACTTCCACAACCTACGATTCCAACTCTAAGCATTTTTGATTTCCTCCAAAACAAAGCACAAAGATTCTACGCCATCACAAACTGTAGCATTTTCAATCGCTTTTCCATGATTTGCGCAATCGGTAAAATATACCAATTCGTTGTAATATCCACCCAAATCAGAAATGTTTCCGCCCTCAAAGCCTTCTCCGATAACGTCTTTCTTGTCAATCTTGATTTCTGTTGCTTCTTCTGCTGTGTAAAGCATAAACTTTCCGTTAGCGTTTTCCACAACTCCTTTTTCAAACACAACCCTGAAAGTTGCTTCGAATGGATGTGTTGTAGGCAATCCCCAAGTTCCTTCTACACCAACAACAAAATCATTGTATCTCAAAAGTGAATTTATGTATGATGCCTCTTCACCAATGATATTCTTCACAGATTTGATATCATTTGGTTTTCCAAACAAAGACAATACATAGTCAATGTCATGAATATGCAAATCCTGAGCAGCACCACCTGAGAGCTCATTCTTAAGCAACCAATCCTGCCAACCCCATGTAGGTACAGGGCTGATTCTTCTGAAGTTCGCATTAACAACTTTTCCGTATACACCTGACTTTACAATCTTTGCAAGTTCTACGTACTCATCCCAGAAGCGTATTACCTGTCCAACCTGTACATTGCAACCTGTCTCTTTTGCTTTTTCAAGCATTTTATCCCCTTGTTCCTTTGTTAAAGCAACAGGTTTTTCAACGAAAAGATACTTTACCTTATCCATTGCAAGCACAGCATATTCAGCGTGTAAATATGTTGGAAGACAAATATCAATCACATCTACATCAGCATTGGCAATCAAATCTTTACCATCGCCGTAAATAACTGCATTTGTGCCAACAGCCAATTCTTCTGCTTTTTCTTTTCTTATATCAGCCAAAGCAACAATTTCTACGCCCTCTATGTTTTTATAGCAATTTGCGTGCATTGTGCCCATAAATCCGCATCCGATTAATCCTACTTTTAACATAATTATTTCCTCCCAATTATTTTGTTCATTGCATTTGAAGTATTATAAACTATGGTTTCAGGATAATGTGTGTATGCAGGAATCATTTCCGCAGTTACCCATCCATCATAATTGATTTTTTCAAATTCTTTCATTACAGCAGGGTAGTTTACATCACCAGCAAGCAAATCTACGAAACCGCAAAGTCCACCCGCTTCTCTTCTGTAATCTTTGAAGTGAACTTTTTTGATTCGATGATTGAGAACCTTAATCCAGTGTTCAGGGTACCCAATATAAAGTACATTACCTACATCGAAATATGATCCAACATAATCACTGCCGACCTTATCAATAAAATCTGCCATTTCCACAGGTGAAAGCAAAAATTTATTCCACACATTTTCAACGCCTATGGAAACTTTTAATTCTTCTGCATAAGGTGCCAATTCTTTAAGAGCAGATAATGCCCTCTCATAAGCCACATCATATTCAACAATTTCGCCGCCCTGTTCAAAAGCAACATTTACCGCTCCGGGAACAACCAGAATTGTATCACATCCAAGCCAAGATGCGATTTCCAACTGCTTCTTTGTTATTTCCTTTGCCTTATTTCTATTCTCTTCATTCTCTGATGTATAATTGTATGTCCAATAAAGTCCGCTGGCTACACTGTAAAGTTCAATTCCAACTTCTTCAGCCATTTTTTTGATATTCAGAATATCCTGTTTTGTGGACTCCATAGTAACCGCTCCGCCTGCGTCCAGTGCAAGTTCTACTCCGTCGAAGCCTGCATCTTTCGCAAGTTCAAAGCATTTTTTCAAGTCGGGTTCTGTAAAAGACCAAATACTAATACCTTTTTTCATAAATATCATATCCTTTCCATCGATATTTAAGAGAAAACATCTTGCATTCCTCTTAATATAATGATATACTATCAAAGGTGAGAAGTAAATGTTATCTGTTATTTAAAAGGTGCATTTTTGTAAACTAAGAATCGGAAGGGAGTATAATTGTGAAACATAAAATCAATCGACATATTTACATCAAACACAAATTATCAAATGTGATTAACATAAGCAAAATTGTCACCATGCACTACTTTGAATTTGATAAAAATTATAACTTTCCGGGAGAAAGCCACGATTTTTGGGAAATGGTATATGTAGACAGCGGCAACATTTTAATAAATGCCGGAAAAAGGGAGTATACACTTTGTCCTGGAGAAATTATTTTTCACAAACCAAATGAATTTCACACAATTTCTTCTGACGGAAAAAACCCCGCTAATGTTTTTGTCATCTCTTTCGTAACAACCTCAAAAAGCATGCTATACTTCAAGAACAAAAAGGCTACTGTTCCACGCAATTTAAAGTCATACATACAAACCATCATCCACGAAGGGAAAAATACTTTCGACCTGCCTTTTAATAATCCAGAATTAAGGGAACTTAAGCTTGTCAGCAATCCACCATTTGGCAGTCAGCAGATAATACGTACAACATTGGAACAATTTTTGATTATGTTCATACGGGAACAGGAGGAAAAAGAAAAAAACATCTACTTTTCTCCCGACAAAGAAAGCATGGACAATCAACTTGTAAATGATATAATCACTTTGCTAAAGGACAATATTTACGGCAAAATCACCGTAGATGAAATATGCAAATCCCTTAATTATAGTAAAACATATATTTCAAAAATTTTTAATAAAAACTGCGGTTGCACAATCATTGAATACTATACTCAATTAAAAATCAGAGAAGCAAAAAAACTAATTCGCGAAAACACGTATAGTATTACAGAAATTTCAAACCAGCTTTGCTTTAATGATCCGCACTACTTCACCAGAGTGTTTAAAAATAAAACAAATATGTCCCCAAGAGACTATAAACACTCTGTTATGAAATAACAGAGTGTTTTAAGTAAAAATACAATTTGTGAGCACCCCGACCATTTCTCTTACTTCTTTATTTGTTGCTTTTTCGTTATACAAAAAAAGACGATTGCCATCATCCGGCAACCGTCTTTTTCTAATGTTGAATTTATTAGAAATCAACTTCTGTGTCATAGTAGCAGCATTTAAGCAGCTTTTCCATTTCAGCGACAGAAATCTTTCTGGGGTTAGAGCCTGTGCAAGCATCACTGACTGCATTCTTTGCAATTTCAGGAAGTCTTTCAAGGAAGATTTCTTCAGGAACAAAACCATTTTCACAAGGATAGCTGTCTGCTCCATAGTTCTTGATACACTGAGGAATATTGAGTGCATCGTTCATTCCACGGAGATATGCGATGAGGTTTGCTACCTTTTCATCATCGTTTGCACCGCCGAGCCCCATAAAGTCAGCAATTACGCCATAACGCTTTTTAGCTGTTTCGTCTTTCGCATTGAATGCAATAACTTTGGGAAGATACATAGCATTTGCAGCACCGTGAATAATGTGAGCACCCAAATCTTCAAAAATAGCACCAGTTTTGTGCGCCATTGAATGTACGATACCGAGAAGTGCATTTGAAAATGCCATACCAGCAAGACACTGAGCATTATGCATAGAAGCACGCTTTGTCATATCACCATTGTAAGAATCAACCAAATCAGACTGAATCATCTTGATTGCAAAAATTGCAAGTGGGTCTGTAAATTCACTATTTGCAGTTGAAACATAAGCTTCAATGGCATGTGTCATAGCATCCATACCTGTGTGAGCTGTAAGCTTCTTTGGCATAGTTTCAGCAAGCTCGGGATCAACAATCGCAACATCAGGTGTGATTTCAAAGTCAGCAAGAGGATATTTGATACCCTTTTCGTAATCTGTGATTACAGAAAAAGCAGTAACTTCTGTTGCAGTACCTGATGTAGATGGAATAGCACAGAAACGAGCTTTTTTGCGGAGTTCCGGAATACCAAATACTACGCACATTTCTTCAAATGTGATTTCAGGATATTCATACTTAATCCACATTGCTTTTGCTGCATCAATGGGAGAGCCACCACCAATAGCAACAATCCAGTCGGGCTGGAATTTCGTCATTGCTTCTGCGCCGCGCATAACAGTATCAACAGAAGGATCTGGCTCAATACCTTCGAAAATTTCCACTTTCATACCCGCTTCTTCAAGATAAGCAGTAACTTTGTCAAGAAATCCGAAGCGTTTCATAGAACCGCCACCTACACAAACCATTGCGCGTGTTCCTTTCAGGGATTTAAGCGCTTCAAGAGCACCTTTACCGTGATACAAATCGCGGGGTAAAGTAAAACGTGCCATTACAAATTCTCCTTTATATGTATTTTTTATTTGTTTACTTAAATATACCATATATTTGTACATTAGTAAACAATTTAAAGTGTAAATATGTACTTTTTTTTAAATACTATTTTAACACTGAAACCGCATCCGAAATTGTCTTTTCAAAAGCTTCTCTGCCATACTTGTCAACCTCAGATTTATTTTTTTCACCATGGGTCAGACATCCCGCACCGCCGATACAACCACCAATGCAAGCCATTCCCTCAATAAAATTAGCATCCAAAGCATTCTTGCTCTTTTTAAGCAACGCCATCTTGCAGGCTTCAATGCCATCACACGGAATTGCCTTTAAATCAAAATCAATATTTTGTTCTTTAAGAGCTTGTGCAACTGCATCCGAAAGTCCGCCTGAGCGGGCAAATATTCTGCCAAAATAAGAAGCGTTATCCAGTACATCTTCATCAAGCGTTGTAATGTCAATATCTCTTCCATCATAAAGAGCCTGAAGTTCTTCAAATGTCAATACTGCATCTATATAAGGCTTAACTTCTTCAAGCTGTGCTTCTGCCTTTTTCGCAGTACAAGGTCCTATAAACACAACCTTCGAGCTTTCATCTGTTTCTTTGATATATTTCGCAAGGGTTGCCATAGGTGAAAGATTATGGGAAATATACTTTACTAAATCAGGAAACGCAGATTTAACATAAGACACAAACGCCGGACAGCACGAGCTTGTCAAAAAGCCTTTTTCACTGAGCTCCCTTGATTCACTTTGTGCCACCATATCAGCACCAAGCGCCGCTTCAACAACAGTGAAGAAACCAAGCTTTTTAAGGCCTGAAATTACCTGGCCAAGCTTTGCATATGTAAACTGACTTGAAATAGATGGCGCAACCATTGCATAAACCTTATATTTTTGATTATTCTCACTTTTTTTTAGCAAATCAATCACATTGAGTATGTATGACTTATCCATAATAGCACCAAACGGACACTGATACACACAGGCTCCGCAAGCAGTACATTTGCTGTTATCAATAGCTGCAGCATTATCCTCATTTATGGAAATAGCCTTTATTTTGCAGGCGTTCTGACATGGACGCTTGCGGTTTACTATGGCAGAATAAGGACAAACCTTTGCGCACTGACCGCATTCAACACACTTTGACTTGTCAATATGAGCCACATGATTGTGATCAAAAGAAATTGCACCGCGTTTGCAAACATCCTCGCATCTGTGAGCAAGACATCCTCTGCAAGAATCAGTTACCTCATAACCTGCCGCCGGACATTCATCACAGGCAATATCAATAACCTCAATCACATTTGGGTTTTCCTTATCTCCACCCATCGCAATCCTCACACGCTCTGCGAGAATTGCCCGTTCCTTGTAAACACAACAACGCATTGTTGAAGTTCTTCCCGGAACAATCGTTTTAGGTATTTCCAAAACATTTTCAAGAAGTGTGTCATTCCAAGCCTCACGTGCAACCTCACGCAAAACTTTATATTTAAGATGCTGAACTTTTGTATCAAATTTTCTCATAATTAACACCCCTTAGAAATAACTTACTTTAATTCTTTTTCCCATCTTTTTGAGACACTTTGAAAGTTCCTCAACAAGATTCATTTTAATACTGAAATTTATAGGCAAATCAGGATTCTGATGAGCCGGATTTATAGCACGACCAACATAGAAATTTATGTCGGTTGCTTCTTCAAACAACAGCTGACAAATGAGCGATGCCCCGTCACGCTTGTAATTCCAATGCTCATACATTTCGTTTTTGCCCAAATAGTCCTTTGCATATTCCAAAACCCTGTTAACCGTAATAACACCCTCTGTTACCAAATCAACACCTTCAAGCTTTGCAATGGGTGGAACATCAGATTTCTCAAAATTAAGTGTTGCCTCAAGTGGTTTTTTTAAATATTTTGCCGCAATGGATGATGTAGTTCCGCCACAGATAATGTGTTTTCCCTCTTTTGAAAAGAAAAGTGACATCATTCTGTCGCAATCATCACGATTAGATGGAGGTCCAAAGAGAATGTTCATTGGTTCTCTCTTTCTTATTTTTACTATACAAGCAGTCGCATCATCACCCGGTTTCTGTCCGTAAAGTTTGTCAACCTCATCAATAAGAACAGTAGAAAGGTTTTTTGCCGTAAGTCCGCTTACCGACATAGTTTCCATAAAATCGATTATGTCTTCACGCTTCCATCCAAAATTGTATGCCATACCGATCCCAGCATGAGGACAACCGTCACTCATAGCTATGAAAATATCGCCCTCCTGAAGCCTGATAACTGACTTATATATCTTCTTGCCATCAATATTCATTTCGGTTTTGGGATAATCGTAATTTTTATTATCCCGAAGAACAATAGCCTGCGGATTATCATACTGAATGATTTCAGCAGTTTCATTGTTAATAAGATGCATAATTGTAAATGTAGAGTATGCAACGCCACGGACACTGCAAACAGGGAGTGTTGCCGCAATGGTTGATACACACTCTTCAATAGGAAGCCCCGCCGCCATCATAGTTGAAATTATTTTAGAGGTAAGAGTGGACAAAATGCTTGCCTTAACGCCGCTTCCCAGACCATCTGCAAGAACGATAACTGTTGAATTGTCATTTTGCTCCACAATTTCCACATGGTCACCACAAAGCTGTTCACCGTAATGATTTATACTTTTCCAGCCTATATCTGCACATAAATCATTCATCCTGTATCGACTCCTTTAGCTTTGCAAGAGCAATTTTTGTTTCTGCAGCTGTTTCGCCAAGAAGTGATGCAATTTCTTGAACAATGCGCATTTGCTTGTCAACCACCTTGTCTGCAACCTCAACAGTCTGTCTGCTGATACTTTCTCTCTTTTCCCGTGCACTTTGCTCATCAGTTATGTCACGCATAATACCGATAAGAAGATGAGATTCTTTGTCATACACAACCGATTGTTCAACATATCGTTTATATTCAGCAAGATATACTTTCTTGTTTCTGATGTCTTTTTTAGTATTTTTCACTTCCATAAAGTCTTTGGGGTCCATAATACGAACTACCAAATCGCCAAGTATATCTGCACTTGAACGAATGTTCATTATCTTTCTTGCTGCTTCATTTATCTGTTGAACTTCGAGTTCCTCGTTGAGAACAATAAGACCGTTTGGCGTATTCTTAACAATAGTATCCGAAAAACTTTCAGCTTTATCCTTAAGAAATGGAAGGCACATGGAAATTTCCGCCTTACCCTGGCAAATTGCAATAGCTTTTTCGCGGCAGGTATTATATCCGCAAGAACCACAGTTGAGCTCATCAGCAGTTTTGAATTTACCCATTTGACGAAGAACATTATAAATCTCCGTTTCTGACGGTTGCTGAAGCCTGTGCTCGATATAAGTAAACTGTTTTTTCAGTTCTGCATTTTCGGGTTGAACAACGTCAAAATCCTTATTTCCTGCATAATTTGCTATGGTAATAAAATCTTTAATAGGTGCTGTGCGGTGATATTTTTCCATAACCGGACCGCCTATACAGCTGCCAACACACGCTGACATTTCAATAAAGCATTTATGAATTTTTCCGCTTTCGATGTCTTTCAGAGCATCGATACAGTTTTCAATTCCGTCAAGCGCCATATATGTATAGCCTGAAATGCTTGGCTCCATTGTTTTCAAAATTCCGCCTGTTGTGGGGAAAAATCTTGCACGGCTTTCAGCTGTAGAATCCATATCTTTTTTCAGCTCAATATTTTCTTCTCTCAGCCAATTTGTGAGTTCCTCAAAAGTTAAAACCGCATCAACAATACCTTCATAATGTTCAGCTTCGTCTTTTTTAGCGACACAAGGCCCGATAAACACGGTCTTCGCTTTTGGAAATCTCTTTTTTATGTCGATGCAGTGTGCCTGCATAGGTGAAACCACCTCCGCCAGATATTCAAGCTCTGCCGGAAAATATTTCTGTATAAGTAAGTTAACTGAATGGCAGCAGGAAGAAATGATAATATCGCGTTCATCCTCGCGGATCATTCTCTCATATTCGTTTTTTACTATTGTTGCACCAATGGCTGTTTCCTCAACATCATAAAAACCGAGTTTTTGGAGTGCATCACGCATTGCGTTTATTCCAACGCCCTCATAGTTAGCAACAAATGAAGGTGCCAGACTCACAACAACCGGGTCTCCGCTTTGCAGCAACACCTTTACCTTTTCAGTTTCATCCACAATCTGCTTTGCATTTTGAGGACATACAACAAAGCACTGACCACACAAAATACATTCATTTCCAATAATGTGTGCCTGATTTCCGGAAAAACGAATGGCTTTCACAGGACAGTGACGAATACACTTGTAACAGTTTTTGCAATTTGATTTTTTCAATGTCAAACAGTTTGGCATCTTTGTCACTTCCTTTCGCTTTCTATTACTGCGAGTACTTTATTTTCAAAAAACTCTTTAAAATTTTCACGGGTTATGCCAACATAAATTTCATCATCTACCTGAACAGTGACGCCTTGTCGGTTACACTTGCCGATACAAAAGCTACCAACAAGAGTAATTTCATCTTCAAGATGATGGTCTTCCGTTGCTTTAGTCAGCAGTTCAACAATTTCAGGCGAACCCTTTAAATAGCAAGAACTTCCAACGCAAATCTGAATAATCATGTTATCCTCACACTTTCGCTAAAACTTCATTCTTGAAAAATTCTTCAACCGTTTCGGGAGTAACCGAATGGAAACTTTCATCCACTGTTACACAAACGCCCATCTGGCACTTGCCCATACAAAATGTGCCGCCAAGCTCTACCTTGTCACCGAGATTGTTTTCACTGATTAAATACTGAAGCTGCTCAACAACCTGACGTGAACCTTTAATGTGACAAGAACTTCCTATACAAACTGTGATTTTCATTTCAAAACATCCTTTCATCTATTTTGCAGTCTGTGCCTTTCTCGGAAGGCACAGACTGCTATTTTTTTATTCCCTTATTCGTAATCTACAACATCCACCCATGAGAGCAGGAATTCACGTTCTTTCGCATTTCCCTTAACCGACTGAGAAGCCGCAACAATAGGCATCCACTTTTGAACATACTGTTTTGCAGTTCCGCTCTTTTCGCAGAACAAATCAAGATACTTTTTAGCACCGTCAATGTCTCCATTGAGCCAGAAAAGAAGATAAGTTCTTGCAACATCTGCTGACGCATTACCTTGTGTTGCATGTGACCAGTCCAAAATATAAGGTGTGCCGTCTTCTGTGATGATTATATTTGATGGATTGAAGTCACCATGACAAACCTTTGTGTGCTTGGGCATACCCTCGAGTCTTGTGTGAAGGTCATAGCGTGTTGTTGCGTCAAGGTCTGTTTCGCTGATTTTGCGGTTCATCTTGTCCTTTAACTTGCCCAATAACGGAGATTTCTTGGAATGAACTTCAAGCTGAAGATGTACCAAAAGTTCCAGATATTCATCATATTTTTCTTCGTCTTCTTCCATAAGTTGAGCGAGGGTTTTTCCTTTTATATATTCAGAAACGATTGCCCATTTACCCTCTACCATTGTTACTTCCAAGATTTTTGGAATGTTAAGTCCTGTTTCTTCAATTCTTGCCTGATTCAACGCTTCGTTGAGAACGTCTGCCTTTGAAAAATTATCGTTAAAAACCTTAACACATTTTTCGCCGTCACGGTATATTGTTTTATTATTTCTTACTGCTATAACTCTATCAAGTTTCATAATTTATTCCTCCTTCAATCCATTCTTAAGCTTTTTTGCCCTTGTTGTATACAGCTTTGATAGCATCGGGCTTTGCGCCTGTCTTTATATCCTTTGCTGTAGGCATTTCTTTCTCTTCAAAATGCTTGCCATAGTAAGCATTGAGATACATCTGCTTGATTTCGCTCATAAGAGGATATCTGGGGTTAGCGCCTGTGCACTGGTCGTCAAATGCCTGTTCAACCATTTCGTCAAGATTTTCAAGGAATACCTTTTCGTCAACGCCGTAATCTTTAATGGTCTCTTTGATGCCAACCTTTGCTTTGAGGTCATTGATAAGCTTGATAAGACCTTCAAGCTTTTCAGTATTATTATCACCCTTTACGCCCAGATAATCAGCAATTTCCGCATAACGAGCCAAAGTGTGTGGGTGGTCATACTGTGAGAATGTACCCATCTTTGCAGGTGCTTCTGACGCATTAAATCTAAGAACTTCTTCAATCATAAGAGCGTTAGCAACACCGTGTGGCAAGTGATGGAAAGCGCCAAGCTTGTGTGCCATAGAGTGACATATGCCAAGAAATGCATTCGCAAATGCCATACCTGCCATTGTAGCAGCGTTAGCCATTTTTTCTCTTGCCTCTATGTCTGTCTGTCCGTTTTCGTAAGCTCTTGGCAAATATTCAAAAATTGTCTTAAGAGATTTAAGAGCTAACCCATCTGTATAGTCTGTTGCAAGCATTGCAGCGTATGCTTCAACAGCGTGAGTTACTGCATCGATACCTGATGCGGCAGTTAAGCCTTTGGGTGCTGACATATGGAAGTCCGTGTCAACGATTGCCATATTGGGCATAAGCTCATAGTCTGCAAGGGGGTACTTAACGCCTGTCTGTTCGTCAGTGATAACCGCAAAAGGTGTAACTTCGCTGCCTGTACCTGCTGATGTGGGGATTGCAATGAAATATGCTTTTTCGCCCATTTTGGGGAATGTGTAAACTCTCTTTCTGATGTCGATAAATCTCATTGCCATATCCATAAAGTCTGCTTCCGGATGTTCATAAAGAACCCACATAATTTTTGCAGCATCCATAGCACTACCGCCGCCGAGAGCAATAATTGTGTCGGGTCTGAATGCCTGCATCTGTGCAGCACCGTTTTTAGCATTCAGGAGTGTTGGGTCAGGCTGTACATCAAAAAATGTTGTATGAACGATACCCATTTCGTCAAGCTTATCTGTAATTGGTTTTGTATAACCATTTTCATAGAGGAATGTATCTGTTACAATAAAGGCTCTCTTTTTGCCCATAACATTTTTGAGCTCATCAAGAGCTACCGGTAAGCAGCCTTTCTTAATATATACCTTTTCAGGTGCACGGAACCAAAGCATATTTTCCCTTCTTTCTGCTACTGTTTTGATATTCAAAAGGTGTTTTACACCAACGTTTTCCGATACCGAATTGCCGCCCCAAGAACCACAACCAAGTGTAAGTGACGGCGCGAGCTTGAAGTTGTAAAGGTCACCGATACCGCCGTGTGAAGAAGGTGTGTTTACAAGAATTCGGCAGGTCTTCATACGTGCTGCGAAACTGTTTAACTTTTCTGTCTCAGTAACTTCATTGAGGTACACTGAAGATGTGTGACCAAAGCCACCGTCTTCAACCAACTTTTCAGCCTTGTCGAGCGCGTCGTCAAAGCTCTTTGCCTTGTACATAGCAAGTACAGGAGAAAGCTTTTCGTGAGCAAATTCTTCTGAAATTTCAACAGATTCAACTTCACCAATAAGGATTTTTGTGCCCTCGGGAACTTTTACGCCTGAAAGTTCAGCTATTTTGCTTGCCGGCTGACCAACGATTTTCGCATTAAGCGCGCCGTTGATGATGATTGTCTTTCTTACAAGTTCGGTTTCTCTTTCATTCAGGAAATAACAGCCGCGAGTTGCAAATTCTTCTTTAACTGTATCATAAATATTTTCAAGTACAATAACAGACTGTTCTGATGCACAAATCATACCGTTATCAAATGTCTTTGAGTGGATGATTGAGTTCACTGCCAGCAAAATATCTGCACTGTCATCAATGATTGCAGGTGTGTTTCCGGCACCAACGCCAAGTGCAGGCTTTCCACTTGAATATGCCGCCTTAACCATTCCGGGACCGCCTGTCGCAAGGATAATATCAGCTTCCTTCATAACTGTGTTTGTCATATCAAGGCTTGGAACATCAATCCAGTCAATAATTCCCTCGGGAGCACCCGCAGAAACTGCCGCTTCCAAAACAAGCTTTGCCGCTGCTATCGTACAGTTCTTTGCTCTTGGATGAGGAGAGATTATAATGGCATTTCTTGTCTTTAATGCTAAAAGACACTTGAAAATCGCAGTAGATGTAGGATTTGTTGTAGGAATAACCGCAGCAATTACGCCGATAGGCTCAGCAATTTTCTTTGTACCAAACGCCTTGTCTTCCTCAATCACGCCGCAGGTCTTTGTGTCCTTATATGCATTGTATATATATTCGGAAGCATAATTGTTTTTGATAACCTTATCTTCTATGATTCCCATTCCTGTTTCGCTAACCGCCATCTTCGCAAGGGGAATTCTTGCTTTGTTCGCAGCTGATGCTGCCGCCAAGAAAATTTTGTCAACTTGCTCCTGTGTATAGGTAGCAAAAATCTTCTGAGCTTCTCTTGTGCGCTGGATTGCTTCTTCAAGTTTTTCAACGCTGTCTACGATTTCGTAATTCTTGTTGTCCATTTTAATAATCCTCCTAAAAAATTTATAGTAATTTTTTAATTCTTTAACTTTGTTAATATTTTAACATTCTTTTTTGTCCTTGGGAATTCTTAAAATGTTTACTCAGTATTATCAAAATTGATAACACTGAAAAATGACAAAAAAAATAGTCCTCCCCCACGGGAAGACTATTGAATTAACTTATCCGAAAATTTTTCTTTTTGACTCACAAAGCTTTGTTATAAAGTCGCGGTCAAGAGCTGTCAACTTATACCCTTTTTTATAAATTAGCACATCCTTATATAACTTTTTGTTTTCAATGCATTTCTTCTGAACAAGATTGTATCGTTTAAGCAGACTTTCCGGTGCAGGCGACACCCACATAAATGTTTCGGGATTTTTGTGAAGCAAATCAAATTGACTCGCCCTCTCAAAAATATAAATTCTTCTGTCGATATTGTCCGGTAGTTCCTCCTTGACCACCTTTGACATAGGCATTGACGGAACATAGGGGTCTGCGTGTGCAATTTCTATTAAACTTGTCAAATCATCAAAGGTAATTTTTTCTTTTTTTGTGAGAGGACTGTCTGCACTCATAATAAGAGAATAGGTAAACTCATTAACAAGTTCATATACAAAACCCTTTTCCTCAAGCATTGCTTTGAAATATTTGTCATAGTTTTCAGCATACCTGATAATCCCAAGCTTGTAATCGTGATCAAGCATATTGTGAATAGTCCGTTGGGAATTTGTTTCCTTATAGAATATTTCAGCTGAATCCTTGGTGAATGTTTTTGAAAATTCGGCAAAAGCTTCCGATATATAGCAAGCACGGGGAACAGAAATTGAAAATGTCTGTTTGCTCGGAGTTCCATCTTTATAATATTTTTCAACCTGCTCAATCTGTCCAAGAATGCTTCGGGCAAAATTCATAAATTCTTCGCCCTTAGGGGTTAAGCTCATCCCCTTTGCTGTTCTTTCAAAAATTGTTATCCCCAAATCAGCTTCAAGCTCTTTTATTGAACGGCTGATATTTGGCACAGCAATCAGCAAGGCCTCGGATGCTTTATTTAAAGACCCCGCCTTTGCAACCTCCAGAGCATATTTCATATGTAATATATTCATAACGGTATTTACCTCCCTGCTGTCTGAGTGCAATTTTATATATTATGCCACAAAATTTTTCCAATAATAATTTTTACTTTCATCCCGTAATTGATGCATAAATACAGAATCTTATTATACAGATTGTTTCAACAAATTTGCAGTTTTTATATTCCCCGAAACAGCAACAAAATTAAACGCATCAGGCACAATTTCAAACTCGGTAACACCCGCATCCATAATTTCACCATCACAACACAGCCTTATGTTTCCATTCAGCGGTGTTATTGTCATCTTTTTGCATTTTTCAGTATGAATTACTTTTTCTATTCCACGCATTTTCAAGAAATCGCCCTTTGCATAATGCGGCAAAAGTCTCAAAAACTTGAGTCTGGAAATATTTTTCACTATATTGACACTCAAAAAACCATCACATATGGATGCCAAAGGATTGCTCTTTATACCGCCACCACAATATGCACCATTTGCAACTGAAGTAAGCAACAATTTCCCGTTGTGTCTTATCTTTTCGTCAATCTCAATTTTGAGGTCTGCACCTTTTTTCTTAACCAGTGCAACAAAAATCGCAATTACATAGGCAATGGTTCCTTTTATAATTTTTTTGCTCTTTATTTCATTTGTCATATCCGCCACATTGCAGTCAAAACCGATATTGAACATGTTTGCGCAATACCCCGTTTTTTTTATTCCGTCAACAGTAGTAGTATATCTGATTGCATCACACCTGACAGCAGGTGCACAAAGTTGAAATACAGCATCCAAAAAGACTTTCGATTCATCAAAATTCCTGCAAAAGTCGTTTCCCGTCCCAAGCGGCATAACCCCTACCTCTGCTTCGGGGAAATCAATGGCACCACCCAACACCTCACTGAGAGTTCCGTCGCCTCCACAGGCAACAAACCGAGCGGCACCCATTTTTTCACAATATTTTTTCACAAAACGGTAAGCATCACCCACAGCCTTTGTTATGTAAATTTCAATATCAGCCTTTAATCTTTCCGCTTCATTTTTTATATTTTCAACTATCCGGTCAACATTTTTGGGCTTTCCCGCTTTGGGATTTATTATAAAAACCGTTTTCATTTCTTTCTCCTTGGAACTATACTACTCTTCCTTTGTTGCCACCATCAAAAAAGTCTTTTATATTCTGTACAATTTCATCAAGACATCGTACTCTTGATTCATAAGCACCCCACGCCATATGCGGAGTCAAAATAACATTTTTCATATCTTTTATTTCATAGAAGGGATGTGTCTCTGGAAAAGGTTCCTTTGAATAAACATCACAGCCAAAAGCGCCTATTGCACCTTCCTTTATTGCCTTCGCGACCGCCTTTTCATCAACCACAGCGCCCCGCGCCACATTTACCAGAATCACGTCACTTTTCATAAGAGAAAGTCGCTTTTCATTTATAAGTTCACAGGTTTCGTCTGTCAGCGGTGTGTGAATTGTTATTATATCGGATTGCTCACAAAGTGTGTCAATGTCAACACACTTGTAGCCATCAATCGGTGTCCTTTTGTTCACAAGAATTCTACAGCCCAGCGCCTTTGCTACCATACCAACTTCCTGGCCTATATTTCCAAACCCCACAATTCCCCAGGTCTTTCCAAAAAGCTCGTGATACACGGGCGAAAGTCTGTTTGCTGTATTGCTCTTTGAATATTCGCCGCTTTTCACAAAATCGCTGTATTCCGAAAGATGCATAGCAAGAGAAAGGACTATTGACGCCGTAAGCTGTGCACAGCTGTGAGATGAATACCCAACTACATTGCAAACAGCAACCCCATTTTCCTTACAATAATCAATATCTATGTTGTCATATCCCGTCGCTGCCACACATATGAGTTTCAGATTCTCTGCATATCGGAGATTGCTTTCGGTGAGTTTTACCTTGTTTAAAACCGCCACATCGCATTCCTTAATCCTTTCAGCAACATTTTCGGGATTTGTTGACTGATGGACCGTACATTCTCCAAGTGCTTTGAGAGGTTCCAGAGACAAATCTCCGCCAAGTGTTGCCGCATCAAGTACCGCTATTTTCATTTTCATCCATCCTAAAGAAGATTTTTATATTTTTAAAAGACTATCCCAAAAATCCGATGTGCTCCAAAAGGATTTTTAATCCCATAACGATAAGTATAATTCCTCCAGCAAGTTCAGCTTTTGATTTATACCGACAACCAAATTTGTTGCCAATCAAAAGTCCAACTCCTGAGAGCAAAAAGGTTATTATCCCAATGAATGAAACCGCAGGAATAATTGAAACCTTTAAAAAAGCAAATGTAACGCCCACAGCCAGTGCATCAATACTGGTAGCAACAGCCAAAGGAAGCATCACCCGAAGAGAAAAGGAATTATCCATTTTTTCATTCTCGCTGCGAGATTCTTTTATCATATTGAAGCCGATTATACCCAGAAGAACAAAGGCAATCCAGTGGTCAATATTTGTAATGAGGGACTGAAAACCCACTCCCAACAAATATCCAGCGATGGGCATAATCGCCTGAAATCCACCGAAATAAAGGCCTATCATAATGCAGTGTTTTTTTTGTATCTTGCCAAGAGACAGCCCCTTGCATATGGAAACCGCAAAAGCATCAGCAGAAAGTCCCACTGCAACAACGAATAATTCCCACAAGCTCATACCGTATCTTCTCTCCTTTTTATGTATAATGCAAATTGCCCCAAAGACCTATTCTTTGGGGGAATGCTTTTTATATCGTCTCAACTTTGATGATGTTTGTATTACCCGACTGACCATTCGCCTGACCGCCCGTCAGCACAACAGCATCACCTTTTGTAAGTTCAAAAACTTTTTTTGCCTGATTTACTGCATTGTAAAACATAACCTCAACAGAATTGAATTCTTCACACATAGCAGGAGTAACGCCCCAGCTGAGATTTAACTTTCTCCAGACCTTTTCATCCGTTGTCAAGCCCATAATATCCACAGGACATCTGAACCTGCTCACCATTCTTGCAGTTTTTCCGCTGATTGAGCTTACCACTATACATTTTGCATCGAGGTCAATCGCCATTGAACAAGTGGAATGCGAAATCGCGTCAAGATGATTACGGATTTCAAACGCCGACTTTTTAAAACGTTTTTTATAGTGTATTCCCATTTCGGTGAACTTAACAATCTCAACCATATTGCGAACTGCTTCAACGGGGTACTTTCCTGATGCAGTTTCTCCCGAAAGCATAACTGCTGATGTTCCGTCATAAACCGCATTGGCAACGTCAGAAAGCTCAGCCCTTGTAGGACGTGGATTGTATATCATTGTTTCAAGCATTTCTGTTGCAGTAATAACACGGCTGCCCAAGAGTCTGCACTTATTTATGAGATATTTCTGGACAGCAGGAACTTCAACAAACGGAATTTCAACCCCCAAATCACCTCTGGCAATCATAATACCGTCAGCAATTTCGCAGATTTCTTCCACATTGTCAACGCCGCTGCGGTTTTCAATTTTTGCAATAATATCAATATCCTTACCGCCGTTTTCGTTGAGAAATGTTCTCATATCTTCAATGTCTTTTTTTCTGGAAACAAAGGATGCCGCCACAAAATCCACTTCGTTCTTGATACCGAAAAGCAAATCTTCCTTATCTTGTTCACTGAGAAAATCGTGTGTCATAACTTTTCCCGGGAAATTCATACTCTTTCTGTCCGACAACTCACCGCCAGACAGGACTGTGCATACAGCATCATTCTCCTTGATTTCCATAACCTTAAAGCTTACAAGACCGTTGTTAACTGTGATTATATCTCCAACCTTCAGGTCATCCATAAGATGGTCATAGTTAACAGCCACTCTCTTTTCGTTTCCCACAATGTTTTCTGTGGTAAAAACAAACGTGTCACCGTCACAGAGTGTGATTTTATTGTTTTCAAATGTTTTTATTCTGTATTCCGGACCTTTTGTATCCAGCATAATAGCAATAGGAAGCTCCAATTTTTCTCTTACCTTTTTTATGAGGTCAATTTTGTTTTGATGTTCCTCATGCGTGCCGTGTGAAAAATTGAGTCTTGCAACATTCATTCCTTCAAGACACATCTTTTCTAAGATTTCCTGATTTTCACAAGCAGGACCAATCGTGCATATCACCTTTGTTTTTCTCATTGTGTCAACCTCTTTCTGTGTTATTCAAAAAGTATCAATTTTTCTCTTCAGTAGCCTTATTAAGAAGCATTGTAAAAGCTATCACAATACCTATAACAATAAATATTCCAAGCATGCCAAGTCCCATATATTTTAAATTGTATACAAAATTCATAGGATTTATATTCATAATTTTTTCCTCCGTCAAATTACATAAAGAATTTAAGTATCATACCGCCGGCAATGACTGACGCAATTTGGCCTGATACGTTTACACCGATTGAATGCATAAGCAAGAAGTTCTGAGGGTCTTCTCTAAGTCCCATTTTGTGAACAACACGACCAGACATAGGAAAGGCAGAAATACCTGCCGCACCAATCATAGGATTGATTTTTTTCTTGGAGAAAAGATTCAATATCTTCGCAAAAATAACGCCGCCTGCAGTATCAACCACAAAAGCAACAAGACCAAGTCCAAGGATAAGCAGTGTTTCAACTGTAAGGAACTCTGCAGCCTGCATTCTGAGAGAAATGGTTATTCCAAGGAAGATTGTTATAATATTTGCCAAGGATTTCTGTGCAGTTTCAGAAAGTGAATTGAGAACACCGCACTCGCGGATTAAGTTTCCGAACATCAAAAATCCAATAAGTGCCACAGATGCGGGAGCCACAAGACCTGCTATCACGGTGATAACTATCGGAAACAAAATCTTTGTGGTTTTTGACACTTCTTTCTGGGTATATTCCATTCTTATCATACGCTCTTTTTTTGTTGTCAAAAGCTTTATAACAGGCGGCTGAATAATTGGAACAAGTGCCATATATGAATATGCCGCAACCATAATTGCACCAAGATACTTTGTGCCAAGAGCCTGAGCCACAACGATTGATGTTGGTCCGTCTGCCGCACCGATGATAGCAATCGCCGCT
>JAZROR010000144.1:0-24872 GCA_045648845.1 Clostridia bacterium
GTAACAGTTTTCGCCTATGCAGGCAACGTGTTTATCAATGAATCCACGTTTTAAAAGTGAATTTCCAAGATAAAGGGCATCGTTATAAAATTCCCGGTATGTAACCGTCTTTATCTCCCTTTTCTCGCGGAACTTGAACGCTGGTCTGTCGCCGTGGCGGTCAACGTGTCTTTTTACCGCTTGGGCAAGACTTGTAAATTCCTCAACCTCATATTGCTTAAATTCTTTTTTCATTTTCTTCTCCTCACTTCCGATTTTTCTGTGAAAAATATACTTAAATTTTCTAATGTTTTAACAAGAACGTCGCTTTCGGCGTCTCCAACAGTTTCTGCCACTTTGTCAATCATAGACGCATGAAATGTGGCGTGCACGGCGTTCACCGCTTCAGCTTTCTCGCTTGGAACAATCAAAACAACACGTCTGTCATTCTTATCATAATCACGTTCAAGATACCCCTTTTTCACCAAGGTATTCACCGATGTGGTAAGTGACCCAGGTGTGATAGAAAGATAATTCGCAATATCCGACATACGGTTTTTTTCTGATTTTTTGAGATTGCACACCGCCTCAATCACGTGAAGCTCCCGAAGAGACAGATCCGAAATCCCCATATCCTTGAAACTACTTTCCTCCCAGGACAAAATATGGTTGAAAATATGCACCAAAAAATAATTGAGTTTTTCCTTTTGATTTTTATCCAAAATCATCACCCCTGAAAATTACTTTGAAGTTCAAACTATTTTAACATAAAATAAAATATCATATTAAGAAAAAAATGTCAATACCTATTTGAAAATTTATCCAAAATATTGACACTTGGTTTCCTTTGAAATATACTTAAATTATAAATCAAGACAGGAGAATTTTTATGGAAGTCCTCAGGAATTGCACCCTATGTCCAAGAAACTGTAAAGCTGACCGTACTGCGAGTGCGGGCTTTTGCGGTGCCACAGATAAAATAAAAATCGCACGAGCAGCCCTCCACCATTGGGAAGAGCCGTGCATAAGCGGTGCCATGGGTAGCGGAACTGTTTTCTTTTCGGGCTGTAATTTAAAATGTGTATATTGCCAAAATTTTGAAATAAGCCAGCAGCATTTGGGAAAAGAAATTTCTGTGAACCGACTTGCTGAAATCTTTCTTGATCTTGAGTCTCAAGGTGCTCACAATATAAATCTCGTAACCCCCACCCCTTATGTTTCGCAAATCTGTGACGCCATAGACTTGGTAGGGGGTAAAATAAAAATTCCCTTTGTCTATAACAGTAGCGGATATGAAAGCCTTGATACACTCCGCCTTTTAAAAGATTATATTGATATTTACCTTGTGGACATCAAATACAAAAATCCCATTTTCTCAAAAAAATATAGTATGGCCCAGGACTACTTCGAGAAAGCCTCTGTCGCACTCTCTGAAATGCTTAATCAAACAGGGAAGCTCCGCTTTTCCGAGGGTGGCATTATGCTTTCTGGCACCATTGTTCGTCATCTTGTTCTACCCTCCCTAAGACAAGATTCACTCGAAATTTTGTCTTACCTTGCCGACACCTTTGGCACTGATAAATTCCTCTTAAGCATAATGAGACAGTATACCCCAAATGGAAATCTATCCCAATACCCTGAAATAAACCGACCTCTTACCACCTTTGAATATGAGTCGGTAACAGAATTTGCTCTGGAGAAAGGTTTTGAAAACGCTTTTGTGCAAGGTAAACAAAGTGCAGATAAAAAATACACTCCGCCCTTTGACTTAAGCGGAGTGTAAAGCTTATTTTTTTCCTGCTATAATTTTTCTTACAAGCTCCAGCGGAATTATAAGAAGTGCGGGAAGTACTGCAGTCACCCATTCATTTGGGGCAAGAGCCGCTGTTCTCAGTACCGCTCCGCCGAAATATGTCATAAAAATCTGCACCGCCATTATAAGACACATAATCACCAAAAAAGGTTTATTCAACGAAATGTTTTCAAACAAATCAATTCCGTCGCATCTGACGCTGAAAGCATTTATTGTTCCTGCAAACACAAAGAAGTTGAAAAATCCAGTATAAAAAATCGCATCATTTTCTGCCTGACGAAAGGCATAGTGCATATCCTTTGACAAAAACATAAACATACTCATAATGAATATGAACATCCCGTTTACCGATATCTGACTCCACGCTCTTTTGTCAAGGATTTTTTCTTCCCGCCTCTTTGGTCTGTCAAGCATATATTTTTTCAGGGCCCCCTCGCCGCCAAAGGCTATGGCACCAAGGGTATCCATAACAAGATTCACCCAAAGCATCTGGGTTATCCCCAAAGGCTTGTCAATACCCACAAGAGGTCCAAATGCCGAAACCAATACTGCTGCTATGTTTATTGTCATCTGAAAGACAATAAATTTTTTTATGCTTTTGTATATTGTCCGTCCAAAAAGCACAGCTGACCTGACGGATGAGAAATTGTCATCAAGAATGACAATATCCCCTGCTTCCTTTGCCACATCAGCGCCGCTTCCCATAGCAAATCCTACGTCTGCGCGCCTGAGAGCCGCCAAGTCATTTACTCCGTCACCTGTCATTCCTACAACAAGACCTTTTTCCTGGGCAAGTCTCACAAGTCGGCTTTTGTCGGTGGGCAGAGCTCTTGCCACAACCCTGAGACTCGGCAATATTTCGCACACCTCATCATCACTCATTCTTTGAAGGTCTTCCGAAGTGAGCACCACATTTTGAGAACTATCAAGAATTTCCGCCTCCTTTGCAATAGCAATGGCGGTTTCTTTTTTGTCCCCCGTTATCATAACAGTCTGTATCCCTGCCCGCTTCACTTCTCGCACAGATGAAGTAACATCAATTCTAAGGTCATCCCTTATCCCCACAAGACCTACAAGTGTCATTTTTTCAGGAACTTTATCCTCACAATAGCTATCCGACACAGCAAGTGCCAGAACCCTCATTGACCGCATCGCCATGCGGTCAATAATTTTTTGCAAATGATTTGTGGATTTAAAGCTTTGCTTTTGCCCCATTTCATCAAAAAAGGTGTCACAATTTTTTAGTATTTTTTCAGGAGCACCCTTGATAAGCACGCCTTGAAAATCCCCACAAACCTCAGCTTTCGAAAACTTTGCTTCACTTGAAAACAGCGTTTCTCTCACCTTTTCAAGTCTCACGGTTGGTTTGTCGCCTTGATAAACAAATTCCATCAGCGCTTTTCCCGTGGCATTTCCGCCCAAAATCTTCCCCTTTGACATTTGCGCTGCACAATTCCCAAGCACTGATATATCAACCATTTGTCTGTGAAACTCTGAAAGTTTTCTTTTGCTGTCATATGTATTTCCGCTGCCATCCACAATTTCCGTGACACAAAGCTTTCCGCAGGTTATCGTTCCCGTTTTGTCGGTGAAGAGAATGTTTATGCTTCCCGCGGTTTCAATGCCTATGAGTTTTCTCACAAGAACGTTGCTCTTCATCATCTTTTTCATATTAAGTGAGCACACAATGGCAACCATCAAAGGAAGCCCCTCAGGAACTGCCATAACCACAACGGTAATCCCCACAATAATGCTATTTACCACATCCGAAATCACCTGTGCCTTATCCGAAAAATATTCCGTAATCAGCATAGCATTCCAGCCGTTCTCCACAAAAAACTTTTTGATGATATAAACAGCTGTTACCAATGCCGCACCCATATATCCAAAGCCGCTTATCCATTTTGCAAGGTCCGCAAGTTTCACCTGAAGAGGACTTTTTCTGTCCTTGTCCTCACTTTCCTTGCTGAGCCCGCCATAAACCGTTTCGTCTCCTACCTGCGTGACTTCCATAACGCATTGACCGCTGCAGACAATTCCGCCACGATACAGACTGTTTTTGTCCCAAAAATCCACCAGCCTTGTCCGATACTGTGGCTGTTTTTCAAAGGGGACTTTCATAACCTCCCGATTTTCTCCATTCAACGCCGACTGGTCAACCTTTATACTGCCGCTTACAACAAAACCATCCGCAGGAACAATATCCCCCGCCTGAAGAAGCACAAAATCCCCTTTTACAATATCATCAATAATGATTTCCGAGAGGTCTCCATCCCTATACACCTTACACATTACCCGTGATGCCTCAGCCTGAATTTTCCTGAAAGTCTCCTCGTTCCTATATTCAGAGAAGGCACTTACACAGGTTGCAATAAGAATTGAAACAAATATCCCCACACATTCAAACCAGTCCACCTTTCCCAAAAAGGTGAACACAATATTTATTCCAAGGGCAATAAGCAAAACAACTATTATGGGGTCATCAAACTTTTCCCAGTACTTTTGCCAAAGCGTTGTCTTTTCCTTTTCAGAAAGATGGTTGCTCCCGTCTTCCATCCTTGCCTTTTCAACCTGTTCCTTTGACAAACCCTTTATCTTTTCCATAAAATACGCCTCCGTTTGCGGGTGTACATTTGAATTTTAATCCTAAAAAATTCTATGCGGACAAGATGGTTTTTATGATAAAATCATCATTTAAAAATATCACATATGCATTTTGTGTATGTTTATGTATTTTTTGTTTATAATAATTTACGAATACTTATCTACAAATGACCGAAAGGAACGAATGCCGATGCTTGAATTTAACGGAAAAAGTGTCTATAACGCATTATCAATGGGGAAACTGCATTTTCTTAGCAATGGCGTCCCCACAATAAAACGGCTGAAGATTTCTGATACAAGAGCTGAAATACTTAGATTTGAAGCCGCGCGGAATACCGCAAAGGAAGAGCTTCAGATTCTCTATAAAAAGTCTCTTACTGAGGTCGGAGAAGCCAATGCCCAGATATTCCAGATACATCTTATGATGCTTGATGACGAGGATTATTTCGGTGCAATTCGTGCTATGATACAAAACCAAAAGGTAAATGCCGAATATGCCGTCAGTTATACCTCGGATATTTTCGCAAGGTCATTTTCAGAAATGGATGACGAATATATGCAGGCCCGTGCCAGTGACGTAAACGACATATCAAACCGCCTGATTACAAAGCTTTCAGGGGAAGATGAAGACAGAAATATCCTCTCGGAGCCCTCAATAATTGTGGCGGAAGACTTAACACCCAGTGAAACAGTACAGCTTGACAAAGAAAAGATTTTAGGGTTCATAACCTTTGGCGGTTCGCCCTCCTCCCACACTGCAATTCTTGCACGGACAATGAACATCCCTGCAATCATTGGAACAGGCAAAATCCCTTGT
This sequence comes from Clostridia bacterium, assembly GCA_045648845.1. Lineage (GTDB taxonomy): Bacteria > Bacillota > Clostridia > Monoglobales > Monoglobaceae > SIG440. The sequence continues at coordinate 5,214 of JAZROR010000144.1, forward strand.
TCCCACCACGGCGAAAATGCAATTCTTGACGGTTACAGCGGTGCTGTTTTCATAAATCCAAGCGACGAAAAAATTGCCGATTTCAAACAGCGAAAAGCCTTGGAAAAAGAACACCTCGAGCTTCTTTCAAACCTAAAAGGAAAACCCAACATAACAAAATCCAACCGCAAAATAGATGTTTTTGCCAACATCGGCGGTCCCTCGGACCTTGCATCAGTAATCCAGAATGACGCAGGCGGCATAGGTCTTTTCAGAAGCGAATTCTTGTATCTTCAAAGGAACAACTTTCCCACCGAGGATGAGCAGTTTGCCATATACAAAGAGATAGCCGAGCGAATGTTGGGAAAGCCCGTGATTGTAAGAACTCTTGACATTGGTGCAGATAAGCAGATAGATTATTTCAATCTCCCAAAAGAAGAAAACCCGGCGTTGGGTTTTCGTGCTATCAGGATATGTCTTACTGATACAAATGTTTTCAAAACTCAGCTTCGGGCACTCCTCAGAGCTTCTGCATACGGAAATATTTCCATTATGCTCCCCATGATAATTTCCCCTCAAGAAATCGAAAAAGCAAAACAAGTTTTTGAAGAAGCAAAAAGCGAACTCCGCCTCCAAAACATCCCTTTCAACGAAAATATACAGTTTGGCATAATGATTGAAACACCTGCAGCAGCTATCATATCCGACCTCCTTGCGCCTGAAGTAGATTTTTTCAGTATAGGTACCAATGACCTCTCACAATACACTCTTGCGATAGACCGTCAAAATAGCTCCTTAGAGCCCTTTTTCGACCCACATCATACCGCAATTTTGCGACTTATCGAAATGGTGGTGAAAAACGCTCACAACTGCGGCAAATGGGTGGGCATCTGCGGAGAACTTGGTGCTGATATGGAGCTTACCGAAAAGTTTATTGATATGGGCATTGATGAGCTGTCTGTGTCACCCTCATATATATTAAAGCTTCGAGAAAAAATAATAAATCTTCCCTGAAAGGAGTCCTTCTTGTGTTTAATTTTTTTAAAAAAGAGAAAACTCTCACTTCCGTAGCAAACGGAAAAATAATCGATATAGTCAAAGTTCCGGACCAGGTATTTTCCCAAAAGTTTCTGGGAGATGGATTTGCAGTAATTCCCGTAAATGGTGAATTTTTCAGTCCTGCAAGCGGTATAATAACCGATGTCACCGACACTCTCCACGCCTATTGCATAACTTCCGATGATGGTCTTGAAATTTTAGTGCATATTGGTATAGACACTGTGGAATTAAAGGGCAAAGGGTTTAAGCCCTTGGTAAAAAAAGGTGATAAAATTTCTCAGGGCGATGCCATCGCATCTGCAAACCTTGAACTTATAAGAGAAAAGGGCGATAACACAACAACTGTTGTAGCCATAACCAATCACGAAAAAATGCGTAACTTCAAAATACTTGAAGCATCATCAGCAAAAGCAGGTTCACCTGCTTTGACATATAAAATTTAAATTTCCATTTGAAACAACAATCAGAAAGGATGAAAAACTTATGAAAACTAAAGGCGAAAACGGACTATTCAGCGTCCTCCAAAGAGTCGGACGTTCTTTTATGCTTCCCATTGCGCTTCTCCCTATTGCAGGACTTCTCCTTGGAATAGGCTCGTCTCTTACCAATACAACAACCATTGAGGCATACAACCTCACCGCAATTTTAGGCCCCGGCACATTTTTAAATTCCGTAATGCAGGTGCTTGCCCAAACAGGTGACATTATCTTTGGAAATCTGCCGCTTATCTTCGCCCTTGGCGTTGCCTTGGGTATGGCAGAAAAGGAACACGGAACTGCCGTTCTTTCAGCAGCAATAGCATTCTTTGTTATGCACCAGACAATCTCCACCCTGCTCCGCCTCAACGGGCAACTTGCCGAGGGTGCAATGCTCGAGGGTACCGTTGCCAATGTTGTGGGTATTCAATCGCTTCAGATGGGTGTTTTCGGCGGTATAATTGTAGGTCTTGGTGTAGCGGCTCTTCACAACCGCTTTTACAAAATTGAGCTGCCCACTGTTATTTCGTTTTTCGGCGGCGTGAGATTTATCCCCATTATATCTACTTTCGCTTATATCTTAGTAGGTCTCGCAATGTACTTCATCTGGCCCTATATTCAAAGAGCAATATATTCACTGGGCAGTCTGGTTCTCAATTCAGGGTATTTCGGCACACTTATTTACGGAACTATTGAAAGAGGTCTTATTCCCTTTGGTCTTCATCACGTATTTTATATTCCATTCTGGCAGACAGGGCTTGGCGGAAGTATGGTTATTGACGGAGCAACCGTTCAGGGTGCACAGAACATCTTTTTTGCACAGCTGGCATCCCCCAACACAACTCAGTTCTCGGTTGAAGCCACACGCTTTATGAGTGGCAAGTTCCCGTTTATGATATTCGGTCTTCCCGGCGCTGCCCTTGCAATGTATACCGTGGCAAAGCCCACCAAAAAGAAGGTCGCCGGAGGTCTTTTGCTTTCCGCAGCCCTGACATCCATTCTCACCGGTATAACCGAGCCTCTTGAATTCACCTTTTTGTTTGTTGCCCCCATTCTTTATGTCATCCACAGCGTCCTTGCCGGCTTGTCCTTTATGCTGATGCACATCCTTGATGTCGGCGTAGGTATGACATTCTCAGGCGGCGTAATCGACCTCTTCCTTTTCGGAATTTTGCAGGGAAATGCAAAGACGCACTGGATAAACATCATCTGGGTTGGTATTATCTATTTCATAATTTACTACTTCCTTTTCCGTTATCTCATCAGAAAATTCAATTACGTCACCCCGGGACGTGAAGACGATGAGTCAGAAACCAAGCTCTATACAAGAAAGGACGTAAATGCCGCAAAAGAAGACAAATCGCCTCTTATCCTTGAGGGTCTTGGCGGAAAGGATAATCTTGTAAATGTGGACTGCTGCGCTACAAGACTAAGGGTTACCGTAAAAGACAGCTCAAAAGTTCAGGATGCAATTCTGAAGCAAAGCGGTGCATCAGGAGTAATAAAAAGTGGCTCTGGTGTGCAAGTTATTTATGGTCCCCGTGTAACGGTAATCAAAAGTAATTTCGAAGACTATCTGGACTCATTGGATAAATAAAATAAGGGGAGTTTCTCTCCCCTTTTCTATCTATTGAGCAAATATATTGCAAGTGTAAGATACCCTGCAAAAGTCACCCAAAAAAGATATGGAATATTTATCAGTGCTGCCGGCAAATCCACCTTGCGGAATTTCACAAGCATCAAAATAATCAAAACCCACAAAATTACAAGCCACAAAAACGCCGCAAGAAACGCCCTTTGATTAAAAAATATCAGACTCCAGAAGAAGTTTACAGCCAGTTGCAGAAAATAGACTGTCCTTGCCTCACTTGCTTCTTTGGGCATAATATCCCGTTTAAGATAAACCCTTGCTGCTCCAATTCCCATAAGAATATAAAGAATAGTCCACACTATTGGGAAAAGTATAGCAGGTGGCGCAAAAGGTGGCTTTATTATCTCAGTATACAGCATCATATTCCCTCTGGTAAGAAAAGCCGAAAGACCCCCTACCAATAGTGGAATAAGGATTGAAATCACATACGTTTTTAGTTGTTTCATAATATAATCGCCTCCATAACAAGAATATTCAAAAAAAAGTAAAAATAAAACAAATTTTTTTGAAAAAACTATTGACAAATGAAAAAAAACGTATTATACTATAGAAGCTGTTTGGATATGCGAGCATGCTGGAATAGGCAGACAGGCACGTTTGAGGGGCGTGTGTCAACCGACGTGTGGGTTCAAGTCCCACTGCTCGCACCAAATACTTTTTTATTTGCAGACAATTTAATATTGCCGGATTGTGTAAAGGTAGCACAGCAGACTCTGACTCTGTTTGTCTGGGTTCGAATCCTAGTCCGGCAGCCACAAAAAAGCGTACTGAAAATTCAGTACGCTTTTTTTATCTAACTTTGTTTTTGATATAGAAAAAAACCCTTTGCAAAAAAAATTCAATTCGGAATGCACCATGCCAAAAGAAAACCCCACAACCATGATGGTTGTGGGGTTTTGAATTCGATAAAGCAAATTATCTCTTTGAGAACTGAGGTGCACGACGAGCAGCCTTGAGTCCGTACTTCTTTTTCTCTATCAACAAATATCCCGATATTACAGGCGTTTATAACCGCTCTTCCAAAAAAATAACCTCAAAAATAACCTGAAAACGCTTGATTTACTTTGTCTTTTAAGTCTGTGGGTTTATTATATGTTAGGTGTGCATAAATGTCCAATGTGATTTTTGCGTGTTCGTGTCCGGCAAGATATTGAACAGTTTTTACATCCACTCCTGCAAGCAGTAAATTTGTAATATATGTGTGCCTGAGCTGATGCGGAGTAACCTGAAAATCCATACTATACACAACAGTATTATTGTGTGCCGCCTTTTCTCCCAAAACCGGCTTTACTATATGCACAGTTTTTTCTCCGTTATTATAACGATAATATTTGCGCTCTTTTGTACTTCTGACTATTACATAATTCCAAAGTCTCTGCCATTGTGTTCCTGACAATGCATCACCATCTCTGTTTGCAATTACATAATCAGAGGTGGATTTTTCTTTTATATCTTTCAAGCAGTTTTGCAACTGTGGTGGAATTGGTATGTCGCGCTTTGCTGCAGGTGTTTTTAATTCTTCTGATACAACAGGTCTATTGTGTTCAATGTGCCAGGCTCTGCGAACCGAAATAAACGGAGCATCATTATCGAGATGTACACAGTCCCATTGAAGAGCCAGAGCCTCCTCTCTGCGAAGCCCGGAATATAAACAAATCATTATAAACGGATAAGCAGGTGTATTACGAATAGCATCCAATAATATAGCGACTTGCTCGTTTTTAAGAGCCTCCTTTTCTTTTGCTTTTTTACCGCCCTTGGGATTTAGTTTATCACAGGGCGATTTATCTATAATATGGCTCTCTACTGCTGATGTAAAAATCTTTTTATATAGCATCTGTGTCTTTCGATATACTGATTGTGATAGAGTTGAGGCTTTCGAGATAGCCGTTTTTACATCATCAGGAGTAACCTCAAACATATACTTATCACCCATAGTCGCTATAATATGATTTTTAACACAAGAAGTGTAATCTGCAAGGGTTGTTTCTCTTATGTGTGCAGCGTGCATTGATAACCATTTTTCGGCGTACTCTTTTACAGTTGGATTATCTCGCCTGAATGAAGATTCCTCAATTTGTCTTTTTGCTATTTCAAGTTTTTCGGTCAGCTCCTCAGGTGTTTTTCCATAAATCGCAACATACTTCCCATCTGTATCTTTTATTCTCTTTCTGTAATAGCCGCGTGAGGCAATATATTCATATTGCGGTTTTTTCGGACGTGGCATTATGTATCACCTCCGCTATCAGAACAGGCATCAGTTAAATACTTTATTTCTTTGTCAAAGTCCGAAACTATCAGCTGCGTTTTGTTAAATACATCATATTCACGCTCTGCTTTTTCAAAAGCCTGCTGCCGTGATATTTTACCATGGTCTTTTAATATTTGGTATCTACGGAAAGATAAAAATTCATTTACGCTGTCAGCAAACTCTGTCATTGTAAAGGTGTTTTCTCTTTCAATCAAATCTTCTATATAGTCAAAATATCCGGAAACCGCACGCTCAAGGCGAGAAATTTCTTGTTCTGATAAATAGTTTTTGGCAATAGTAACATCCGATTTTAAAATTCTGCCATCCGGAGAGTTTTTCCAAGTAGTAAGTCCCATATGGTCCTTACTGCTATCTGCCTTTGTATAAATTATCTCTGCTGCAGTTTGCCCGGTAATAGCAAAATGAAATTTATTTTGTACCATTGCATAAAAGTCATGAGTAACTTGAGAGGTTTTATCATAGTCAATACTACATTCAGCAAAAATGTCTGTAATCTGCTGCCAGATCCTCCGCTCGCTTGCTCTGATGGAGCGTACTCTCTCCAACAATTCCCTGAAATAATCTTTCCCAAATAATTCTTTTCCTTGTTTCAGGCGTTCATCATCAAGCGCAAAACCTTTTTGCATATACTCTTTCAATACGCTTGTTGCCCAAATACGAAATTTGGTAGCTCTGTGAGAATTAACGCGATAACCGACAGAGATAATGGCATCAAGATTATAAAACTCCGTTGAGCGCTTAACGCTTCGAGCTCCTTCTTGTTGAACTATTTCCATTTTGGAAACAGTTGAATTTTTCTCAAGCTCGCCCTCATCAAAGATATTTTGCAGATGCTTTGATATTGCAGGGACATTCACGTCAAAAAGCTCTGCCATAGCCTTTTGTGTCAGCCAGATTGTTTCATCTTTAATTACAGCATTTACGGAAACATCTTCCTCTGCAGAACGATATATTAAAAATTGAAATTCATTATTCATATTGCGACCCTCTCTGTATATAAACAATCATAAATACAATTTTTTTGACTTGTCTTAATTTAATCTATCTTTTCAAGGTAATTATTTAATTTTTTACTTGTTTTCTTACAATGCGGACATTTATTAACCACAGCATTGTGTTTTACTGTTAATTCGTTGTTGCAATACGGACATAATCCTTTTTGCGTTCCACTTATTTTTAATGCGCCCATTCCTATAAATGCAAAACCGCCGATTATTGCAAAAATTCCAATTATTATGCCTATCGTTAAAAGGCCAAAGATTATCGCAATTATACCAGCAAATATGCAGAGCATACCCAGCGCCGGATTCTTTTCAATTTCTCCCAGATCAGAACGAGTAATTTCTTTTTGGATTTCATATCCACAAGACGGACACTGTTTTGCAGAATCTGATATCTCTTTATTGCATTCAGGACAATTTACTAAAGCCATATTCTATTCCTCCGTGTCATTGGTTTCTTTTGGGGAATTCTTAATTATCGCAATTCCCGGCATATTCTTCTGAAGAAAATCTTTGTTTGCTAAAATAAATTCTGTAACCATATCAATTCTTGTAGCTAAAAATTCCCTATTATACAGTTCTGTAACTGATTTAGAATTTGCATCGCCCATACATATTGAATATAAAACATCTAAATGTTTTTCTTCAGCAACTTTAGCAGCTTCCTTCCACGAGTTATCATCTGAAATTTCATCATAAGCCATATCAAGCGCTGCTATCCACCAAGAATTATCTTCAGGATTATCTGTATCTCCCAACAAATATGTTACCGAGGTATTTAATGCTTTTGCGATTTTTAATAGTTGTGCTATAGAAGGTTCCACACTATCATTTTCATATCTATAAACTGTGGCTCTGTTTTTTTCAATTTTTTTTGATAATTCAGTGACAGAAATTTCTAACTCTAATCTTCTGTTACGTATTCTTTGACCAACTGTCATATATTCATCCCCTCGCATTTTTATTATATTATATCTTGTTTTATACAAAAATGCAACAAAAAATCAAAAAAATAATATTTTTTTCGCATTTGTTGCGAAAAAAGTGTTGACATACTAAAAAAGTTATGGTAATATTGTCTTGTCGCATAATATGCAACACATTATAATCAAAGGAGGGATAGTATGATATGCATAAATGTTAATATGTTAAAGGGAAAAATAATTGAACGCGGGTTTACAGTGTCAACTCTATCAGAAAAAATTGGCATAAGTAAGGCTACATTATACCGCAAACTCAAACAGTGCGGTAACAATCTTTCTGTAAAAGAAGCTAATATTATTGTTAAAGAGCTTAGTCTAACAGAAAACGAAATCATATTAATTTTTTTTGATAGCATTGTCGCATAGTATGCGAATTTAAGAAAGTGAGGATTTATAAGAATGAATATGCTGAAAAAAGAAATCTCTGTAAAAATTAACCCAAATGAGATTCCTGATACAGATTATGACTTGGGATGCAGCATTCTTGCATCAAGCGTTAAACGCTGTTTTGAACAACCGGGAACAAAAGAGGAATATGAGGAATGGTTAGAGTCAGAAGAGATAGTGGATAAAAAATGAAAAAAGGAGGATGTATGGTGAAATCAAATCAAAGAGAAATTACTGAAATAAGCTCTATGTTTGCAAAGCTATCTGAAGAAGCTCAAGAAAGTATAATTTCACTTATGAAGGATATGGTTGAGAAAAACAACCGAGTTATTAATGCAAAGGAGGTGTAACCTATGGCACAATATTGGACTTGTCCATATTGTCACAGTAACCTCGACCCTGGGGAACGGTGTGATTGTCAAAAGGAAAAACATATAGCAAATATTCATAGAAACGCGGTTTTTACAATATTACCGCCTACAAAACAAATAAAAAAATTGAAACTACGAGCAGGAGGTGCTTAAATATGGCAAGTTTATTAACACGAAAAGAAGCAGCTGCGCGACTTGGAATATCTTTGGTAACGCTTGATGAAGCCCGAAAGTATGGACGCATTGCATTTATCCAGAGAGTACCGGGAGGAAAATGTTTCTTCACAGAGGAAGCTATTGCAGAGTATATCGCACGCTGTACGCATCCGGTTAAAAACACAGTAAAATTTGCCGGAGCTACATACCGGCAACGAAGAGTCGGAGGTATGTAATTATGAGGTGTTATTATCAGTCATTACGATTTTTGGCGAATAGAAAAAGGGCATTCACCCAAGCCGACCAAAGCATAGTGAATACCCAAAAACGTACATTCGTTAATAACGAAATACTGATATAATTTTACACCCATATAGCAATATTGTCAATACAATCAATGTAAATATTAAAATTTGGAGGTAAATTTATGAAGAGTAACAAATTATATGCAGCAGCAATGCTTGCTGATGAAATAGTAACTATATCAACGAAGGTTAAGCTAGCAAATAAAATGCTGGACAATATTAGTTATGAGAGAGTGTTCGGATGTGCTCTTGAGAGACCAGATACTAAAACATTAGAGCATATAAAAAACGAATACATAGAACAATGTTGGAAAATTGATATAGTAATCGATTTTATGCAAGACATATATGAGAAGATACACTGTCTCGAATCCCTTATAGATAAATACTATGGCGAGGATGAAAAATTCCTACAGGATATTGCTTTGCTAATTCAAGAAGCTATACAAAACAAGGGCAAAGTCAGCAGTAAAAAGTTATCCTCTGTCTTGGGAAAAGGCATTTCCGACACAGAGTAAAGGAGGTACTGAGATGGCAGAAAGAAGAATGTTTGCAAAAACAATAATAGATTCAGATGTATTTATAGATATGCCGATTAGTGCAAGGCTCCTATATTATGATTTGGCAATGCGTGCAGATGATGACGGGTTTGTAAACTCCCCTAAAAAGATAATGAAATTTGTCGGAGCAAGCACTGACGATATGAACATATTAATTGCAAGACAATTTGTAATTCCTTTCGAGAGTGGTGTTGTAGTAATCAGACATTGGAAAATACATAACTACATCCGAAAAGATACCTATAAAGAAACCCCTTACAAAGAGGAAAAATCCATGTTATGCACTGATGAGAATAACAGTTATATTCTCGAAAACAAATATCCGTCAACAAATCGTCAACGAGCCGTTGACGAACCGTTGACACAGGATAGGATAGGTAAGGATAGGTTAGAGTTAGGTAAGGATAGTATAGGAGAGGATAGGTTAGATAATAGATGCACAATGTGCGCACAATGTGACGGAGAGATAAGTGCCGATTTAGATTCGGAAGGAGATATAGAATACTCTACTCCGCAAGCGGAGGTTGTGTCGGTCAACTGCCCTTATGTAAAAATCAAAGAACTTTATCACTCTATCTGTATATCGTTCCCCAGAATAAAAGATATTACCGGCAACAGAAAGAAAGCAATAGCTGCAAGATGGAGAAGTCACAAGAATTTGGAAATCTTTCAGGAACTATTCACAATCGCAGAGTCTTCTCCATTCCTCAAAGGAGAAAATGACCGTAATTGGTCTGCTGACTTCGACTGGATGATGAAGCCGACAAACTTTTCAAAGATACTGGAGCATAAATATGATGACCGTTCTCCAGGAGAAACAAAATTGACCGGAGTTCTCGGTGTACTTGCCAAGATGTATGAGGAGTGTGATGGCGAATGACGGAACAGGAAACAATTAAGATTGTAACACTGATAGTTATGAGCTATCCATCAAGTGAAAAATTTAAGGATGACACATCTCTTAAAGGAATGGTCGCAGTATGGAAAACTATTTTCAAGGACGACAATGCTCAGTTGGTGGAAATGGCAGTACAAAAACACATATCCGTCAATAAATGGCCTCCGAGTATAGCGGAGGTAAGAGAGCAAATGATAAACCTCACGCGCCCGGATATTATTCCTCCCGATATTGCATGGACGGCGGTCAGTGACTTGCTCCACGCCAAGGGCGAATACGGACACTTTGATTTATATGCGGTGTTACCTGAGCCGGTGGCAAGAGTTGTTGAGACAATCGGATGGAGCAATCTTTATAATATGCATTGCGGCAGACACAGAGGAAATAAAGACGGTATGGACCGTGTTGCGTTTATGAATTTATACAAGCCTGCTTACGAGCGAGAGCGTGAGCAGGCAATGCTCCCGGAGCGGATAAGAAATGTTTGTGAAAAAAAGAGAAATGAGATTGGTGGAGAGAGTTTACGACTGATAGAACAAGCTCGCGAGGAGCGTGTTAAGCACGACGAGTATTGGAACAATATCAGCAGGAGGCACTTTACACACGCTCTTGAATCTCACGAAACAAAATTATTAGGAGGTAATTCTGATGAAGAGTAAAAAGAGAAAAATCCCTATGAGAGTAAGGAGAAGAATTTTCTATACGGTATGTATTGCGATTGTATATGTAATTCTCATGGCGTGCCTCAATGGTTGCGACAAAGAATTAGAACCGGTTGATATAGCAGCCGCTGATACCAATTCAGAGCTTGCAATCGACACCTCCGAAAAAGTCAGCAGATATTCCGAAATACATATTGAGGAATGGGAAATTGACGAGATGGCGGCTATTATCTACCTCGAAGCTCGCAACCAAAGCGCCAAAGGTCAGCAGGCCGTAGCGGAGGTTATATTAAACCGCGTATTATATAACGGTTTCCCCGATACTGTGTATGAAGTGATACACGAGGACGAAAGCAAAGGTGTTGTGCAGTTTACTACCGTTAAATACCTTGACGAAGCAAAGCCGACAGAGACACAATACAAAGCCATCAACGCGGCATTGTACGGAGAGCCTATTCTTCCGTTGGATGTGGTTTTTTCTCCGAGAGTGGTGAAAATGATAATGTGTGGGGCAAAATAGACGACCATATATTCTGTTACGCATATAAATGGGAGCAATGGTAGCATCTAATTATACCATTTTCGAGAGTTGCAACAGGCGTAAAGGAGAATGTTTGATATAAACAGTAAAGAAACCCCTCTGTAATCTCAAACGATTGTAAGGGCAAAAATAGAGCGATTTGGAGCAGGCTCTGCAAAAATATAATTTTGATTCAAATAAAAATGGTGTGTAAGCCCATTACACACCACCGCGCAGACCTTAGACATAACCATCAAATTTGCTACGTTCACGAAATATGTTAAATAAATTATAACGCAGTGAGGAGGAATTGTCAAGATGTCTGAACTATCAAATGAGGAGCTTGCCATGCGAATAGCTGCTGGCGAAAAGAATTTAACATTACAGCTATGGAAACAAATAGAAAATTTCGTTAAAGCACAGGCTATAAAATATTATGTGTGTTGTGATATAGATGGAACCGCCAGCTTTGAAGTTGATGATTTAATTCAAGAAGCATATTTTGCATTAATACAAGCAATTGAATATTTCCCTAAAACTGATGGACAGTGTAAATTTTCTACATATTTTTCCCGTTGCCTCAAAGGAAAATTTTGTGAGGTTAGAAAAGGAAGATATGCATCACAAATGAATGATGCTTTTAGAAATTCCAAGTCATTAGATATTTTTATTTCTGATGACAGCGACGAAACCTTTCTTGATATGCTTGAATCAGATGAAAATGTGGAAGAAATTGTTACAAATTCCATATATAATCAATCCCTTCATGCTGCCGTGGATCTGGCTTTAAAACGCTTGTCTGAACAAGAAGAAAAAGTTATAAGAGGTATATATTATGAGGGGTTTTCTGCCAACGAATTGGCGAGAAGCAAAAAATGTACAAAGCAGAGTATTTTATATACGAAAAACAAAGCTTTAGAAAAGTTATACAACGAGCGCAATGAAAACGGATTGGGCAATTTTCTCGAAGAACATACCAACTATCATCAAACCGTAAGTCTTCAGTATTTTAAAAATACTGGTATAAGTTCCGTAGAAAAAATCGTTCTCAAGCGTGAAGCTCTAACCAATAAATATCTAAAGAAACACTTTAAGGCACTGAAAGGAACTCAAAATGAAAAAACTAACAAATAGCGAATTGCTCAAATATAGAGAATGCAATGAAAAAATCAGGCAGTTAGAAGAGACACTTTCTGGAATTTATGAGTTTCGCGAGTGTGTATTACAAGAAACACCTAAAAGTCATTTGATAGAAATTTTAGAATTAATTATTGATTCAATAAAGAATGAGATCCGTACCTACAAAACGATTGTTGCGCATTGGTCGGAATCAATAATATATACATTAAACTTAATAAAAGACGATTTAAGCCGAAAAGCAGCCTTTCTATATTATACCAAAGGGGAAACCTGGCTGGAAATCAAAAAAATACTTAAAGTACCGCATACAATTAGTGGACTGAGAAGAAGAGTCGCTAATGATATGAATAGGTATATTTACGGAGAGGATAAGTCTATCGAAAAGTCCTTTAGTGAGAAATTGATATATATTCATAATATCAATCATGATTTACAGGAAGGATATCAGGCAATCGAAACAATAAATGAATTTCTAAAACAAGAGCATTTTGAAGGTTTTGATGATTACACCCTAAAAAATATCAAATTAGAACTTGAAAGTATTAAAGAGACGGTATCAAATCTTGAGCAATATTCAATTAAAGAAAAAGGATATATAGAAGAGAAAATATCTCAAATCTCTGATATAACTGCAAAAACAGCTGCATTCCTATATTATTTGGGTGGAATGCAATGGCAAGAAATTGCAGCTATTATGAGATATCCAACCGGTAGAAATAATATTAGCAGTCGTGTAAGGCGATATTTAGAGGGTATTGGCTCGTAATATAATATCCTTTCACACAAACAAAACATTACGATTTAAAATCCGTAGTTGTAAGGTTAAGATAGCTATTGGCGTGTACCTCCATAGCCTACATTCTGACGCCACTGATATAGCTATCTACTTATGAAACGGTTTTTAGATAAATATATTTACAGATTGGAGCTGATCAAAATGACATAAACACACTTGATAGGCGGAGGATGCTAAGAAATAATAGCAACGATTATACATTAATTTAAAAACTGTGCGCCATAAATATTCCTCTGTGTGCAAATCAGTTGCTATATTATTCGCGGCATCTTCCTCCATTTTTTTGTAAAAACACTCCCGGTAAGAAATTAGGACTATATTTATAAAACAGAAAGGAAATTTTTATGGAAAGAATAGAGAATTTATTTTCAAAAATCGACAATTTGACACGAGAGCTAAAATCTTATATCGAGACCTTGAAAAAAAGTAATGAAAATTTATGTTGCGAGGTTGACAAGGCAAGCAAGGCATATTTTGCTGATATTGAAATTCGTAAGAATAATATCAATAATCAAATAAAAGCTCTTGAAATGCAGAAAGACGAAACCTTTGCAAGTATTGAAGGTATTCGCCCACTCCTTATGGAAGCAACGGCATCAGGCAATGCGGAAAGAATTAAAGAACTACAAAGTAAACTGACCGAGCTGAAGGCGCACGAAGCGGCACTTGATGCTCAAATAGAGTTTCTTTACACAACACCGATTCCTGGCAATAACGAACTGTTTGAAATTGCAAAGGGTTTGAATGACACTCTTGAAGCAAATAGCCAGAGTTATCATGGTATTTGTAAAAAGACTTCTGCTCTGGCAAAAGAGCAAGTGGAAACTTGGGAAGAAATACAGAAAATGACTGAAACGATGTGGTATAACCCTCTTGTTGGATATAGAGAACAGAACACCGGTAAACATTCAAGAGAGTTTGAATTGGTGGCTGAATATCATTTTGGGAAAGGCAAGTGCGTTGATAGGTCTCAAGCAGTCAATTCCAACGGTGATAACTCACCCTATAGCGTGCAGTCTCCGTCAAGCACTTTGGTTTGGAGAGAACCAGATTATACAGAAAAACCAAAAGTAGAAGGTCCGAGAATGGACTAATAACAGAATTTATACAGAAAGGATGTTAAATATGAGCGAAAAAATCAAAAATGACATTATAAACGAAGAAGAATTAAATATGGCAGAAAACGAGGCAAAAAGCAGCACAAACGAATATGTACATAAATTCGAGAAGCCGTTTACCTATGAGGATAAAACCTATGAAGAGCTTACTTTTGATTGGAGTAAATTGTCCGGTAACGATTACTTATCTATAGAAAACGAAATGTCCTCTATCGGAAAAGTCCTTGTTACTCCTGAATTTTCAGGAGAGTTTATTGTGCGTATGGCTGCAAAAGCGTGTACTGAAAAAATTGGCTCTGATGTCCTCTGTGCCTTACCGCTTGGAGATTTTAACAAGATTCGCGGAAAAGCACGCTCTTTTTTAATAAACTCGGCGTCATAATTGGAGATGGTGGATTATGGCTCCGAAAACAATGTCTTATTATGGCAAAGGTAAATAATACCTCTGTTGCATATTGGCTCTCAATTAAGCTATGCGAGCTTAGCAAATGGATTGAAGCAAGTAACAGTGTAACAGAGGAATTTTACAACCAAAAAAATAATTAAAGGAGGGAGTTTTCAGATGGGAAGCAGAAAAGAATATGAAATGCTATGGCAGCTCAACGCACAATTGGGCGGAAGTTTTAATAGCACATTTGTAAAGGCGCAAAAAGAAATTGCGCAGATGCAGACAAAGATACAAGCCCTCTCTAAAACTCAATCTGATATAGCCGCATATCAGAAACAACAGGGCGCGGTTGAGGCCACACGATCAAAATTAGCGGTGTTGCAACAGCAATATAATAACATTCAAAAAGAGATAAAGGAAACAGAGGGCTACTCCTCCTCTCTTGAAAATAAGCTGCTGACAAAGCAACAACAGATAGAAAAAACTTCCGCCTCGCTTAATGCACAGACATCAAAGCTCAACGCTATGGGAAGTGCATTAAAAAGCGCGGGAGTTGATACAGACAATCTCACAAAAGAAAGCTCTGAGCTATCTGCTAAAATGGGAGAGTTACAGAATAAACAACAAGAAGTTGCAAGCGGCGCATCTGAAATGGGTTCAGGAATTAAAGAGGCTTTCGAGCTTGCAAAATCGGCCGTTGTAACAGCCGGGCTGACCAAAGCATTTAAGGAAATATATGATGCCGCCGTAGAATGCACAAAGGCGTCTATTGAATTTGAAAGTGCCATTACCGGTGTTTTCAAAACAGTTGACGGTTCGGATGCAGAATTAGCCGCCATCACGCAAGGCATAAAAGATATGTCGAAAGAAATTCCTGCAACTACAACGGAAATAGCCGGGGTTGCCGAGGCTGCAGGTCAGCTTGGTATTGCGACAGAAGATGTTTTGGCATTTACCCGAGTTATGATTGACCTGGGCGAATCTACCAACCTTACAGCTGATGAAGCTGCAACATCCCTTGCAAAATTTGCGAATATCACAAGAACATCTGCAGACAACTATTCAAGGCTTGGCTCCGTTGTCGTTGATTTGGGTAATAACTTCGCCACAACCGAGGCGGATATTGTTGCTATGTCAACGCGTCTTGCCTCTGCCGGTACAATATCAGGCTTAACCGAAGCAGAAATAATGGCACTTGCTACCGCAATGTCCTCTGTTGGTATCGAGGCAGAAGCAGGCGGCACTGCTATGGCTCAAACGCTGAATGCAATCGAAACGGCAGTTGCAATAAAGAGTGCGGAGCTTAAAGAATTTGCACGCGTTGCAGGAGTAAGCGCAACAGAATTTGCAACAGCTTGGCAGTCTTCTCCT
The DNA here is from genome assembly GCA_045648845.1 of Clostridia bacterium. Classification (GTDB taxonomy): domain Bacteria; phylum Bacillota; class Clostridia; order Monoglobales; family Monoglobaceae; genus SIG440. Next base: position 21,307 of record JAZROR010000144.1, read on the forward strand.
ATGGTAGCTTTACAGTCATTTATAGAGGGACTTGGAAATCTTGATGAAAAGGGCGAAAGCACCGTACTTGTTCTTGAGGAATTAGGCTTGACAGGCATAAGACAATCAAACATGCTTAAGTCCTTGGGGCTTGCAGCGGAAACAATGGGGTCATCTATTGACACCGCAAATAAAGCATGGAACGAAAACACAGCCTTAACGATTGAGGCAAACAAGCGTTATGCTACTACTGAAAGCCAGATTAAAATGATGAAAAACTCCTACGATAATCTCAAAGTTTCAGTAGGAGATGTGTTAGTACCTTCGCTTAAAGATTTGGTAGGTGTCTCTGGCGAGGTAATGGACGGAGCAGCAAATTTTGTTAATCAAAACCCCTCTCTGATAAAAGCTGGAACGGCAACGATTGGAATGTTGGGAACTGCAGCAACAGCGATTACAGGTGTCGCCGCGGCAATGAAAGTGTTTCAAACCTTAAATCTTTCTACAATGCTCTTCAATCCATTTACGGCAGCAATTGCAGGAGCAGCAGTGCTAACAGGTGCAGTTACGGGGATAGTCAGCGAATATAACGAAGCACAGGAAGCAGCCCTACAATACGGAGACGAGGTTATGGCTGCGGCAGAAAACTACAAACAGGCTATGAACGAAGCTGATGAACTCGAAAGAAACATCACTGAATGGAAAGCTTTGAATTCAACCGTTGCCTCCGGCGCTGCTTCTGCTGATGAAGTTACGGCCGCAAAGGAAAGGTTAAAAGAGACGGAACAATGGCTCATTGATAACTACGGTATTTATATGGACAATGACGGTACAATATCGGATGAGGAACTCCAATCTCTTGAAATGAGAAACGAGGAGCTTCGTGAAACTGCGAGATTGCAGGCTGAAATTGCTCTATATAATGCCAAAGAAAAATATGATGATGCCAAAGAAGATGTTGGCAATACTCAGCAAAAAAAAGATGCTCTCGAAGCTGAAACCACACAGATGGCAAGAGAGCAGTTGATTTTACAGAAATATAGTAATTCTTGGCACCGTACATATGACAGCGAGGAATATCAAAACGCATCTTACGAAGACCAAAATAGGATGTTCCAGGAAACAATGAACTCGCTCAATAAAGACCTTGCTGCAGTCGGTAGTGATTATTACTTTAACCATTTTGCAGGTGTTGAAACAAGCATTATGGACTTTTCAAAAGAGATTGAAAAAAATCAGGAGAAAATCAATAAGTATAACACCGAACTGCTTGAATACAGTGAGTCTGCAGCCGAGTACAAAAAGGCAACAAGAGATATTATCGGTTTACAGATAAGCGATATACCTACGGAGAATTTACAGGAATTTGCCGAAGTTGCCAAAAGTATAGGCGAACAAGCCGCCAATGCAGAACTGCAGGTAGCGGAATTAGAAAGGTACGCCGAAGAGTTAACAGCTGTTGCTCATGCAGCCGGATTATTACCTGAAAATCAAAAAATCGTATTCAATGCGGATGGCGCTTTGAATGTTTTGGAGGAAGTTGGTGACGGTCTTGATGAGCTCGACGGAAAATCGGTAGAGGTTATTGCCAAAGCCGACACAAACGAGGCTCTTATAAAAATAGATGATGTAACATATAAAGTGCTTAAATATGATGACATAACCGGTATTGCGACATTATCCGTTGACGGAAAGAAAGCATACGGCGAGATAGATATTGCCACCGGAGAATTGAGAAAATTCGACTCAGACGAAGCGGAAGCCTTTTTAAATGCCAACACAGATGATTTCGATAAGAACATTAAAAACGCAAAGTCAGAGCTTGCATCTCTTGACGGTAAAAAGGTTACTGTAACAACCATATTTAAGTCGGTGTATCAAACGGTAAAGCAAGCGTTAGGATTTGACGGTTACGCTACAGGAACAGAGAGCGCTGTTCCTGGTGCACACTGGGTAGGTGAACACGGCCCTGAATTGCTTTGGTTTGAGGGTGGCGAAAAAGTGCTTGATGCTCAAAAATCTGCCGCTCTTGTACAAAACCATATCAACGCATCAAAAAATATTTTAGCAGCACACTATGCCGAACCTCTCTCTGCAAAAATGCCTGCAAATGTTTCGAGTATGCCTATAGAAATAAAAAACACATTCCATATTGAAGGGAATGCAACCTCGGAAACTATTGATGCGTTAAATGAGTTTGGTGATAATTTAAGGCAAATAATCCGGGAGGAAATGGAAGAAGCGGCTTCTGATAATCGACGAATTGCATATATTTAATAAATTCAATTTAACTTTATTTCATCAAACAAACTAATACCCCTTACCTTGTGAAATATCTCGGTAAGAGGTATTTTTGTTTTTGAGGGCTTAAATGCCCTGTAAAGCACTTTTATATGCCAGGCGAGTGTTTATTGAGCGAAAACTTTTCTTTGTGTTGCAACTGGCTTTTTTGCCCTTTGTGAGATAATTGTAAATATAAATTTGCACTATTATCAAAAAATAAATTTGAGCAGGAAAAAGCAGTGGTGTCGGTGAGCCGCCACAACTGCCTCAAACGCCCACCGGCAGTGCCGTTGGGGTGGTGTCAAAAAAGGACGGTTGGTGCTGTTTTGGTGAAAATGACTCCGTTTTGCCGATTGTTTGGCGGTTTGGGTGGTGTTTTGGGTGGTGTCGACCGCAAAATGTGTTCTAACACCTGTATCTTATTCACAGAAAAAAGCCTCACCATTCTAATGCGGCTTTAATACGGTTATATGTCTAACCATTTGTTTCTTACTTCTGAAAATTCATTCATATCTTGGCTTATTATTTTCTATTTTTTAGCGATTTGCAGACATCAGAGTTGTCCGAGTATTTTGATACCTAATGCATGCTAATGAATTTGCTGCAACCCTTCAACTAATAATCAATCTAATCAATCTTGACACTAACCTCCCCTTATGCTGCTTGACACTAACCTCCCCTTATGCAAACTTGACAATTTTAGACATCTTTGATATAATGTTTTCGCGGTGCTTGTCCACTACCAATATAAAGTCAAAAAAAGGTATAAAAACTCATAAACATCACATACTTTAGTATGGAGGTGTTTTATGCGCTTTAGAAAGAATAACGAGGAAAACAATATGGCTATGATAAAAGCACGAGAACGTCAAAAACAAAAGAAGCTTGCGCAGATTAAAGAAAAGAGAAAACTGATGGGAGAAGTATTAGACCGAGAAGCATATACAAAAATGATAATGGGTGTAACAAACAAAAACGCAATTCGCGGACATGTTAGGATTTCCATCTCTAGGCCAATTGAATCTATATCGGAAAATTCTGGTACAAAGGTGATGAAAAAATGGTAGATATCAAACAAAAAATCACATCTATGGAAGATGAAATTAGAACAAAAATGTCCAAACTCACAAAGTATGAAGACCCATCACTATTAAAACTGGACTCTAAAGAGTTGGGAGAAGAAATTTCAAAATTTCAAGAGCTATATAACCAGTTACTTGTTGATCTAGACAAATACTATGAAATTATCGCCGATGATAATATATCTGATGAAGAGATTGATAACTATTTTGATACATACGAGG
>JAZROR010000145.1:0-2029 GCA_045648845.1 Clostridia bacterium
CAAAGGATATTGTCAAAGGCAATAGGAATAGCAGTAGTCCAGTTACTTTGTTCATAATTGTATGCATGGAGATAAACTGTTTTTTAGAAACATATCCCCATATGATATTACTAATTTTGGTAACCGCAATCACACCGCCCCATAACCACAGCCACCAAGGAATACGGATTGCTGGCAGCAACTTAAACAAGGATGCCACTATAAAAACGAAGTCGGCAATGGTGTCCAGTTGGCTTCCAAAATTGCTGGCACTGTTTGTTTTTCTTGCGATTGTTCCGTCTATCATATCACTAAAACCGCATAGGATATAGGTGATATAAAAGCCTAAGGAAAATGTAGGAAAGAACAGCAACAAAACACTGCCGAAAATACGACAACCAGTGAGTACATTTGCAATTTGCTTCTTCATCTGTTCACCTGCAAATTAATGGTTGTGTTTTAGTGGGTGCAAAGTAAGCACCCCGATATGATGCTTGTTATTTAACAGTTGCTGTGGAGCAAAGGGTTTTCCATGTGCAGGATAGATCTTCTCTGCACCGGATGCCAGCATCACATCCCAAGACCTTTCAAACGCAGCCTTATCTTCTACCCAGATGGTGATCTTATGAGAACTAGGCAGACCGTTCATGGCTGCATCACCGCAGAACAGATTCCCGTCCACTAGCAGAGAAATGGAATCCTCTGTGTGCCCTGGCGTAAAGAGCACCTTGCCATTCAATGCGTTTTCCGCTTGCGCCTGATTGTCTTCGTTCAGCGTAATAATCTTTGACAGATGCGCTTCGCTGAGTTCGGGATAGCGATGGTCACCATTGCCCAGCAATACCATCAACTGACAGAAGAGGAATGCTATTAGAGTGCTACAACCGCCATCAAAACTGTTCTGTCCCCGGCAGAGACCATCGATTGCCTTCTCATGAGCGATTACCTGGGTGTTCGGGTGCTTGGTCATCCATTCCTCAAGAAAACCAGCATGATCATCATGGGCGTGGGTCAGGAAAAGATAGCGAATCTCTTCCGGCTGAATCAGCAAGTTGCGGAGTTTCTTTATAACAGAAACATAGCTGTTTTCATAACCGGTATCGATCATCACCCAGCCATTCTCTACGGGATAGATCCATGTGTTCATAATTCGGTTTCCTACATTACGAATCTCCATAAGCACACCCCCCTTTTTTGACTATTATATCATACATTGCAAGTGGTGGGTTTGGGAAATTCCCAAGTTTGGTGAAATGTGCCGTCATTTCGCGATGCTTGCTAAGAAAATGCCATCCGTCATTTTCTTGAATTTCATACTGCAATCGTTAGCCTTCGGTTTCGACCGGAGGCTTTCTTTTTTGCCATAAAAAATTTTTTGTAATTTGGTGTTTCGTTTTTGGGGCAAAGCCGTGCGGTAGGTAAGTGAAAGAAAAATTTTCTTTCTGTCAGGGTTGCCTTTTACTCCTCTTTATTTACGGATATATGAAGGGATTTTTCATCGGACAAAGGTGATGACCACAAGCATCACCTTGAAACTTTTTCTGTCGGAGGGTTGACTTTGACCCCCTCAAATGTCCGGATATGTGAAAGGACTCTTCTTTGGCACAGTTAAATACGGAAACTCCCTCTTAGGTGATGGTCAAAAACATCACCTAAATGGGTTTCAGAAGTTTTTTCTGAAACTGGGTTTACAAAAAGGGGTCTGAAAGTCGGAATTAGTGAAGAGACTTTCAAAAAGTTTTCTGAGCCAGGGTTGACTTTTGACCCTCCTCACTTCCGAATAAGTGAAAGGATTTTCAAAAACCTTTCGCTGTAACCCTGACTTTTGGGGTCGCAAATGTCCGAATATATGAAAGCTCCTTTCAACTGCACCTTGACAACTGAATACCCGCCATCCGGGAGACCACAGCCGCGAAGACGCTGCACCTACACAGACGAGCGTGAAATGCCGGTGAGAACCACGGGCGCAAATCTACTGGACGACGGCCTCAAGAAAACGTAATTCTACATTGCGTTTCGAAATTTTAACCAAACGGTAAAGTAAACGCAG
>JAZROR010000146.1:0-7890 GCA_045648845.1 Clostridia bacterium
GAACGCATTATGCGTGTTCAGGAGCCATTCAAAAAAGCAAACCGAAAATTCCACCCCAACAATACAGTAATCGAAGTTGGCAATGCAAAAATCGGTGACGGCAAAAGCTTTGTGATTATGGCAGGGCCCTGCAGTGTTGAATCAAAAGAACAAATCCTCACGGTTGCAAAGGGCGTAAAGGAAAGCGGGGCATCTTTCCTTCGTGGCGGGGCATACAAACCCCGAACCTCTCCTTATTCTTTCCAGGGTCTTGAACTTGAAGGTCTTGAGCTTTTGAATGAAGCACGCCGTGAAACAAATCTTCCTATTGTAACCGAAATAATGTGTCCATCATTGGTCGAAACCTTCAACGAAAATGTTGACATCATCCAGGTCGGAGCAAGAAATATGCAAAACTTTGACCTTCTCAAGGAGCTTGGCAAAATTCAAAAGCCTATTCTTCTGAAGCGCGGGCTTTCAGCAACCATTGAGGAATGGCTTATGTCAGCAGAATACATAATGGCAGGCGGAAACCACAACGTGATTCTTTGTGAAAGGGGAATAAGGACATTCGAAACCTATACCAGAAACACCCTTGACCTCAGTGCCATTCCCGCAGTAAAAAAGATGAGTCACCTGCCTGTTGTGGTTGACCCCTCTCACTCTGCCGGCATAAGCTGGATGGTTGAACCACTCTCTCTTGCTGCTCTTGCAGTAGGTGCTGACGGAATCATTGTGGAAGTTCACAATGACCCCAAAAATGCACTTTGTGACGGCGCCCAATCCCTTGACCTTGCTCAGTACGAAAGTCTTATGACTAAACTCAGGGCCATGAGCGTCCACTTTGGAAAAGAAATAAAATAATTTATGTTTGAAAGGTAAAGGTATCTTGTTATGGAGGAAAACCACTTTAAAATCGCAATAATCGGGCTTGGTATAATCGGCGGCTCCATGGCTTATGCACTGCACGGATTTAGGAATGCAAAAATTTCAGGTTGTGATGTAGACCCCGAAACCCGAAGAAAAGCTCTCTCAAAAAACGCTGTTTGCGAGGTATGGGAAACTCCTGCTCCTGCAATCGAAAATGCTGACCTTGTTATTCTTTGTGTATATCCTGAGCTTATAACAAAAATTATTGCAGAAAACCGTGCTCACTTTAAAAAAGGTGCTGTTATAACCGATGTTTGCGGAGTAAAAACCAAACTTGCTCAGGAAATCGCAAAAACTTTGCCCGATGGCTGTGATTATGTAGGGGGTCACCCCATGGCAGGAAAAGAAACCGACGGTTTTGACAGTGCCACGCCTGAGCTTTTTGGTATGTGTGGATTTATTGTAACACCCATTCCCTCCTCTTCTGCCAGTTCAATAGCACTGATAAAAGAAATGGCAAAATATATCGGTGCGACAAGGATTACAGAGAGTACACCCGAAGAGCACGATAGTGTAATCGCCTATACAAGCGATTTGATGCACGTGTCCGCCTCCGCCCTTTGCCTTGATTATAATCCCAAAATGAACCGTGCATACACAGCTGGAGCCTTTCGTGATTGCACCAGAATTGCCAACATAAACCCAATTCTTTGGAGTCAGCTTTTCCTTGAAAACAAAGGCTTTTTGCTTGATGAACTTGATACCTTTTTATGTTCTCTTCAAAAATTCAAAACCGCAATAGAAGATGATAACAAGGACGAGCTCATAAAACTCCTTTCCTCTGTAAAGGACAACAAGCTAACAATGCAAAACAAAGAGCCCGAAAAATGATTGAAAATTTTTTTGTATTATGTTAAAATGAAATGTATTGTATATTCAGGAGGATTTTCACAGATATGCAAAATCTTTGTATAAACCTTCCCGGCAGGGAATATGAAATAAAAATTGAAAAAGGAATACTCAAAAACAGCGGAAAGTTCATCCGAGAACTGATTAGTCCCTGCAAAGTGGCAATCGTCACCGACAGCAATGTTGTACCTCTTTACAGCGAGATTCTTTTGTCCTCGCTTAAGGAAAACGGTTTTTCCACTGTTCTCATTACCGTTGCCCCCGGCGAAGGCTCAAAATCTCTTGAAACACTTTCTCAACTATATGACAAAATGCTGGAATTTGGAATCACAAGGAGTGATTTAATAATAGCTCTTGGCGGCGGAATTGTGGGTGACCTTGCAGGCTTTTGTGCCTCAACGCTTCTTCGGGGAATTCCTTTTGTTCAGATTCCCACCACACTCCTTGCACAAATTGACAGCAGTGTTGGCGGAAAGGTGGCAATAAACCTCCCTCAAGGCAAAAATTTAGTTGGCGCATTTTATCAGCCAAAGCTTGTACTTATTGACCCTCTCTGTCTTGATACACTGTCTGACGAAATTTTTTCAGACGGTATGGCAGAAGCAATAAAATACGGAGTTATTCTTGATGAGAAGCTTTTTGAGAAAATTGAAAATTCCTCTTCCCGCACCAAAATGAGAGAAATCATAGAAGACGTGATTTTCCGTTGCTGTGAACTTAAGAAAATGGTTGTCGAAGAAGACGAACTTGACACAGGAAAACGTATGATTTTAAACTTTGGACACACCTTTGGTCACGCCATTGAAAAAAAATTTGATTTTTCAACCTATTCTCACGGACAAGCTGTGGCGTGCGGTATGGTTATGGCGGCAGAATACGGCGAGAAAGTTGGGCTTACCCCCTTGGGAATATCTGAGCGCATAGAAAAATTGGTTCAAAACTTTGGACTTCCCACCAGAATTGATATAGACAAGGAATCACTCCTTGATGCAATAAGCTTGGACAAAAAAGGTGAGGGAAACCTTGTAACCCTCATACTCCCTGAAAAAATAGGCAAGGCATCATTGGTGCCCACCGAGAAAGGCAAGGTATGGATATGGTAACAATCACCCCTTCACCCCTCTCGGGCACCGTGAAAATCCCGCCCTCAAAAAGCTTTGCACACAGGGCAATTATCTCAGCATTTTTATCAAATTCGCCCTGCACAGTGTCAAACATTGAGCTTTCAAAGGATATAGAAGCAACCCTTTCCTGTGTTAAAGCTTTGGGTGGAAATTCAAAATTTGATAAGAAAAATAACACCATCGCTTTCAAAAAATCAAGCAACCGCCCTACCCAATCACCTGTCCTTGACTGCGGAGAGAGCGGCTCTACCTTGCGTTTCTTTATCCCAATAGCCTTGGCACTCGGAAACGGAGCAAACTTCAAAGGTCACGGCAAGCTTATGGAAAGACCACTCGAGCCGTACTTTGAAATTTTTAAGAAAAAAGGTATCAAGTACCATAAAAAAGGAAATGTTCTCATCCTTTCAGGAAAGCTCACATCCGGCGAATTTTCTCTGGACGGAAGTGTAAGTTCACAATTTCTGACCGGACTTTTGTTCGCTCTTCCTCTTCTTGACGGGGACAGCACAATAAAAATAGACGGAAACCTTTCCTCAAAAGGATACATTGATATTACCCTTGATGTGTTAAAAGATTTTGGAATTGAAATTAAAAATTCAAACTACCAAACATTTACAGTCAAAGGTAACCAGAAATACACCGCCACCGACTATACCGTGGAGGGAGATTTTTCTCAGGCAGCGTTTTTCCTTGTTGCCGGTGCCCTCGGCTGTGATGTTTCGTGTCAAGGCTTAAAGAGGAACAGTCTTCAGGGCGACAGAAAAATAATTGAAGTTCTTGAACAAGTCGGTGCAAAAGTCACATGGCTTGACAATAACACGGTGAAAGCAAGTTCATCTGCACTTATGCACGGCATCACCGTTGATGCCGACGAAATTCCCGACCTTGTTCCAATCATTTCAGTTCTGCTTTCCTTTTGCAAGGGAAAAAGCCGAATTGAAAATGCCGCAAGACTCAGGTTCAAGGAAAGTGACCGACTTGCCGCAATGGCATCAGAGCTTTCCAAAATGGGCGCCGACATAACAGAGGGTGCTGATTTTCTGGAAATATCAGGAAAACAAGCACTTCGTGAATGCCACCTTTCTTCATGGAATGACCATCGCATCGCAATGGCACTTTCTGTTGCCGCTTGCCGATGTGAAGGCGATATTTCCATAAACGGTGCAAGAAAAGCAATAACAAAATCTTATCCCGCATTTTTTGATGATTATGCAAAACTTGGAGGTAATGTAAAATGAATACCTGGGGCAACAAAATAAAGATTAGTATATTCGGTGAATCCCACGGAACCGCCATTGGCATTGTGCTTGACGGAATCCCATCAGGGCTTTCGCTTGATATGGATTTTATTCGCTGCGAAATGTGCAGAAGAGCTCCCGGTCAGAACTCCCTTTCAACCCCAAGAAAAGAAGCTGATGAGGTTGAAATTCTCTCCGGCGTTTTGAACGGCATCACCACCGGAACACCAATTTGCGGAATTATCAAAAACACCAATACAAAATCAAAGGACTATAACAAAAACCTCATCCGCCCAGGTCACGCCGACTTCACCGGCTTTCAGAAATACGGCAACTCCCACGATTTCCGTGGCGGCGGACACTTTTCGGGAAGAATTACCGCGCCTCTGGTTTTTGCAGGGGCTATTGCCAAGCAGGTTCTATCTCAAAGAGGTATCTCCATCGGCTCTCACATAAAGCAAATTTATAATATAAAAGAATCATCCTTTATGGAATATGACCTTTCAAAAGAGTTTTTAAATGAAATTTCACTGAAAGACTTTCCTGTTATATCGAACGAGATAGGCGAAAAAATGAAGCAGGCAATCCTCTGTGCCGCAAGCGAAAAAGACTCCGTAGGCGGTATAATCGAATGTGCTGTCTTGGGCCTTGCTGCAGGTTGTGGCTCTCCGTTTTTCGCATCCCTTGAAAGTGTTATTTCATCAATGATGTTTTCAATCCCCGCTGTCAAAGGTATTGAATTTGGCAGAGGCTTTGACTTTGCAAACCTAAAAGGCAGCGATGCCAATGACCCATTTGAGACTGACGGAGAAAGGATTTTCACCACCACAAACAACAACGGCGGAATAAACGGCGGCATCTCAAACGGAATGCCCATCCTCTTTTCAGTGGCAATAAAGCCAACCCCCTCAATAGCTCAGATACAAAATACGGTTGACATAGAAAAAATGGAAAATACAACAATAGAAATAACAGGCCGTCACGACCCCTGCATTGTTCAGCGTGCAGCGGTAGTAGTGGAATGCGGCGTGGCACTTGCTGTGCTTGACAGCATACTTTGAAATTGAAAGTGAGAACCAAAAATGAACGAACTTGAAAATTTAAGATGCGAAATAGATGAAATTGATAATCAGCTTCTCCCTCTTTTCCTAAAAAGAATGGAATGCTCAAAAAAAGTGGCTTATTACAAAAAGGAAAATGCACTTCCCGTATTAGACAAAACCCGTGAAAATGAAATTCTCGACAAAAAGGTGGCTTCTGTCTCTCCTGACAAAGCATCTTTTGTCCGAGACTTTTTCTCGTCAATAATGTCAATAAGCCGAAAAGCCCAAAGGCAGCTTTTGTCAGGTGGCAATTTAGAACATTCTCTTTTTGATGGGTTTGACCGATGCGGTCTTAAAGAAATTCCCACAGTTGTATTTCAAGGAGTCAGCGGTGCCAACAGCGAAACTGCTCTTATAAAAATTTTCGGCGATGATACAAAACGCATAAATGTTATGACCTTTGCCGAAACCCTTGACGCACTTGAAGAGGAAAAAGCCGACTATGCGGTTCTCCCCTTTGAAAATTCGTCAACCGGCTCGATTTCAGGGATTTTTGACCTTTTGGAAAATCGTGAGCTTTATATTGTAAGCGAGGTGGATGTCCCCATAACCCACTGTCTTGTTGCTCCAAAGGGTGCAACCCTTGACACCATCCGTCAGGTTTACTCCCACGAACAAGGATATCTTCAGTGCAAAGATTTCTTTAAAAACTATCCAAAAATGAAGTTTTCTGCATACCACAACACCGCCCTTGCCGCAAAGTATGTGGCAGGTCTTAGCGATACCTCTGTTGCAGCAATCGCCGACAAGCGTACAGCCGAAATTTATGGATTGGAGGTTTTGGCTGAAAACATCAGCACCAGCCAAAACAATGTTACACGTTTCGTAGTTATTGCAAAGCGTGGGATTTTGAATGAAAGCTGCAACAAAATAAGTGTACTTCTCACACTGCCTAACGAAAGCGGTGCTCTTTGTCAAATCCTTTCAGAATTCAAAAACAGCGGACTGAATCTTGTTAAAATAGAATCCCGACCCCGCCGTGACAAGACCTTTGAATATATGTTTTTCATAGATTTCGAGGGTAATTTGCTTGATAATGATGTCCAAAACGTCATATCTGCAATAAATGAAAACACAACTTCCCTGAAAATTCTAGGCAATTATCACGCCCCAGATTTTCAATCAGAAAGGCTGTGATTTTTATGAAAAATATTATACTTATCGGTATGCCGGGCTGTGGCAAAACTTCAATGGGTAAAAAACTCGCCACGGTTTTGGGCAAAGACTTTTTTGACTCGGATGCCGTATTTGAACAAACAAAAAATATGAAAATTTCCGACTTTTTTTCATCTTTTGGCGAAGATGTATTCAGAGATGAAGAAACGAAAATAGTGTCCGAGCTTTGCGAGAAAAATGATACCATCATTTCAACCGGCGGCGGCATTGTGGAAAGATGCGAAAACAAAAACATTTTGAAGCAAAGTGGTATTGTGGTTTTCATAAACCGCCCGATTGACCTTATTGCAAGCGACATTGATTCATCAACCCGTCCGCTACTCAAGGACGGAAAAGACAAACTTTTTGAACTTTACCAAAGACGAATCGAAAAATATAAGGATTTTTGTGATATTGAAATTGAAAACACTTCCGATTTAGACTCGGCAGTTCAAAAAATAATAAACGAGGTGAAATTTTAAAATGGCTGAAAAAATGAAAATTATGGTGCTTAACGGTCCAAATCTCAATATGCTTGGCGTTCGCGAAGTAGGAGTTTACGGCAGCAAAAGCTATGCCGACCTTGAAGCACTTATTGAAAACTATGCAAGCGAAAAAGGAATTGAAGCGACAGTTCTCCAAAGCAACAGCGAGGGTGAAATCATTGATTTCATCCACCACGCTCTCGGGAACTATGACGGCATCATTATAAACCCCGGTGCATATACCCACTACAGTTATGCAATCCGCGACGCTCTTGCATCAGTAAATCTCCCCGCCATTGAAGTACATATAAGCAACGTCTATAAGCGTGAGGAGTTCCGCCACAAGTCGGTAACAGCCCCTGCCTGCACAGGTCAGATAGCAGGCCTTGGTTTCCGTGGTTATCTTCTTGCTATGGATTATCTTTTAGAGGAGGCATCCGATAGTGCAAAAGATTAAACTTGACATAATCGGCGACCCAGTCTCTCATAGCAAGTCCCCAATAATCCATGGTACAGTTCTCACAGAGCTTGGACTTGATTTTGAGTATCGCAGAGTTCGTGTCAAGAAAGGGGAGCTTGAAGATTACCTTGCCGAAGCACACGAATTTGGCATAAATGGCTTCAGCCTTACCATGCCCCATAAAAAGGACATAATCGAGTATCTTGATTATATTGACGAAGATGCTAAGGCATTTGACGCTGTTAATACTGTAAAAATCAAAGACGGAAAATTATTTGGCTACAACACCGATGGACGCGGTTTTGCCTTAGCGGTAAAAAACCACGGGTTTGATTTTAACGGCAAGAATATTGTTATCCTTGGTGCCGGCGGCGCCGCCTCTACTGTGGCTTTGAAAGCCGAAATGGAGGGTGCGGAAAAAATCACCATTTTGAATCGTACGTTGTCAAGCGCACAAGCTGTTGCTCAAAAGCTATGCAAATGCGAAGCAAAAGCAGATATTTTCAGCATTGACGCTATATCAAAGGCCGCAAGGGACTGTGACCTTCTTATCAATGCAACACCTCT
>JAZROR010000147.1:0-2620 GCA_045648845.1 Clostridia bacterium
CCGTGTTTACGTTTATCTGACTACTGAGGAATGACTGTAAATATAGAACTCCTCCTGGCTCGGCATCCATGCTTTTTCCTTTTTAGGAAAAGATGCATCGAAGGCCTCGACTGCAGCAATGTCCTCACAGCAGTCAGCAGCAGTGCTTGGAATATACATCCATTTTCTGCCATCAAGTGCGCCCGGTATAAGTTCACAAACAAGAAGTGCCGTCGGGAAATTACCGTCAACGACAAAGCTGACATTTTTCTTTTTGCAGCTTACGAAACCGCGGCTAACGTAGTTGCCCGGATTACCGAAGTTAATATTCACATCGTAGCCCATTTTTCTTGCAACATCGAAGGAATGTTCAATCAAGATTTTCCCTAGTTTTTGCCTTTGATATTCGGGTGCCACACAAAGAGGGCCGAAGGAAAGGATCTCCTTGCGTTTACCGTTCTCGTCCTCAAGCCATGCCTTTGTATACATGATGTTGCCGATAATTTTGCCGTCCAATTCAAGAACGAAGGCAAGATCAGGAATAAAGCCGGGATGATTTCGCATCATGTGAACATAGTAATGCTCATCTGCTCCCGGTTTGTAGACATTCCAAAATGCCTCGCGGGTAAGTTCTTCTACTGCGCTGTAGTCTTTTTCTGTTTCTAAACGTATCGTCAAATGATTCATTTTTTAATCCTTTCATATATTGTTGACGCTCAAAATACGAGAGGATTGCTGAAAATGTATTTGCAAACCTCTCGTTTACAATACAATCTCCAAGGATTTGGTGTTTTTCAAACAGCACGCTCCGATAAAAATATTCAGGCTTCAGCCTGTATTTTTGATTATACCAACCTCTTTCAGAAACGCAAGGAAAAACTGTTGTCCCTAGAGACAATCACTCGTGAACGGCTCACCGATCATTCAGGATAGGAAACTGGTAGGTGCAGTCACGCACGTCCTTGTAAACGATCCGACACGAGGCTATGGCATCTTTATCGAGAATATGCTGGACGCATCTGCCTAAAGCCTCCCTCTGATGAGGGAGGTGGCTGCCCAAAGGGCAGACGGAGGGAGAGAAAACGGAAGGCTCTTTGTTTCCCCCAGTCAGCCTGTTCGGCTGACAGCCCCCTCGTCAGAGGGGGCCTTGAGCGGGTACCATCCATACACCCATGTGCTGGTAGAGGGTAAGGAATTTTTGTTGAGAATATGTTAGATGCGGCGGGATAAACTTATGGCAGGGGCGGTTCGTCCCTGCCGTTCTATGTTATATATGCTATAATTAGATTAAAAACCTTGAATTTAAGGCTGAAAATTCACTCTACCAATGGTTGAGTCCTAAGCTTTCAAGATCTTTCAACCATTCATTCGTGTTATTTTCATGAAAAGCTGTTATAACTAAAGAAAAAGGAGGTAGCTTATGGACCAAATCAAAATAGGAAAGTTTATTGCCGAGTGTAGAAAAAAGAAAAATCTTACACAAGCACAGTTGGCAGAAAAATTGAGTATAACCGACAGAGCTGTATCAAAATGGGAGACCGGCAACGCGATGCCCGACTCAGATGTTATGCTTGAGCTTTGTGAGATACTTGAAATCAGTGTAAATGAATTGTTGAGTGGAGAGAAAATTGATTTAGAACAAAAGAGCGAACAATTAGATGGACTGATTTTACAGATGGCGCAAAATGAAGAAAGATATCATAAACGATTGCGCCATTCTGCGTGTGTGATTTTCACAACCAGCTTGGTCGCATTGATCTGTCTGATATCTTTAATATCACTCCTGATCCCGGAATGCGGATTCCAAAAATTTATGATCATCATGGCTGTGATCATATTTATCATTCCTTGCATTACTGCTCTGAAATTTCAGATAGAGACAGGTTATTATGAATGCAAGAACTGCCAACATATGTTTGTCCCTAACTATAAAGAGATTGCTGTGTTGCAAACACCTAAAAGAAGATTGTTGAAGTGTTCAAAATGTGGCAAATGGACTTGGTGCAAAAAACTAAACAAGAAATAAATTCCAACAAAAAGGCAGGGGTGAAATACCCCTGCCTTTTTATTGGTGCTTGTGGTAAAATGAAATTGCAACTTCAAGTTGCAAAAATGCAAAAGCAGGTTGGTAGCATTTATACGCTTCCTGCCCTAAACTGAAAGCACCAAAGGAGGTGCTTATATGAGTTTTTCAGAAAATTTAAAGCAAATTAGAAAAGAACACAATCTGTCTCAGGAAGAACTGGCAGAATTGCTAGATGTTAGCCGACAGGCTGTTTCCAAGTGGGAACAGGGACAGGGATACCCGGAAGTGGAAAAGTTGTTGCTGATTTCCTCTAAATTAAATATTTCCTTGGATGCGCTTATGTCTGTTGAAACGAACCGTGACACAGAAGTAAAAAACGAAAACATATCGGGCGAGATTGTTATTACTTCTCCTCATGAGAATGTAATTGCAAACTGCTATAAAGTAGCTGCATCCAGTAAAATGCGTGGCGGCAAAAATTCTCCCCAGTATATATTGTTTGGTGTTGGGCGAGGCGGTTCGAATTTCTGGGGTGAACCGACTACATTCCTTGGATGGTATGCAAATGAGGAACAGCTTTCAAAAGAAATTGCACAGATCCACAACGCAATTTCG
>JAZROR010000148.1:0-14949 GCA_045648845.1 Clostridia bacterium
GTGAAAGAACTTTCCGGTGCTGACTTTGGAATATCAGTTACGGGTATTGCGGGTCCGACAGGTGGCACTCCCCAAAAACCTGTGGGAACGGTGTGGATTGGTATTTGCGGTAAGAATTTGCATACAGCACAAAAATTTGTGTTTGATGGTGACCGTGAAATGGTGCGTGAAAATACAGCAAACAAAGCTCTTGAAATGATAAGAGATGCAATCTTAAACAGTTAGTCGATTTAATTTTACAGAAAGGCGTGTATAAAATGAGTATAAGAATTGGAATTTACGGATATGGAAATCTTGGACGTGGCGTGGAAAATGCCATCAGGCAAAATCCTGATATGGAGCTTGTGGCGGTATTTACAAGACGTGACCCCGATTCAATCAAAATAAATACAGCGGGTGCGTCAGTTTTCCATGCGGACGAGCTTTCAAAAATGACGGACAAAATAGATGTTTTGATTCTCTGTGGTGGCAGTGCAAAGGATTTGCCTGTTCAGACGCCTGAAATGGCGAAGCTTTATAATGTAGTTGACAGCTTTGATACTCATGCAAAGATTCCACAGCATTTTGAGAATGTCGATAAGGCTGCAAAACTTGGCAACAAAGTCGCTGTTATATCGGTTGGCTGGGACCCCGGTATGTTCTCTGTAAATCGTATGTATGCCGAAACAATACTCCCTGATGGTGAAAGCTATACTTTCTGGGGAAAGGGTGTGAGTCAGGGACATTCTGACGCAATCCGCAAAATTGATGGAGTCCTCGATGCAAAGCAGTACACAATCCCGGTTGAAAAAGCTCTTGAAAAAGTAAGAAATGGTGAAAATCCAAAGCTTTCTACACGTGAAAAGCATCTTAGAGAATGTTTTGTCGTAGCAGAAGACGGGGCAGATAAAGACCGCATAGAAAAAGAAATCAAAACCATGCCGGATTATTTTGCTGATTATGATACAACAGTGCATTTCATTACAAAAGAAGAACTTGTGCGTGACCACAGCGGTATCCCCCATGGTGGATTTGTTATCAGAAGTGGAAAAACAGGTGAAAAGCTTGAAAACAACCACATAATTGAATACAGCTTGAAGCTTGATTCAAATCCTGAATTTACATCTTCTGTTATTGTGGCTTATGCACGTGCTGCATACAGAATGAATAAAAATGGTGATTCGGGCTGCAAAACGGTTTTTGATATTGCGCCGGCACTTCTCAGCCCAAAGTCAAATGAAGAATTGAGAAAAAATCTTTTGTAGCGGGAATTCTTGACACAAACCTCTTTTGGTGGTAGAATAAAGTTGTCTTTGTGCAAAAGCATATTATTTTAATTCCTGCATTTTAGGCAGGCGAAAGGTGTGGAAACTTATGAGAAATTTAGAAAAGTACAAGGGTGTTATTCCGGCATTTTATGCTTGTTATGACGAAAATGGTGAAGTTAGTCCTGAAAGAGTGCAGGAATTTACACGTTATTTTATAAAAAAAGGTGTAAAAGGTGTTTATGTTAACGGCTCTTCGGGTGAGTGTATATATCAGAGTGTTGAAGACCGCAAAATCGTGCTTGAAAATGTTATGAAGGCAAATGACGGCTCACTTACCGTTATTGCACATATTGCTTGCAACAATACAAAAGACAGCATGGAGCTTGCAAGACATGCAGAGTCTTTGGGAGTTGATGCTATCGCTGCAATTCCTCCTATTTATTTCCGTCTTCCTGAATATGCAATAGCTGAGTATTGGAATGATATGAGCTCTGCAGCTCCAAACACTGATTTTATTATTTACAATATTCCTCAGCTTGCAGGTGTTGCACTCACACTCAATCTTTACAAAGAGATGAGAAAGAATCCAAGAGTTATCGGTGTTAAAAATTCATCAATGGCTATTCAGGACATCCAGCAGTTCAAACAGGAGTCAGGTGATGACTACATAGTTTTCAATGGCCCGGACGAACAGTTTATCGGTGGCAGAGTTATTGGTGCTGAGGGCGGAATTGGCGGTACATATGGAGTTATGCCTGAACTTTTCCTTAAGATGGATGAGCTTATAAAGAATGGCGAAATGGAAAAAGCAAAGGATATCCAGAACGATGCAAATGCTATTATATACAAAATGTGCTCTGGCCACGGAAATCTTTATGCGATAATCAAGGGAATTCTTAAAATAAACGAAGGTCTTGACCTTGGCGGAGTAAGAAAGCCTCTTGCAAATCTTGCAGATAGCGATATGCAGATTGTAGAAGAATCAGCAAAAATGATTCGTGATGCGATAAAGAAACATGTTGGATAATCATTAAAGTCTTTTAAAACCCTGTGATATTAAAATCACAGGGTTTTTGTTTCAAAAAAAGTTTACATTTTGGTGTATATGTGTTAAAATATCTATGTTTTAAATCGTTAGTGATAAGAGGTAAATTGCTGTGATAGAAGAAAAAACACTCAGAACCCTTGAATTTAATAAAATATGTGAGATTTTGGCTGATTTTGCAGTTTGTGAGGACAGCAAACAAAAAGCCCTGAACATTATGCCAAAAACAGTGCTTAAAGAGGTGCAGCGTGACCTCTCGATGACGGATGCAGCCGTTGTTATGGTTCTCAAATACGGATCGCCATCCATTTCTGGCGTTTCTGAGGTTTTGAGTGCCTTGAAACGTGTAGGTGTTGGCGGAACACTTTCTATGGTTGAGCTTCTTAATATAGCAAAGGTTCTTTCCTGTGCTGCAAATCTCAAGAAATATTATGATGGGCACAGCGGTGTGCTTGATAGCTATTTTGATGGTCTCAGTGTGCACAGCAATGTTGAAAATCGTATATCCTCGTCAATAATTTCCGAAACAGAAATGGCAGATGGTGCAAGCCCTGAACTTGCGAATATCCGCAGGAAAATTGCCCGTATGGGAGATAAGATAAAAGACACATTGAATTCCATGATACGTTCGCCACACTACCAGAAATTTTTACAGGACCCCATAGTTACCCTGAGAAACGACCGATATGTACTTCCTGTAAAAGCGGAGCACAAGGGAGATGTTTCGGGCATAGTTCATGATGTTTCAGCTTCGGGCGGAACACTGTTTGTTGAGCCGAGCGGTGTTGTGGAAGCAAATAATGAACTTCATACCTTGGCGGCAAAAGAAAAAACGGAGATTGAACGAATTCTTGCTGAGCTCACAGCACTTGTCGGGGAAATATCTGACGCAGTTAAGTGGAATTATGAACTCATTTGTGATATTGATTTGCTTTTTGCAAAGGCAAAGCTGGGAATATCACAAAAAGGTGTTTGCCCAGTTGTTAATGACAAAGGAAACATTGATATAAAAAAGGGAAGACATCCACTTATTGACCCTAAAAAAGTGGTTTCGCAGGATATTTCTTTGGGAATTGATTTTGATACTTTGGTTGTTACAGGACCAAATACAGGCGGTAAAACTGTACTTCTCAAAACCGTAGGACTTTTTTCGCTTATGGCTCAGGCGGGTCTGTATGTACCTGCTTCTGATGGAACAACCCTTTCGGTATTTGATGGCATTTATGCTGATATCGGCGATGAACAAAGCATCGAGCAGAGTCTTAGTACGTTTTCTTCGCATATGACAAATATAGTTGGAATACTGGATAAAGTAAACCCTGATTCGCTGGTGCTTTTTGATGAGCTTGGTGCGGGAACTGACCCCACAGAAGGTGCGGCACTTGCTACTGCAATACTCAATTATGTGAAAAATTTGGGTGCAAAGACTGTTGCTACGACCCATTATAGCGAATTAAAGGTTTACGCACTCTCTACCGACAGAGTGGAAAATGGCTCTTGCGAGTTTGATGTGGAAACACTTAGTCCAACATACAGACTTCTGGTTGGTATTCCCGGAAAGAGTAATGCTTTTGCGATTTCGAAAAAGCTTGGACTTTCAGATTTTATAATTGAGGAGTCGAAACGTCTGCTTTCAAAGGAAAACATAAAGTTTGAGAATATCCTTACCGATATTGAGGAAAACCGAAAGGTTGCGGAAATTTCACGTGCTGAGCAGGAACGTCTGAAAAAAGAAGCTCAGGAGATAAAAGCAGAACTTGAGAAAGAAAGAAAGTATTTAGATAAAAAACGTGATGAAATCTTTGAGAGAGCCAACAAAAAAGCAGCTGAAATCGTAGAAAAAGCAAAAATTGAAACTGAAGATATACTGGCAAAGATGCGTGCACTCAAAAAAGAAAAAGATGAAAAAGAAGCTCTTCGGGCGATGGAAGAGGTAAGAAAAGACCTTAATATCCGAATGAAAAAGACTGTAAAGACCCAAAGTACTTCAAAACCCAAAGTTCAGAAAACAAATATAAACGCTCTGAAACCGGGTATGTCTGTTTTGATTGTTGACCTTAATGACAAGGGGAGTATTTTATCTATCGACAAAAAGGCGGAAACAGCTGTTATTCAGATGGGTATTATGAAGACCACATCGAAGCTTTCAAATCTTGTTATTCTTGAGGATGAAACCCATAAAAATATAGAAAAGTTTATTCCCAGAAAAGGTACGAGCAATAGTGTAAAAACTGTGAAAACCGAGGTTGACCTTCGGGGTATGGTACTTGAAGAGGCTCTTATGGAAACTGATATGTTTCTTGATAAAGCCGCTATGTCAGGGCTTGGAACGGTTACAGTTATACACGGTAAGGGTACCGGCGTCTTGAGACAAGGTGTTCACGATATGCTAAGGAAGCATCCTCACGTTAAGTCATTCAGGCTTGGTAAATACGGCGAGGGAGAAAACGGGGTAACCATTGTTGAACTTAAAAATTCTTGATAGCAAAAAGGTTTTTACTTTTGTGTATATCTTTTTAAAAAAGGGTTGTTTTTTGACGAAAAACGTGGTAAAATGTAGGGTGAAAAATTAACAAGTAGGAGTAAAATTTATGTTACAGAAAAATTGGTTACTTAAAGAGTTTGACAAGAACAGAGTTGTCGAGATTTCAAAGGAGTTTAATATTTCACCTCTTGCGTCTATTATTTTGTATAATCGTGGCATAAAAGAGAGCAGTGAAATTCAGAAATTCCTGCATTGCGACCTTAAAAATCTTCACGACCCATATCTTCTTAAAGATATGGATAAAGCTGTGAAACGTATAAAGGATGCACTCGATAAAAAAGAAAAAATTACTATTTACGGCGATTATGACGTTGATGGTATTACGAGTATTGCTATTCTTTATAAGCACCTTACCTCTATGGGTTTTGAGGTTGATTATTACATACCTGACCGTATACAGGAGGGTTATGGTGTAAATCGTGAAGCTTTGGATAAAATAAAAGAAAACGGAACAGGTGTTGTTATCACTGTTGATACAGGCATTACCGCTGTTGAAGAAACAGAATATGCAAAAAGCATAGGTATGGATATTATCATTACTGACCACCACGAATGTAAAGAAACAATCCCCGAGGCTTTCGCGGCTATTGACCCGAAACGCAAGGATTGCAAATATCCTTTCAAAAATCTTGCGGGAGTTGGTGTTGCTTTTAAGCTTATTCAGGCACTTGATGAGAATTCCTCCGTGGAAACTCTTATGTCAAAATATGCTGACCTTGTCTGCCTTGGTACTGTTGCAGATATTTCACCGTTGGTTGATGAAAACAGAATTATTGTTACAAAGGGTCTTGAAAAATTCAAGAATACCGAAAATATTGGTTTAAGAGCACTTCTTGATGTTTCTATTACAAATAATAAAGCAATTACTACATCATCTATTGGTTATATAATTGCACCAAGAATAAACGCCAGCGGCCGTCTTGGCTGTGCTTCAAGAAGCGTTGAAATGTTCCTTACTCAGGACAAAGACAAGGCATATGAGCTTGCTAACAACTTGTGCGAGGAAAATGTTATAAGACAGCAGACAGAACAAAGAATGTTTGCTGAAGCTCTTGAATATATAGAGAAAAATCCTCAAATAAAGGATGACCAGGTGCTTGTTATTCCTCATGAAAACTGGCATCATGGTATAGTTGGTATAGTTTCCTCAAAAATTACTGAGAAATTTTACAGACCGTCAATTCTTTTTGCCATTGATGGCGATGAAGCAAAAGGATCAGGAAGAAGCGTCAGCGGTTTCAACCTTTTTGAAGCTCTTGAAAACAGCAGTGATATTCTTGAGAAATTTGGTGGACACGAGCTTGCTGCAGGTCTTTCAATAAAGACTGAAAATATCGAAAAGTTCCGTGCTGCCATAAATTCACAAAAGCTTGGTAAGATTGATGAACAATCACTTATTCCTACGGTTTCGGTGGATGCGGTAATAAAGCCAACCTACATAACCATGGAAACAGTTGATGAAATCAACAGGCTTCAGCCATTTGGCGTTGATAACCCATTGCCTGTTTTTGCGGTAAGAAATATAAAAATCCATAAAATCAGTACAATGAGCGAGGGAAAGCACCTTCGTATGACGCTTCTTAAGGACAATAAGTTCTTTGACGCAGTGGGTTTTGGTATGGGTGAATATTTCAACCATCTCAAAGAAGGCGATTTTGTCGAGGTCGCCTTTGGGCTTGATATCAACGACTACAAAGGCTTCAAGAATGTACAGCTTATTTTGAAGGATATTAAACTTGTGGATGTGAAATAAATTATGCAAAAGCAACTGGATGATTTGCTTAAAAAACTAAAAAACAACAATGTTGCCAAAGACCTTGATGTTGTTGTCAAGGCGTTTGATTTCGCATGCAAAAAACACGACGGACAGCTCAGGGCATCAGGTGAGCCGTTCTTTATGCATCCTATTGCTGTTGCAAATATCCTTGCTGATATGGAATTTGATGCAAGCTCTGTTGCAGCTGCTCTTCTTCATGATGTGGTTGAAGATACAGATGCCACCGATGAAGAGATTTTGCAGGAGTTTGGCGAAAATATCTCGCTTTTGGTTTCGGGCGTTACGAAGCTTGGAAAAATTCCTTATGCATCCAACGAAGAACAGCAAATTGAAAATTTGAGAAAAATGTTTCTTGCTATGGCAAAGGATGTAAGGGTTATTATGATAAAACTTGCTGACAGACTGCATAATATGAGAACTCTCAAATCTATGCCTGAGCACAAGCAAAGAGAAAAAGCGAGAGAAACTTTGGAGGTTTTTGCGCCTCTTGCTCACAGACTTGGTATGTCAAAAATCAAGATGGAGCTGGAGGACCTTTCGCTCCGCTATATTGACCCCATTGGCTATTATGAAATTGTTGACAGTATCAGACAGAAAAAAGGCGAGCGTGAAAAATATATTGGCGATATAATCAGTATATTTACCGAACGTCTTGAAAAGTTGGGTATTGAGGCTCACGTTGAGGGAAGAGCGAAGCATTTTTACAGCATTTACCGAAAGATGTTTATGCAAAACAAAACCATCGATGAAATATACGATTTGTTTGCTGTCCGCGTGATTGTGAATACCGATGCTGACTGTTATGCGGTTCTTGGTATGGTGCATGAGCTTTTTATGCCAATTCCGGGGCGTTTTAAGGATTATATTGCAATGCCCAAACCCAATATGTATCAGTCTCTTCATTCCACGGTTATTGGACCAAACGGAACTCCGTTTGAAATCCAAATCAGAACCTGGGATATGCACAGAACGGCTGAAAATGGTATCGCTGCTCACTGGAAATATAAAGAGGGAATAAGCGGAAAATCTGATATTGACAACAAGCTTGAATGGATAAAACAGCTTCTTGAAATCCAAAAGGATATGACAAATGCTGAAGATTTTATGCAGACCCTCAAAATTGATATGTTCAGCGATGAGGTTTTTGTGTTTACACCAAAGGGTGACGTTATAAGCCTTCCGGCAGGTGCGACACCTATTGACTTTGCTTATGCAATTCACAGTGCCGTGGGAAACAAGATGCAGGGAGCAAAAGTTAACGGCAAAATTGTGACCCTTGACACCATACTTGAAAATGGTGATATTATTGAGATAAACACTTCGAATTCGTCGCGTGGTCCGAATCTTGACTGGCTTAAGATTGCAAAAACTTCTCAGGCACGAAACAAGATAAATCAGTTCCTGAAAAAAGAAAACCGCGCAGAAAACATTGTAAAAGGCAAGGAACTTTTTGAAAAGGAACTTAAAAAATCAGGCATTCCTGTGACATATATGAACAACACTGAAATGCTTGAAGGTCTTCTTTTGAAGTATGGCTTCAAGCAGCTTGATGATGTTTTTGCAACCCTTGGTTATGGTGGCTCAAGTGCTGGAAAATATCTTGCAAAATTCAAAGAAAAATGCAAAAAGGATATTGCCAGCAATCAGGATGTGGGTGATATTGCAGAAAAATTTGTTGTTAAAACCACAGCAAAGGCGAACCACAGTGGTGTAATTGTTGAGGGAATTGATAACTGTCTTGTGAGAATTTCCCATTGCTGCAGTCCTGTTCCCGGTGACAAGATAATCGGCTATGTTACACGTGGCAGAGGTGTTGCGGTTCACAGAAAAGATTGCATAAATATCGTCAATGCAAGATTTTCACCCGAGGAGGAACAGCGTTTTATAAATGTATGCTGGGCTCGTGAGGTTGAAAGTGATTTTCAGGCACTTTTGTGTATTACCGCTATTGACAGAAACGCTTTGCTCGTTGATATTGCAACAGTTACTGCTGAACTTAAAATTCCTATAAAAGGTCTTAATGCAAGAACTGTTAAAAACAATGTTGCAATTATAGAAATTTCTATTGAAATCAAAGACACTGAGCATCTTGAAAATGCTATCAGACGCCTTAAACAAATTGATGGCGTTCAGTCAGTAATAAGAAGACGTCAGTGATTTTGGGGGAGGGGAAAATGTTTTTTCACAGATTTATTTTGGGAGAGCTTGTTACAAACTGCTATCTCGTCGCAGATGAAGATACAAAAAATGCAGTTTTGTTTGACGCCCCTGCAGATGCCGAAAAAGTAATTGCTTATTTGGATGAAAAAGGCTTAAGACTTAATCTTATTTGCCTTACACACGCCCATTTTGACCATATATTAGCACTTGGTGAGCTAATCAAAAAAACCGGTGCTGAATGTTTGCTTCATAAGGATGAAGAACAATATCTCAAAAATCCTGAACTCAATCTTGCTGGCAAGAGGAAAAACGAGATAGGCGAAATTTCAGGATATTCACTTCTTGAAGATGGTGATAAGATAGCTCTTGACGGCATCAAAATTGAAGTTTTGCACACTCCCGGTCACACTAAAGGCGGTGTTTGTTACCTTGTGAATGGCGAAATTTTGATAAGCGGTGACACTTTATTTTCAGGGTCAATAGGTCGCTTTGATTTTCCTTTAGGAAGTTTTGAAGAAGAGATAAACTCAATAAAAGAAAAACTTATGCCACTTGGCGATGAAATAAAGGTGTATCCGGGACACGGCTTTTCTACTACAATCGGAAAACAAAGAAAGGAAAATCCTTATCTCATATGAACACAGAAATGAAACCTTGGGGGATTCTGGATGGAATCAGACCGGTGAAACTTGCTACAAAGTTAATAAATGAAACAGAGAGTTCACAGGAAGCAGTGAGCTCTTTTATGCTTGAATATGGGGCTTCGCGGAAAAAAGCTGAGCTTGCAGTAAAGACTGCTGAAATTGAAAAACGAATTGTTGACAATATGTACCCAAACGGCGTCAGCCTTTATATAGGTATACCCTTTTGTCCCACAAGATGCCTTTACTGTTCTTTTATAAGTAACAGCCTCAAAACAAGCGCAAAGTTTGTTCCTCAGTATCTTGAATGTCTCAAAAAAGAGATTAAATATACGGCTGATATAATAAGAGAAAACAAAAATGTTATAGAAACGGTATATATCGGCGGAGGAACGCCTACAACCCTTACAGAGTATCAGCTTTATGACCTTTTTGATTGCCTCTATAGAGAGTTTGACCTGTCTAAAATAAAGGAGTTTACTGTTGAGGCGGGCAGACCTGATACCGTAACAAAAGAAAAGCTTATGTCAATCAAAAACCACAACATAAACCGCATAAGCATCAATCCGCAGTCAATGAATCAGGAAACACTTGATTTAATAGGAAGAAAACACACACCCAATGATATAATAAATGCTATGCATCTTGCAAGAGAATGTGGAATAGATATTATAAATATGGATATAATTGCAGGTCTTCCTGGTGAAACCCTTGATATGTTCAAATATACTGTTGAAGAGGTTGAAAAACTAGCACCTGAAAATACCACCGTTCACACAATGAGCATAAAGCGTTCATCAAGACTCAATGAAACTCTTGAAGATTATAGTCTTACAGAGGGCGAAAAGGTGTCAAAAATGGTTGATTTTGCTCGTGAAACAGTGATGGCAAATGGGAAAAATCCATATTACCTTTACAGACAGAAAAATATGTTGGGAAACCTTGAAAATGTTGGTTATGCAAAACAGGGCACCGAAAGCCTCTATAATATTTACATAATGGAAGAGGTTCAAAGCATAATTTCTCTTGGCTGCGGCGGTGTTACTAAGACTGTTGATAGAGCCACCGACCGAATAGAGCGGATTTTCAACGTAAAAGAGCCTAAGGATTATATTGAAAGAATTGACGAGATGCTTAAACGAAAAGATGTTTTGAGGGGTAAGTAATATAATAAGGGAGTGTTTTTTATGAATTCAGTAGTAATTTACAAATCGAGATATGGTTCAACAAAGCAGTATGCCCAGTGGATAGCAGAGGAGCTTGGTTGTGATGCGTTTGATGCGAAAAAAATCTCAATCACTGATTTGAAACAGTATGATACAATTATATACGGCGGTGGGCTTTATGGAGAGGTTATTTGCGGTGTCAATCTTATAACTAAAAACATAAATTTACTGAAAGATAAAAAGGTTGCTGTTTTTTCTACGGGAATTACGCCCCTCGACTGCCGTGAATATTACGATAAATATGTTATTGAAAAGAATTTCAAAAACGGACTTCCCGAAAATGTAAAGGTATTTAACTTTATGGGTAAAATGGTGCTTGATGAACTTTCATTTCCCCATAGAACCGCTATTAAAGCATTGAAAAAGCTTATGTCTTCAAAAGAAAACCCAAGTGAAATGGAAAAGCTTTTGATAGAGCTTTGCGATGCAGACGGGGATTTTACTGATAAGGATGCAGTTAAAGAATTGATTGAATATGCACTTTAAGAAGATTTGTAAAAAAATAGTTGACACAGGATGGTTTGTGTGATATAATACCAAAGGTTATGAACCTATTGCTTAGTTTAAGGGTTGATGTTTCACCGCCTTATACCAAGCTTTATGGGGATTTAAAATTTAACGGAGGTGAATCCAGATGCTTAAAGAAAGAAAAGAAGAAATCATCAAGACTTATGCTGTTCACGAAGGTGACACAGGTTCTCCTGAAGTGCAGATTGCACTCCTCACAGAAAGAATCAACCACCTCAACGAACATCTTAAGACTCACAAGAAGGACCATCACTCAAGACGCGGTCTTCTCAAGATGGTCGGTGTAAGAAGAAGCTTTCTTAACTATCTCATGAAGAACGACATCGAAAGATATCGTGCTATCGTTGAAAAGCTTGGTCTCAGACACTAAAAAATGCAATATTAAGTCTTTGTCCGCACTGGGCAAAGACTTAATTTCGTATTTATGGCAATAATAAGACAGATATTTTTTCTGTTTTTTTTATAATAATAAACTTTAGGAGAGTTTGCGGTTTAGCAGTTAGAAATATGCTTTTGTCTATGTCGAAAGTATACCTCTAAGTGCTAAAATCAGCAGACCTCTAAACAAAGGAGGAAAATAAAAATGAGTAAGATTTTTGAAACAGAAGTTGCCGGCAGAAAGCTTAGTCTTGAGTTCGGCAAAGTTGCAGAGCTTGCAAATGGCTCTGTTATCGTAAGATACGGTGATACAGTGGTTGTTACTGCTGCTACCGCATCAGCAAAACCCAGAGATGGCATTGATTTCTTCCCCTTAAGCATTGACTATGAGGAAAGAATGTATGCTGTTGGCAAAATTCCCGGAAGCTTTTTAAAGCGTGAGGGAAGACCATCAGAGAATGCAATTCTCACAGCTCGCGTCATTGACAGACCTATGAGACCTTTGTTCCCTAAAGACCTCAGAAATGACGTTTCTATCGTTTCCACAGTTTTGTCGGTTGAACAGGACAACGCTCCTGAATTCTGTGCGATGATTGGTTCATCAGCAGCGGTTTCAGTTTCAGACATCCCGTTCAATGGTCCTATTGCTGCGGTTTATGTTGGTCTTGTTGATGGTGAATTTGTTATTAACCCGACAGTTGAGCAGCGTGAAAAGAGCGACCTCAACCTTACAGTTGCAGGAAGTCTTCAGAAGGTTGTTATGATTGAAGCAGGTGCAAACGAAGTTCCTGAAGACACTATGTTTGACGCTATTATGTTTGCTCACGAAGAAATCAAGAAGATTTGTCAGTTTATCAAGAATATTCAGGACGAAATCGGAAAACCCAAGTTTGAATATGAACACATTGTTGTAAACGAAGAGATTTTTGACGATATCGCAGCGTTTGCGACAGATATGGTAAAAGAAGCTCTTGACACAGATGACAAATCAATCCGTGACGAAAACCTCAAGGTTGTATACGGAAAGGTATACGAAAACTTTGAAGAAAAATATCCTGCTGAAGAATATGCTCAGGATATTGAAGATGCTCTTTACAAGCTCCAGAAAACAATAGTTAGACGTTGGCTTCTTGATGAGGGCAAGCGTGTTGACGGAAGAAAAATTCAGCAGCTTCGTCCCCTTGCATCAGAAGTTGGACTTCTTCCAAGAACTCACGGCAGCGGTCTCTTCAAGCGTGGACAAACTCAGGTTTTGACTGTTGCAACTCTTGGTGCTCTTGGTGATGCACAGATTATTGACGGTCTTGATACCGAAGAATACAGAAGATATATTCACCACTACAACTTCCCGTCATTCAGTGTTGGTGAAACAAAGCCTTCACGTGGACCCGGCAGACGTGAAATCGGTCACGGCGCTTTGGCTGAACGTGCTCTTGTTCCGGTTATCCCAAGCGAAGAAGAATTCCCATATGCAATAAGACTTGTATCAGAAGTTCTCAGCTCAAACGGTTCAACCTCACAGGGTAGTATTTGTGGTAGTACACTCGCTCTTATGGATGCAGGTGTTCCCATCAAGGCTCCGGTTGCAGGTATTTCTGTTGGTCTTGTTACAGAAGGCGAAAGATTTATAACAATCCTTGACATTCAGGGACTTGAAGATTTCTTCGGTGATATGGACTTCAAGGTTGCAGGTACTAAAAAAGGTATCACAGCTATCCAGATGGACCTCAAGATTGACGGTCTTACACCTGAAATCATCAAAAATGCACTCACAGAAACCAGAGATGCAAGATACTATATCCTGGATGAAGTTATGCTCAAGGCTATTGCTGAGCCACGTCCTGAGGTTTCACAGTATGCTCCAAAGGTAATTCACATCGAAATTCCTGTTGATAAAATCCGTGACGTTATTGGTTCAGGCGGAAAGGTTATTCAGAAAATCGTTGCTGATACCGGTGCGAAAATTGATATAGAGGAAGATGGCCGCGTATTTATTTCTGCTCCTAACGCTGAAATGGGCGAGGCTGCAAGAAAGATTATCGAAGGCATCGTGAAAGAACCCGAAGTTGGTGAGGTTTATGACGGCAAGGTTGTAAGAATTATGGACTTTGGCGCATTTGTTGAATTCCTCCCCGGAAAAGATGGTCTTGTTCACATTTCGAAGCTTGACAAGGCAAGAGTTGAGAAGGTAGAAGATGTTGTTTCTATCGGCGACGAGATCAAGGTTCAGGTTATCGAAATCGACAAGATGGGAAGAATCAATCTCAAGAGAATTGTAACAGAATAATTTTAACATTTAATGCCGCAATTTTTTGCGGCATTATTTTTTGAAAAATCCTCGTAAATAAAGGAATTTTGACGCAAAATGCTTGGGGATTTCCCTTGACATATCGGGGTTCATTGTGATATAATTTTTAAGCTATGTTAAATTGGGGTGTTAGCGGTACCTTGTAACCCACAATCCGCTATAGTGGGGATGAAAACTTGTGTTGAGGGGCAAATTTTGTCTTGTCTGACCTGATTTGATGGGTGTTGATGATTCGGTCCTGCGCAATTGAAACCTGTGAACCACGTCAGGGCAGGAATGCAGCAGCGTTAAGCAGTTCTTTTTGATGTGCCGCGGGGGTGCCGGGTCTGAGCTCTTCGGTTGGGTAACGGAGGTGGATTTTCTTCGAACTCAAGCACATAGCTTTTATTATTTTTGAAATTTTGGGTGGTGAAACAAATGGCAGAGAATTATCAGGCGCTTTATCGCAAATGGCGTCCGCTTGTTTTTGAAGATGTGGTTGGTCAGGACCATATTTCAGAAACTCTGAAGAATAGTATAAAGACAAATCGAATTGCCCATGCCTATTTGTTTTGCGGCACCCGTGGAACAGGAAAGACATCATCGGCAAAGATTTTTGCCCGTGCGGTGAATTGCACAAACTCCCATGATGGAAATCCGTGCAATGAATGTGAAACCTGCCGCGGGATTCTTGACGGAAGCATTCTTGATGTATATGAAATGGACGCCGCAAGCAACAGCGGAATTGACAACATCCGTGAAATTCGTGATGAGGTTATTTACAGCCCCGTTGGTTGCAAATATAAAGTTTATATTGTGGACGAGGCACATATGCTCACCACCGAGGCGTTCAATGCTCTTCTAAAAACCCTTGAAGAGCCGCCCGGACATGTGATTTTCATTCTTGCAACTACTGAACCTCACAAAATCCCGGCAACAATACATTCCCGTTGTCAACGATTTGATTTCCGCAGAATAGGTCTTTTGGACATCGAGAAACGGCTGAACAAAATTGTAAAAGCAGAAAACATTCAGATAACTCCTGATGCAGTTGAACTTGTGGCAGAACTTGCTGATGGTTCTATGCGTGACGGACTCAGCATTCTTGACCAGTG
>JAZROR010000149.1:0-2376 GCA_045648845.1 Clostridia bacterium
GCTGAAAGCTTTGTGGAGTATAAGATAGGCAAGATTGAGAAACAATATAACCTTGATGACACTGTTGAAAAAATTGAGTTTGTTGAGCAAATTGCAAAAATCTTTGCCAATATAAAAAATGACGTCGAAAGAGAAATTTATATAAAAAAAATTGCACGAAAAACCGATGTTTCACCTGATAGCATAAATGTGCGAATCAAAGACAGGATGCATAAAAATCAGAAAAATGAAAAGGTGCGTTTTCAGCGTCAGGAGAAAAAACAGTTTGAAGAACGGACCGGCGGAAGAGGCGACCTTGAAAGAATGCGGCTTTATAATGCTGAAAAGCTTCTTCTCAATCTGATTTGCGAAAAGGAAGTTTTCAAAGAGGTGCGGGACAAGCTTTCGCCTCAAAACTTTGAAGACGTAATTCACAGAAAGCTTGCCGAAATTATTTTCGATGTGATGTCAAAGGGCGCAAGGCTCAGTCCGGCAGCTGTTCTTGCACAGTTTGAGGAGTCTGAGATTGGCGCGGTTTCGGAAATTCTTTCGGACGATAAAAATGTGGATAACAAGCTTGAAGCGGTGAAGATGCCTCTCAAAACAGTTCTTGATTATAGTGAAAAAAAGAACAATGAAATTCTTGCAAAAGACGGGGATGCAGAAAAGCTTCAGGAGATAATGGAACGACTTAAAAAGGATAAAAAATAGAAAGGCGAAGATTTATGGCTAAAAAGGAAAACGCTGCAAAGGCGGCAGAGGAAACAAAAAAAACTCCCACAACCAAGGATATACAAAAACAGGCAGTTCAGGAATTGGTTGAGCTGGGCAAAAAGAATGGCGAGCTTTCATATAGCGATATATCTGCAAAGCTTGAAGCTGTTGAAATGGATCCTGTACAGATTGAGAGGATTTATGATTTTATTGAAAAGCAGGGCATTGAGATCGTTGGGAATTTCGGAGACGAGCTTCCTGAACTTGAAGAAAATGATGATTTTGAAATCACCGAGGACGAGCTTGCGGATTTGTCTGTGCCGGATAGCGTAAGTATTGATGACCCAGTTCGTATGTACTTAAAGGAAATCGGAAAGGTGCCACTTCTTTCAGGGGCAGAGGAAGCTGAACTTGCCCAAAGAATGGTTGACGGTGATGCAGATGCGAAACATCGTTTGGCTGAAGCCAATCTCAGACTTGTTGTAAGCATTGCGAAAAGATATGTAGGTCGTGGTATGTTGTTCCTTGACCTTATTCAAGAGGGGAACCTTGGCCTTATAAAGGCTGTTGAAAAGTTTGACTATACCAAAGGCTACAAATTCAGTACTTATGCTACCTGGTGGATAAGGCAGGCTATTACCCGTGCTATTGCTGACCAGGCAAGAACCATAAGAATTCCGGTTCATATGGTTGAAACTATTAACAAATTCATAAGAGTTACAAGACAGCTTGTTCAGGAGCTCGGGCGTGACCCGCTTCCCGAAGAGGTTGCAAAGGAACTCAATATGCCAATCGATAAAATAGGCGAAATTATGAAAATTGCACAGGAACCTGTATCTCTTGAAACACCTATCGGCGAAGAGGAAGACAGCTCGCTTCAGGATTTCATTCAGGACAACGAAACCCCTGCTCCTCAGGATGCAGCAACTTTCAGACTTCTCAAAGAACAGATGATGGATGTTTTGAGCACCCTTACGCCCAGGGAAGAAAAGGTTTTGAGACTTCGTTTTGGTCTTGACAACGGCAGAGCAAGAACTCTTGAAGAAGTGGGCAAGGAATTCAACGTTACCCGTGAAAGAATTCGTCAGATTGAGGCAAAGGCGCTGAGAAAACTGAGACACCCAAGCCGCAGCAAAAAGCTTAAGGATTATCTGGAATAAAATGTAACATAAAAAGGACGGCGTTGCCGCCCTTTTTGTGTTTGCGTCGCAACAAGGAGCTATGTGTTAAATGTTTTCGCATTCCATTATGATTATAGCACATAATCAGACAAAATTATGAAAAAGGTACTATTTGATACCGAAATTTTTGCGGGAGAGGGGAAGGATTTTAAAACACTTGAAATTTGGGGGAAAGTGTGCTAAAATATAAGTTCAAAATAAATATGTTGTGAAATCGACAAAGTGGAGGTATGGATTATGCATATTTTGGTTACTGGCGGAGCAGGTTATATAGGAAGTCACACTTGTGTTCAGCTTCTCGAGGCGGGATATGAGGTTACGGTTGTTGACAACCTTGCGAATAGCTCACAGGAGTCTCTTGAACGAGTTGAAAAGATTACAGGAAAGACTATAAAGTTTTATGAAATAGATATGGTAGACAAAGTGGCTCTCAGACGCGTTTTTGAAGAAAATAAGTTTGATGCAGCTATTCATTTTGCAGGACTTAAAGCTGTGGGTGAGT
>JAZROR010000150.1:0-13609 GCA_045648845.1 Clostridia bacterium
CATAATATTTTCTCCTGATTATTTTCTCAGTTTACCGCTTTTGTCAGGTCCTCAGAGAATTTAAGTGCATCGGACTCGTTGCTGAGGGCGATGAAAACTGTATCATCTCCTGCGATAACCCCTACAACATTGCTGAACTCAAGGGTTTCGATTGCCATAGCACAGCCTTGGGCAGAGCCTGGAATGGTTTTTACCACAACAAGATTTCCTGCTGTTTGTACGGTGATTACTGCGTGGGTGAGGACCGCTGTGTATCTTGCCTTTATGGATGAGTCAGTCTCTTTGCCCGGCAAGGCATAACGGTATTTTTCACCACGGTCAGCAATTTTGATAAGTCGAAGCTCACGTATGTCACGGGAAACTGTTGCTTGAGTAACCTTGAAATTTTCCTTAATAAGACAGTCTGTAAGTTGTTCCTGAGTTTCGATTGATTTGTCTGAAATCAGGCGGATTATTGCATTATGACGGGCTCGTTTTGAATCCCGTGAAATATCTTTTTCCTGCATAACCGAAAAAACTCCTTTACACAAACATAGTACCGATACCTTCATCGGTCAAAATTTCAATGAGTATTGAATGAGGAACTCTGCCGTCAAGGATGAATACCTTGTTTACGCCCTGACGGATTGCATCAATACAGCATTCAATCTTTGGAATCATTCCGCCGGAAATTATACCTTCGCTGATAAGGGCAGGCGCTTCGCTGACCTTTACCACAGGGATAAGGGTGGAATCGTCGTCTTTGTCACGGAGAAGACCACGGATGTCAGTCATTGAAATCAGTGACTCGGCATTTAAGACCCCTGCAATTTTTGATGCTGCGGTGTCAGCATTTATATTGTATACATTTCCCTGATTGTCGCAACCTACCGTTGAAATAACAGGGATATAGCCTTTTTCGATAACATCAAGAATGGGCTCTGGGTTGATGGATGTGATTTCGCCCACAAAGCCATGGACAGCATCAAGCTGTTTTGCTTCTATCATATGCCCGTCAATTCCGCAAAGACCCATTGCCTTTCCCCCCATAGAGTGAATGAGGTTTACCAGGTTTTTGTTGATTTTTCCGGCTAAGACCATCTGGACAATGTCAATGGAATCCTTGTCGGTAACACGCAGTCCGTCAATAAATTCAGTTTTTGTTCCCGTTTTTTCAAGCATTTCTGAAATCTCAGGTCCTCCGCCGTGGACAAGGACAACCTTTATTCCGACCAAAGAAAGAAGGAGGATGTCGCCCATAACTGCGTTTTTCAGTTCGTCATTTAGCATTGCGTTTCCGCCGTACTTGATGACCACGATTTTGTTGTAATATTTTTGTATGTAGGGAAGTGCCTCAACAAGAATTTTGGCACGTTCAAGAGTTGAAATCTCGTTCATTTTTTATCTCCTTCAATTAGGTGCGATAGTCACCGTTTATTTTTACATAGTCATAGGTAAGGTCACAGCCCCAGCTTTTTGCTTCACCGTTACCCTCGCGAAATGTTATGTCAATAATGATTTCATCTTCGGTTAGAATTTTCTTTGCTTCATCCTCGTCAAAGTCCACGCCGCTGCCGTTTTTGCACACGTCAATTTTTCCGGCAGTTGAGGAGAGAGAAACGTCAACTGCATTGATGTCGCATTTTGCACCGCTGTAACCGATGGCACAAAGAATTCTTCCCCAGTTTGCATCGGCCCCGAACATCGCTGACTTAAAGAGAGAGGAACAAATAACGCTTTTTGCAATAATTCTTGCGTTTTCTTTGTCTGCGGCACCGTGAACTCGACTTTCCAGGAGCTTTGTTGCCCCTTCGCCGTCCTTTGCAATCTGGCGGCAAAGATATGTGGTAACCGCTGAAAGTGCCTTGCAAAATGTATCAAAGTCTTCTCCGGCACTATCAATAATGGGGTTTTCAGCCATACCATTTGCGAGGACTGACACCATATCATTGGTGGAGGTGTCGCCGTCTATGGAAATCATATTGAATGAATCAAGAATATCTGCACTCAGGGCTTTCTGGAGCATTTCGGGAGTGATTGACACATCGGTTGTGACAAAAACCAGCATTGTTGCCATGTTGGGATGAATCATACCCGAGCCTTTGGCGATTCCGCCGATTTTGCAGAGCTTTCCGCCAATTTCAAAGGAAAATGCGATTTCCTTTTTCTTGGTATCGGTTGTCATAATTGCTTCTGCAGCGTCGTTACTACCGCCTGAGTTTAAACCGCTTGCAAGACCTGGCATAGCATTTTCGATAGGTGCGATGTCAAGGGGTTGACCGATTACACCTGTTGATGCAACCACAACATCATTTTTAGAGATGCCTGTGTGTTTTTCAACCAAATCGCACATAGCTTCTGCAATTTCAATGCCGTTGGCGTTGCAGGTGTTGGCATTGCCGCTGTTGCAAATTACGGCTTGGGCAAATCCGTCTTTTAAGTTTTCTTTTGTAACATAAAGAGGCGCGCCTTTAACAAGATTCTGTGTGTATGTAGCAGCGGCAGTTGCCCGTGTTTCGCTGACAATCAGCGCTAAATCCTTTTTGTCTTTGTTTTTGCGTATTCCGGCGTGAATGCCGAAAGCCTTAAATCCTTTTGCGGCACAAACGCCGCCTTTTATCTGTTCCATAATTTATGCCTTTACAAAACCAGTCCTTTGGTTTCGTCCTTTCCTGTGATTAAATTAAAACATTGAATTGCGGCACCGGATGCGCCTTTTCCTAAGTTATCAAAAGTTGATGCTACCAAGATGCGGTCGTCGTTTCCGGTGACGATAATTTCCATACTGTCCTTGCCGAAAAGTTCATTGGCTCCGAGGAAACCTTCCTGACCAAATGGTCTAACTTTCACGAGTTTTTGACCCGCATAGTGCTCAAAAAGAATTTCATGGATATTTTCTGCCGTAACCTTTTTTGAAAGAAGTCTTGAATTTAGCGGTACAGAAACGGTCATTCCGCTGTAAAAGTCTGCAACGATTGGTGAAAAACAAGGCTCGAAACTGAGACCGCATACAGACATCATTTCGGGTAGGTGTTTGTGATGCTGGGTAAGACCATATTGACGTGGACTGTCAAGAACAGCAGCTCTTTCGCACGATTCATACTCTGCAATCATTTGCTTTCCGCCGCCGCTGTATCCCGTAACAGAGGTAGCTACTATTGGATAGTCGGTGGGGATTATGCCATTTGCCACAAGTGGCGCAACGATTGAACAAAAACCGCTGGCGTGGCATCCGGGAACGGCAATGCGATTTGATGCAAAGAGTTTTTTGCGAAATGCATCAGACAGTTCAGGGAAACCATATGCCCATGCGGGATTGGTGCGGTGAGCAGTGGAGGTGTCAAGAATTTTTGTTGGAGCATCGCCTACTGCACCTATGATTTCCTTTGATGCAGCGTCGGGCAGACACAAGAAAGCTGCGTCTGATGAGACCAATGCTTCACGTCTTGCGTTTAGGTCTTTTCTGTTTTCTTCAGTTAGTGTTATTAGTTCTATATCATCGCGGGCAGAGAGTCGGTCATATATCCTAAGTCCGGTGGTGCCGCTGCTTCCATCAATAAAAACCTTTGTCTTTGTCATTTGGATACACCTTTCGCATAAATATTCATCATTATACCATATATTAAACCACAATTCCTATATATAGTCAATGGTATTTTTGCATAAATATTCAAAAATATTTATAAAAATGCATATATTTTGCATAAAAAAGTCCACAGCAAATATTTGCCGTGGACTGAGTTTTTTTGAATTATTCTTCGTCACCTTTTGCCAAGGATATAACCATGCGGCGATTTGGTTCTTCGCCAATGCTGTGGGTTTTGATTCTTGGATTGTTCTGGAGTGCTGAGTGAATGATTCGTCTTTCGTTTGCTGTCATAGGTTCAAGAGTGATTGATTTTTTGTCGCGGAGAACGCTGCGTTCAAGGCCGTGAGCCAAACGAACAAGAGTGTCTTCTCTTTTTGAACGATAATTTTCGGTGTCTATACTTACCTTTACATAAGGCATATTTTTGTTTCTGTTTACGTAAAGAACAGTGAGCATTTGAACAGCATCAAGGGTATCACCGCGTTTGCCGATGAGGAGACCCATTTTGTCACCTGAAACGTCAATGCTGATGACGTTTTTATCTAATTTTACGTGAAGCTCAAATGTGAGACCGATTTTGGTAAGAAGCTGGGATACGAAATATTTTGCATCGTCAACAGCTGTCTTTGGAATAACAAAATCTTCGTCAACTGCAGGGGCTGCTTTCTTTTCACGGATTTCGGATTTTTTAGGAGCTGCTGTTTCTTTCTTGTCAGTCTTTTTTTCGGGTTTTTCAGCTTTGGGCGTTTCTTTTTCCTCGTCCGCCGTGCGCCATGCCACGATTTCTACCTCGCTGCTGCCAAGTAAAAATTTCATAAGGCCTTTGCCGATTTCCTTAGTTATGGTGTATGAAATCTCATCCTTTGAAACGCCAAGGTCTTTTGCTGCAAGCTCCAATGCTTCATCGAGATTTTTTGCGTTTTTTTCTACTTTTAACATTCTTTATATCTCCTTCTAATTCTTCAAGGCTGATGTCGTCTTTGAAACATTTTTTAACAAAAAGCTGTTGTGCTATCTGGATAAGGTTGCTTACTGTCCAGTAAAGACCGATTGCGGCGGGAAGAGTAAATGCGAACCATGCGGAAAATAGTGGCATAATTAAAGTCATTGACTTCATGGTATCGCCGCCTGCGGGAGTCTTTGGCTTTTCGTTTTCAGCCAGAACTATATTTTTGTCAGTTTTCGGTTTGCCGTTTATGATGCGGCTTGAAAGCCATGAACTAAGTCCTGAAAGTATAGGGATTATCCACAAAAGAACAGTGGAAAGAGTCAGGTTTGCAGTGTTTCCTGTGAACACACCCAAGAGTGCACCAAGGCTTGGAACTTCTGAAAGGTCAATGCCAAAGAAAGTGAAATCAATGGCACGGAGTGTGTTGTCCCAGGAAAGAATTGCAGGGTGCTGCAAAATTTCAGGATGTTTGAAGATTGCCTGAGCAATCTGGATTTCGTTCGCACCAAATGAGTTGTTGGCAAATTTTTCACCATAAGTAACGGGAACAACCTTTGCAAGTGATTCAGGAAGACTTTCCATATTGGCTGCTGCCCAAGTGTTGAAAGCTTCGGCAATGCGCCATGTTTCAGAAAAGTCAACACCCATCATGTATACGATAGGCTTTCTAACCACCCAATAAAGGGCGAATATAATGGGAAGCTGTATAATCATAGGCAGACAGCCGCTCATGGGACTGATGCCGTACTTCTGATAAAGCTTCATTGTTTCCTGATTGAGTTTTTCCTTGTCGTTGGCATACTTTTTCTGCACTTCCATAAGAAGTGGCTGAATTTTCTGCGTCTTTGACATGGAACGACGCTGCTTTAAATCCAGTGGGAAAAGAAGCAGCTTGATAAAAACGGTAAAAAGGATAATGGCAAAACCATAGTTGCCAATAATTCGATAAAAAAGGTCGAGTATAAAACCAAGTGCCGTCATTATATAGGTCATAAAAATACCTCCGTTTGTCAGCAGTATAATCAAATAAGGCGTGAAATTACGGCATATCAATTCCGCCTTTTGAGAAAGGGTTGCATCTTAAAATGCGCCACACTGCTTTTAAAAGACCTCTGAAAGGTCCGTATTTCTGGATTGCGAGAATTGCATACTCTGAGCAGGTGGGATAAAACCGACAGGATGGCGGTTTTAGTGGTGAAATAACTTGGCGGTAAAAGGAAATTCCTTTGATAAGGATGAAAGAAAGCAGTTTATTCATCGCAAGTCACCCCAAGCTCTTTTGCAGCCGCTAAAAAGTCTGCACTAAGTTTTGAAAAAGGAATCGTGGCTGTGCGACCC
The DNA here is from genome assembly GCA_045648845.1 of Clostridia bacterium. Lineage (GTDB taxonomy): Bacteria > Bacillota > Clostridia > Monoglobales > Monoglobaceae > SIG440. The sequence continues at coordinate 5,856 of JAZROR010000150.1, forward strand.
CGTGCCACCATAACAAAGTCAAAGCCGCATTTGAGGTTTTTGATATTCAATTTGTACACCTCGCGCAATCTTCGTTTTGCACGGTTTCTGACAACTGCTTTGCCGATTTTTTTGCTTACGGTGATGCCCACACGATTTTGGGCAAGACCGTTTCTTTTTGTGTAAAGGACAACAGAAGGAGTAACCGATGAAGCACCGCGCTGGTAAAGCTTTTTGAACTGAGTATTCAGGTTCAAGCTCGTTATACCATTGGCAGATTTTCTCATAAAATTTCTCCTGTCAGGCAGATAAAGTCGCATAACTCGCAAAACCTTCCCCGAAAAAGTGCGTCTTATAGTCAAAAAGACGCACAAAGGCGTCTTTAGGCTGACAATTTCTTTCTGCCTTTAAGTCTTCTTCTGGCTAAAACTTTGCGGCCATTGCTGGTCGACATTCTTTTTCTGAAACCATGCTCTTTGGCTCTGTGTCTTTTCTTAGGCTGAAATGTTCTAAGCATTTGTATCCCTCCAATTCAGTTCTTAAAATATATAAGAAATTTAATAATAATCTGTAAAACAGCATTTATCATTGTAGCACAAGATGTCCGCGATGTCAAGAGTTTATGCAGGTAAATTTTTTAAAAATTTTTATTTTAGAAAAAAACCATAGATATTGTAAAATAAAAACGATAAAAATCAACATTTTGTGTTTTAGGTTATTTTAACACTATTTGCAAAGGTTTTTTGAAAATTTTGCTATTGAAAAAGAAATAAAAATCTGTTATTATTAATGTGTATGCTTGTGAAAAAATGGTAAACTGTGGGCATTTCCCCTTTTTGCTCGAAACGTACCATTTAATATATATACATAATTAATATTGAAAGGAGATTTGGTTTTGGAAGAACTTAAGCAAATCTGGCAAAAAGTTCTTGAGGACTTGGCTGAAGAAGTTTCGGCGGTTTCGTTTGATTCATGGATAAAGCCCATTGAGGCTGTGGAAATCAATGACACAAGAATCGTTCTTAAAGTGCCTTTTGCTGTTAATAAAAATATGATAATGACCAAGTATTTTTCTCTTATCGAAAGCTGTCTTGAATCGGTTACATCCCATAAGTTTGATATTGATGTTGTGGTGGATGAGGAAAAGGATTTCCCAAGAGAAATTGACCACATCACAACAGAAAATACTCTTAATCCCAAATATACGTTTTCATCTTTTGTCGTAGGCAACAACAACAATCTTGCATATGTGGCATCGCTTGCCGTGGCAGAGCGCCCTGCAAAAACTTACAATCCTTTGTTTTTGTATGGCGGAAGCGGTCTTGGAAAAACTCATCTTATGCAGGCCATAGGAAACTATTTCATAGAGAATTACCCGAAGAAAAGGGTTCTTTATACCACAAGTGAAAAGTTTACTTATGAACTGGTTACTGCTATCCGTGAAAAGACCAATCAGGCATTTCGGAACAAATACAGAAACGTTGACCTTTTGCTTATTGACGACGTTCAGTTTTTGGCAAATCGTGAACTTGCTCAGGAGGAATTTTTCCATACCTTCAATGCACTTTATGAAATGGACAAGCAGATTGTTCTCACATCAGATAGACTTCCGTCAGAAATCCCTCAGCTTGAGGAAAGACTTGTTACAAGGTTCAACAGCGGACTCCTGGCTGATGTTCAGCCACCTGACTATGAAACACGTATGGCTATTCTTAAAAACAAAATCCAGAGCGAGTATTTGTCGGTGGATGATGAAATTATGGAATTTATTGCTGACAGCATCAAGTCAAATGTCCGTGACCTTGAGGGTGCGGTGAAGAGAATTTTGGTTTATGCGGGTATAAAGCGTACTAACGAAATTTCTATGGAGCTTGCAACAGAGGCTCTTCGTGATATACTTTCTTCTCAGCCTGAAAGAGCGATTACTACCAAAGTAATCATTGATGAGGTTGAAAAGTATTATGGACTTTCAAAAGGCTCTCTTGTTTCAAAAAAGAGGTCTGCTGACATTGCACTCCCAAGACAGATTGCTATGTACATAGCAAGAGAAATTCTTGATGATCCGTCATTCCCCAAAATTGGCGAGGCTTTTGGCGGTCGTGACCACACAACTGTGCTTCACAACGTAAGAAAGATTGCAAAAGACATTGAAACTGATAGTGAGATTTCAAAGTCGGTGAAAGAAATTATTTCCAATATCAAAAAAGGTTGATTTGGCTATGAAAGAATTTGACACAATTTGTGCCATTGCCACCCCCGTAGGTGTGGGAGGCATTGCGATTATAAGAGTAAGCGGGAATGATGCCGAGGGAATGGTTGGAAAAATCGCTTTTCCAAAGAACGGAAAAAAGATTGAAGACCTTGAGAGCCACAAGCTTACACTTTCCCATATAAAAGCGTCAAAAAATGGTGAAATGCTTGACGAGGCTCTGGTAGTTGTTATGAGGGGCCCGAATTCCTATACTGGTGAGACTGTTGTTGAAATAAACTGTCATGGCGGCTATCTTGCGGCAGAGTCAATAATGGAAGAGCTTTTTTCCCTCGGTGTAAGGCAATCAGAAGCAGGTGAATTCACGAGACGTGCTTTTGTGAACGGAAAGCTTGATTTGGCAAGGGCTGAGGCCGTGATTGACCTTATTCACGCAAACTCCGAGAAAGGTCAGTCGAATGCTGCGAAAATCCTTTCGGGAAAGCTTTCGGAAAAGGTGAACAAAATACGTGACAAGGCAGTTTTGTTTGCGGCAAATATTTCAGCGGTGGCGGATTATCCTGATGAGGTTGATGAAATACCTGAAAATGAACTTATAGATAAAATTGATGGAATTTCTCGTGATATTGATGAGATGCTTGCAGGATTTTCTAAAGGAAAGATTATGAGAGATGGTGTTTTTACTGTTATTGCAGGAAGACCCAACGTGGGAAAATCGTCACTTCTCAATGCCCTTACAAGAACAGACAGAGCGATAGTTACCGATATTCCGGGGACAACACGGGATACGGTTGAAGAATATGTAAATATAAACGGCATAGCTCTTCGCCTGATTGATACTGCTGGAATCCGCGAAAGTGAAAATTCCGTTGAGAAAATAGGCATAGAGAGGGCAAAGGAAAATATCAAATCAGCGGACCTTTGTTTGTTTGTGCTTGATGCATCGGTGGGAATTACTCCAAAGGATTTGGAAATTTTTGAGTATACAAAAGGTAAAAATATAATAGTTATATTAAATAAAACAGATATTGCCGCAGGCACAGATGCTTCATCTCTTGTAGACGAGCTTGGGGTAAGTGTTGAGAATGTAGTGTTGACATCTCTGCCCAAATCGGGGGAAGTTCTTGGAATAACTAAGCTTGAAGAACTTATAACGCGGATGTTTATGTCGGGGAATGTTTCAAAGGACGATGTCTTTATTTCCAATGACAGACAAAAGAATGCTCTTATCAAGGCGAAAAAAATTGCCACAGAGATGATAAACAGTGTGGAATGTGGGATGCCTGCGGACATGCTTTATGTTGACCTTGAAGAATTGATTGCGGCCCTTGGGGAGATTACCGGACAGACAGTTCAGGACGAAATTATTGACAAGGTATTCGAGAGATTTTGTGTAGGCAAGTAAAAACGCTATTTTATAAGGAAGAAATCGGGTGTATTCCCGGAGGAAACGAGAAATATGAAAAAAGGTTTTGAGATTGAGTTTGCCTTTGTGGAAAAGTGGGGCAGGCTTGCAAAAGGTGAATATCTGAAAGTATACTTGTATGCACTCAGTAATTACAAGAAAAACGGTACGATTTTGTCGCCTCTGGATATTTCAAAAAAATTGCATATCAGCCTTGAAGAAGTTATGTTAGCTATTGAGTTCTGGATTACGGCAGAGGTTTTGGTGGAAAAAGGTGATGGCTATGCTTTTTGTGACCATGAGGAGCCGGAAAAAAGAACGGCAAAGGACACAAAAGCACATCTCAGGAAAAGACCGTCTTATACTGCGGCTGAAATTGATGCGGCGGCATCTGTTAACAAAAATGTTGATTATCTTCTGCGTCAGGCAGAGGAGATTTTGGGAAAACTTTTAAGCCCCTCTGATTTTGAGCTTATTTATTCATTTGTTGATTGGCTTGGACTTCCTGTTGAGGTTGTAATTATGCTTCTTCGGTTTGCAAAGTCTCAAGGCAAGCTTGGAAAACGCTATCTTGAGACAGTGGCTATGGACTGGGCAGAAAAAGGCATTGACACCTATGAAAGTGCTGAGGAATATATAAAAGAGATTGAAAAACGGCTTTCAAATGAGGGTAAAATCCGAGGCATACTTGGGATTTATGACAGAGCTTTGAGCCAGACCGAGAAAAAGTACATAAATCTTTGGACTGCTGAAAATCAAATTCCCGTTGATCTTATAAGGGAGGCTTATGACAGGACGGTTGCAGCAACCGGAAAGCTGGCGTGGGCATATATGAATAAAATTTTGGCAAGCTGGCAGGATGATGGCATCAAAACCTTGAAACAGCTTGAAAAATATGATGCTCAACAAAAACTGCAAAGTGACCTTAAAAAGGGAAGAACGGGCGAAAAAAAACGCGGAATCAATAACTATGAAGACACAAACAAGCCTGATTATACAAACTTTGCGGAAGAAATATTAAATGAAATGCTGGAGGGATAAGTGATATGGAATCAGCTTATGTGCTTGCGAGCCGCGAGCTTGAAAACATCCGTATGGAAAACCAAACCGAGCAGGCAAGACGGCACAGCGAAATTTGTGATAAAATTCCAAAGTTTTCTGAGGTCGAGGCAGAGCTTATGAAAAACGGAACACGGCTTTTAGGCTGCATTCTCAATAAAAATGAGAGCTTTGAAAATGTGAAAAACAGCATAAAAGCACTCCAACAGAAAAAAGCGGAGCTTTTGGTGGCAAACGGTTTTTCGGAGGATTTTGCTGATGATATTTACAGCTGCACGATATGTCGGGATACGGGATTTGTTGAGGGTAAGCGTTGTGAGTGTCTCAAAAGTCTCATAAAAAAACATATAGGGGCAAATTCAAATCTCACCGAGTTTATGCGAGGACAGACATTTGAAAAGTTCGATATGTCACTTTTTGCGAATCAGGGCGAGGGCACAGACAAGGTTCTTAAAATTATGCAGATTGTATGTGATACTGCTTACAGCTTTGCTGAAAACTTTGACAAAAAACACGAAAACCTTTTGATTATGGGAAATGCAGGCACAGGAAAGACCTTTGTTTCAAGTTGCATCGCCAATCATGCTCTTGGGAGAGGGAAGTCGGTTTATTATCAAACGGCATTCAAACTCTTTCAGCTGTTTGAGGATGCCAAGTTTTCAAAAGGTGACGAGGAGGATGCGGCTGAAATTGTCAGATATGTTTATGACGTTGACCTTTTGATTATTGATGACCTTGGCACCGAGTTTTTGACACAATATACAACCGCGGCACTTTTTGACATAATAAATTCGAGAATAACATCAGGGAAAAGCACGGTGATTTCAACCAATCTTGCTTTTGAAGAGCTTTCGAATATGTATAGCCAGAGGGTTGCCTCGAGATTCAGAGGTGAATATAAGATAATCCAGACTCTTGGCAAGGACATTCGCGAAATTATACATCAGCGAGATAAAAAATAGTAAGTTAAGATAAGAGAATTGAAGAAAATGACAGGGGGAATTTTTGAGTGAGACTTAAAGGAAAGACGGTTGTAGGTCCCGCTACTTTTAAAGGTGGTATACATCCTGAAGATATGAAGGCTGCTACTTGCAAAAGACCTATTGTGGACCTTCCTGCATCAAAGGAAATGGTTTATCCGCTTCAGCAGAGCCTTGGTGTGCCTGCTGTTCCTTGCGTTGCGGTTGGAGACAGGGTTTTGATGGGGCAGAAAATTGCGGAAGCTGGAGGGTTTGTTTCGGCACATATTCATTCCGCTGTTTCGGGAACAGTTACTGCGATAGAACCGAGAATGACTGTTTCGGGAATAAAAATGAATTCGATTATTATTGAGAACGATGAACTTGATGAGCTTTGTGATTGTATAAAACCAATGGACTGGAAAAAGCTTTCTCCTAAAGAAATTGTTGATACTGTGCGCGAGGCAGGTATTGTGGGCCTTGGCGGTGCAACATTTCCCACGCATATAAAACTTAGCCCACCTGAGGGAAAGAAGATAGATTATGTTATAATAAACGGCGCAGAGTGTGAGCCTTATCTCACTTCTGACCACAGAGCTATGCTTGAGACCCCTGAGGAAATTATTGAGGGTATGAAAATAATGCTCAAGGTTTTTGGGCTCAAGGTTGCGTACATTGGAATTGAAATAAACAAGCCTGATGCAATTAAGAAAATTGCAGAATACGCTGAAAAGGAAAAGGACGTCACAATTAAAGTTGTGAAACTCAAAACCAAATATCCTCAAGGCTCTGAAAAACATCTTATTAAGGCTGTGACCGGAAAGGAAGTTCCGTCAGGAAAGCTTCCGGTGGATGCAGGTGCAGTTGTTGATAATATTGATACCTGTGCGGCTATCGGAAGAGTATTTTTGTACGGTGCACCGCTGCTTAAGAGAATTGTGACTGTAAGCGGCGATTGCATTCAGACCCCATCAAACTTCAGGGTGAGAATTGGTACAAATGTCCAGGATGTAATAGAACGCTGCGGTGGCTTCATAAAGCCTGCGGCCAAGGTTATAATCGGCGGTCCTATGATGGGTGTGGCGATTTCTGATGTGGACATTCCTATTATAAAAGGCAGTGCCGGAATCCTTGGTTTCAGTGCTGATATGGTAGCAAATAAAAAGGTTCAAAACTGTTTGAGATGCGGAAAGTGTGTTGAGGGTTGTCCTATGAATCTTCTTCCAAATGTTCTCAAGGATGCAGTTATTAAAGAAGATTTTGAAAAACTCAACAAACTTGGACTTATGGATTGTATTCAGTGTGGCTCTTGTACATATGTGTGCCCTGCTGAACAAACACCCCTTCAGTACATAAGAACAGGAAAAGCAAAGCTTATCAAGGCAAGACAGGAGGCGAAGAAGTAATGGCTACTCAAAATGCAAGTGGAATGTTTATCGTTACGGAAGCACCTCATACCCGAGGAAAGAACACTACATCAGGGATTATGCTTGATGTGATTATCGCACTTATTCCTTCGCTTATTGCGGGAATTGTTGTGTTTGGATTTAGATCCCTTGCTCTCGCTGCTGTTTGTATGGTATCTGCGGTTCTGTTCGAGTGGGCTTGGTGCAAGATTCTCAAAAAGACCTCAAGCGTAGGGGATTTCAGTGCGGCTCTTACCGGTCTTTTGCTGGCACTTAATCTGCCGGTTACAATGCCCTATTGGATGGCGATTTGCGGTTCGCTGTTTGCTATAATTGTTGTTAAACAGTTTTTTGGCGGAATCGGGCATAACTTTATGAACCCTGCTCTTGCGGCACGTGCATTTTTGCTTACTTCATGGGCGCAGGCAATGACCACATGGGCTGTTCCGTTCTCGAAAACATCAATCTTTTCAGGGGCTGATGCGGTGACATCTGCTACACCTCTTGGAATGATTAAAGAGGGAATGACAGATAGTCTCCCTTCATATATGGATTTGTTTTTAGGTAACATTGGCGGATGTGTTGGTGAGGTTTCCGCTCTTGCTATTTTAATTGGTGCAGCTTACCTTTTGGCAAGACGTGTTATAAGTATAAGAATCCCCGGCGCATATATTTTGACCGTGGCTGTTCTTACATTTATATTTGGCGGAAAGGACGGCTTCTTCACAGGAGATGCA
>JAZROR010000151.1:0-8301 GCA_045648845.1 Clostridia bacterium
TTTTCGAACCGCCGCCAAAACCTTTGGGTTTTCAGCACCTTGAATAATGCACCGATTCATATCAATAACCCTGTGACTGTTCTGGGCATAAATGCCGATTCCATCCTTTGACACGGGAAACTGCCCTTTGTTGCGATATCCCCGAGCCTCACTACATCCGATAACATCCTTGACCTCGGCAGAAATTTTGCCAAGACGAGCCAAGCAATCTTTCACTTTTTGGGTCTTATATTCAAGTTCTTTTTCATATTCAGTATTCCAGAATCTGCATCCGCCACACTTGTAAAAATATTCACATTCCGCCTTGATACGATAAGGAGACGGCTCCACAACCTCAAGAAGTTTCCCAAAAGCATAGCTTTTCATAACCTTTACGATTATGCCGCGTACCCTCTCGCCCAAAAGAGTATAGGGAACAAAGACCGCCATGCCGTCCATTCTGCCTACGCCATCGCCATCGTCGGTTGTTCCCGTAATTTCAATTTCAAAAATATCATTCTTTTTCATAGTTCCACACGCCACTGAATAGCCTTTGCCAAAGTCATCTCATCCGCAAACTCAAGCTCACCACCCACAGGCACTCCATGAGCAATCCTCGTCACCTTGACACCAAAAGGCTTTATAAGTTTTGAAATATACATAGCAGTTGTTTCACCCTCGAGGTTTGGATTTGTCGCCATAATAACCTCGCTAACTTTTTCCTCTGCAATCCTTGTCATAAGCTCTTTTATTCTTATATCTTCAGGACCTATATTGTCCATTGGCGAAATCGCCCCATGAAGAACATGGTATGTCCCTTTGAACTCATTGGTCTTTTCCATCTGAATTACATCCCTCGGATTTTCAACAACACAAATAACGCCCTTGTCACGAGCAGGATTTTTACACACACTGCAAGTTTCTTTATCTGAAAAATTCTGACAAATTTTGCAATAAGCGATTTTTTCCTTTGCATCAACAATAGCATTTGCAAACCTCTGCGCAGATTCTTTGGGAAGATTCAGCACGTGATACGCAAGCCTCTGTGCCGTTTTACTGCCTATCCCAGGCAGCTTTTGAAACTCCTCTATTAGATTTTGAAGTGGCGAAACATAATAATCCATTTTTAAAATCCTTTCAACAGAAAAAATCTGCCTCCGAAATCGGTATGGCTCAGACGCTATAAGCACCAAAGCACAGCAGATTTTGTCCAAAGTACTGTTCTTATTTCACAAATTCAAGAGTGTTTGTTTCTACATTGAATTTTGCATCAAAACCAAAATAGGAAGCGGCAACGCTTGCAGGCATATAGGTTCTTCCCTGCTCGCTATTAAGGAAAACCGCCTTTTCCATTTCCAGCTTATTGCCACCTTCAATGAGGTTTGCAAAGAACAGATTGTTATTTACCTGAAGAACAATCATAGCACCCTTTTCGTCGACGCCCAATACAAGGCGTTCTGCATCTGTCCACTCTATCTGATAACCAAAATGTTCAAAAATAAATCTGACAGGAATAAACACCGTGTCTTCAACAGTTGTAACCTCACCAAAACCCTCTGCTATTTTCACTTTTTCACCGTCAATTACAACTTCGTTAGATGCAGCAAAAGCCGAAACCGCGCTCAAAACTATACACAAAAACAAAACAAGTGAAATAATTTTTTTCATAATAAAGTACTCCTTAGTCCTTTGCCATTTCCGAAAGTATCTGTGCTTTATCTGTTTTCTCCCAAGGGAGATCCACATCACTTCTTCCAAAGTGTCCATAGGCCGCTGTCTGCTTGTAAATAGGACGTCTGAGGTCAAGCATATTTATAATTCCGCTGGGGGTAAGATCAAACACCTTTTCTACAATTTCAGAAATTTTTTCCTCACTGATTTTTCCAGTCCCGAATGTATCAATTCTGAGAGATACAGGCTTTGCTACACCGATTGAATAAGCAAGCTGCACCTCACAGGATTTTGCAAGGCCTGCCGCCACAACGTTCTTTGCCACATATCTTGCAGCATATGCTGCACTGCGGTCAACTTTCGTGGGATCTTTCCCTGAAAAAGCACCGCCGCCGTGACGGGCATAACCACCATAGGTGTCAACAATAATCTTTCTTCCCGTATGTCCTGAGTCGCCCTGAGGCCCGCCAATAACAAATCTGCCAGTGGGATTGATGAAAATCTTTGTTTCATCATCCATAAGGCTTTCAGGAACAGTTGCACGAATAACCTTTTCCTCAATATCACGTCTTAAGGTTTCCATTGGCACATTTTCATCGTGCTGACTTGAAACAACCACTGCGTCAATACGCTTAACAGTTCCGTCCTCGTTATATTCTGCAGTAACCTGAGTCTTTCCGTCAGGTCTGAGGTAAGGTAAAGTTCCATTTTTTCTGACCTCAGTAAGCTTTCTTGCCATTTTGTGAGCAAGGTCAATAGCAAGTGGCATAAAGCTCTCGGTTTCGTCACAGGCAAATCCAAACATCATACCCTGATCACCTGCGCCAAGGCCCTTTTCCTTATCGCCCTCTTTTGACTCAAGGGCTTCATCAACACCAAGAGCAATATCAGCCGACTGCTTGTCGAGTGCACAAATAACGCCGCAGGTGTCACAGTCAAAACCATATTTTGCACGGGTATAACCAACCTCACGGACAGCCTCTCTGACAATATGCTGAATATCAATGTTTGCAGTAGTGCTTATTTCGCCCACCACAACCACAAGTCCGGTGGTAACAGTAACCTCACAGGCAACGCGCGCCATGGGGTCTTGTTCATAAATCGCATCAAGGACAGCATCCGAAATTATATCGGAAATTTTGTCAGGATGCCCTTCGGTAACAGATTCTGAAGTAAACAGTTTTTTGTATCCCATTTGTTTTTCCTCCTGTATATTTATCGCCTTTAACCAAAGACAGTATAAAGTCAATATCAGAAAAATGCTTATACACATTCTTTCACTATGCATTATACCTTTTTTTGTGCCTCGTGTCAACCACAAAAACCCTATATTTCAACACTTTTCCCCCAAATCCCTTGACAATGTTTTGCAAAAATTATAAAATATTACAAAGTACAACAATAATTTTCAGGAGATGATTATTATGAAAAAAAGTTTTAACACAAAAGATATGGCTATCACGGCACTACTTATTGCTTTTGGAATTATCATTCCCACTATGTTCAGTGGTCTCAGGGTATATCTTCCGCCGTTCTCGGCTACTTTGACAGCTCACGTTCCCGTTTTTGTGGCTATGTTTATTTCACCCATGTCTGCAATCTTTACATCGCTCGGCACAACCGTAGGCTTCATTTTTGCAGGTCTTGATCCCGCTGTTACCGCCCGTGCTTTTTCGCACATTATTTTTGCGATTGTTGGTGCTCTTATGATCAAGAAAACTTACAGCATCATCTTAGTTGGCGCAGTTACTATGGTTCTCCACGCACTTTTTGAAGCACTTGTTTCACTGCTCTTCTTAAGCACTGGCTGGTCAGCATCAAACGGAAATATGTATTACATCGCTTTTTACGTTACCGGTATAGGAACTCTTATTCATCATATAATAGACTATATAATAGCTATCGTTTTGGTTTCTGCCCTTTCAAGAACAAAGGCAATAGGAAAACTTCCCCGCCTTTTCTAAACCCATAAAGGAGTGATATTATGGCGAATATTGAAAACAGTGCCCTTTTCAAAATCAGTTACGGTCTTTTTGTTGTGACCTCAAATGACGGAACACGGGATAACGGCCTCATTGTGAACACCGTTTCTCAAATCACCGACACGCCCCTTCGGGTTGCTGTAGCTGTCAACAAGAAGAACTATTCACATGACGTTATCAAAGAAACAAGGAAAATGAACGTCTGCTGTCTGTCTGTAGATGCACCCTTTTCAATTTTTGAAACCTTTGGGTTCAAAAGCGGGCGTGATACTTATAAATTTGAAAGTATAACTCCGCATCATTCAGAAAACGGACTTGCCGTTCTTCCTGAATTTATCAACAGTTTTATCTCCCTTGAGGTTGAAAACTATATAGATATGGACTCCCACGGCATGTTTATCTGCACTGTCACCGAGGCAAAGACCCTATCTGATAAAGAGAGTATGACCTACACTTATTATCAAAAGAATGTGAAACCAAAGCCCGAGACGACAAAATCCAAAGGCTATGTCTGCAAGGTTTGCGGTTATGTCTATGAGGGCGAACCTCTCCCTGAGGATTTCATTTGTCCCTGGTGTAAGCACGGTGCAAGCGATTTTGAAAAGATAAAGTAAATATAAAGAAAAAAACTCTGCCCATATAGGCAGAGTTTTTTTTGGCGTCGTTAAGAGGATTCGAACCTCCGACCTACCGCTTAGGAGGCGGTCGCTCTATCCTGCTGAGCTATAACGACACATTTTTCACAAAACTCATTTTATCACACCTTAAAGGGTTTATCAAGGCTTTTTTACACAAAATCGCTTAAAATTATATTGCTCACAAAAAAGCCCTCATTTGAAAATCGTATATTCCCATTCTCCCGTATCAGGTGTCCCGTCTTGGTGTATTTTTCAAGTGATTCACCAAAGACCTCATCAATCTTTTCTCCAAACCGTGATGAAAATTCATTTTCGCTTATTCCGCCTGTCATTCTGAGTCCAAGAAAAACAAACTCGCTCATCAAATCAAACTTTGACAAATCTTCACACATAATCTCTGCACTTTTATCTTTTTCTATTTTCTTGATATATTCCGAAATCCCCAGTGCATTTGAAAACCGTTTCCCATCCATACACGAAAAAGCCCCTGCGCCAAGTCCAAGGAAATCATCGCATAGCCAATACTTTTCGTTATGCTTTGAAACTTTATTCCCTTTTGCGAAATTGGAAATTTCATAGCGCCTATATCCTGCATCTCCCAATTTCCTGACCGCCAAATCATACATATCAGCAACAAGGTCATCATCAGGAAGATTCAAATCCATATCCCAAAAAGGCGTGCCCTCTTCAACTTTCAATGAATAGCAGGAAATATGCTCCGCCCCAAAACTCACCGCTTCATCAATCGTCTTTTCCCAATCCGAAAGGGTCATATCAGGGAGTCCATACATAAGGTCAAGGGATATATTTTGAAATCCCGCATTTCTCGCATTTTGAAAACAATCCTTAAAATCCTCAAAGGAATGTATCCTACCAAGTTTCTTAAGAAAACCGTCGCATGTGGACTGAAGACCTATGCTGAGTCTGTTTATTCCTGCATTCTTAAGCTTCAAAAGTCCGTCAAAACCGATTGTTTTCGGATTGCATTCAGCGGTAATTTCCGCATCGGGACTTATTTCAAAATGCTCTTTCAAGGCAGAAAGCATCCTGCAAATAAATTCAGGGTCAACAACTGTCGGCGTTCCCCCGCCAAAGTAAACAGTATCATATTTTTTGTGATAACGCGTGGACTGAATTTTTATTTCTTCAAAAAGGGCAGAAAAATAGGGCTCTATCAAGCTTTCCGATTTTGCATAAGAATTGAAGTCACAATAAAGACACTTGCTTTTGCAAAAAGGAATGTGAATATAAAGCCCTGCGTTTTTCATTATTTCTCCTAACGACAGAAAGTCTGCCACTCTTAGATTTAGTCGAGTTTGAGCACCGACATAAACGCCTCTTGCGGAACTTCCACCGAGCCCACCTGACGCATACGTTTTTTACCCTCTTTTTGTTTTTCCAGAAGCTTCTTCTTTCTGGTGATGTCACCGCCGTAGCATTTTGCCAAAACGTCCTTTCGCATAGCACGAACGGTTTCACGGGCGATAATCTTGCTTCCCACCGCCGCCTGAATAGGAATTTCAAAGAGCTGACGGGGTATTGACTCCTTGAGCTTTTCAGCTATTCTTCTGCCACGGGCATAAGCCTTTTCCTTGTGAACAATGAACGAAAGTGCGTCCACCATATCACCATTAAGCAAAATGTCAAGCTTCACAAGGTCAGACTTTTGATAATTCTTCATTTCATAGTCAAATGACGCATAACCACGCGTCCTTGACTTGAGAGCATCAAAGAAATCGTAGATAATTTCATTTAGAGGCAACTCATACTTAAGAGTTACGCGATTTTCATCAAGATAGGTCATATCAATATAAGTTCCGCGGCGTTCCTGACAAAGCTCCATAATGCTCCCCACAAATTCCTTTGGAGTCATTATGTTTGCAGCAACAATCGGCTCTTTCATATAGTCAATTTCCTGAGGTTCGGGAAGATTTGTCGGGTTTGAAATGGTCAGCATTGTGCCGTCGGTTTTGTACACCTGATATTCAACCGAGGGAGCTGTGGTAACCAAATCAAGATTATATTCTCGCTCCAGGCGTTCCTGAATAATTTCCATATGCAAAAGTCCAAGGAATCCGCATCTGAAGCCAAACCCCAGAGCCACCGAGGTTTCAGCATCAAACTGACGCGCCGCATCGTTGAGTTGAAGTTTTTCAAGCGCGTCTCTCAAATCGTTGTATCTTGCGCCGTCTGCGGGGTAAACACCCGAATAAACCATTGGTTTTACTTCTTTATATCCAGGAAGAGCATCTTTTGCACCGCCTTTTGCCAAGGTTACAGTGTCACCAACCCGAACATCACGGACATTTTTTATGCTGGCAGCGATATAACCAACCTCGCCCGCCTTGATTTCTTTGGAAGCCAGCACGCCAAGGGGATTGAGATAACCCACCTCAACAACATCAAAGGTGCTTCCGCTTGACATCATCTTTATTGTGTCGCCCACCTTCAGCTTTCCGTCAACCACACGGACATAAGCAATAACACCCTTATAGCTGTCATAATATGAGTCAAAAATCAGTGCTTTAAAAGGCGCACTCTCATCACCCGATGGCGGCGGAACATCCTCTACTATTCTTTCAAGAACCGCCTCAATATTTATTCCATTCTTTGCAGAAACCAAAGGCGCATTTTCTGCATCAATGCCGATAACATCCTCAATTTCCTGCTTGACAACCTCGGGCTGTGCCGATGGCAAGTCTATTTTGTTTATCACGGGAACAAGCTCCAAATCGTGTTCAAGAGCAAGATATGTGTTTGCAAGAGTTTGAGCCTCAATCCCCTGAGCCGCATCCACAATCAAAATTGCACCCTCACAAGCAGCAAGACTTCTTGATACCTCATAGTTGAAGTCCACGTGCCCTGGTGTATCAATCAAATTGAGAACATACTTTTCCCCATTTTTTGCCGAGTACAAAAGCCGCACTGCACGGGCCTTTATGGTGATTCCGCGTTCTTTTTCAAGGTCCATATTATCAAGAATCTGGTCCTGCATCTCACGGTTAGTGAGTGAATCTGTCATCTCCAAAAGACGATCAGCCAAAGTGGACTTTCCGTGGTCAATATGTGCAATAATCGAAAAATTTCGTATATTCTTCTGGTATTCGTTCATCGTGTTTTTCCTTCCGAAAAATTTGTAAATTATCCTTTATATCCATTTGGGTTTTGCTGCTGCCATCTCCATCCGTCAGCACACATATCCTCCAGTGTCTTTTTTGCTTCAAAGCCAATTTCTTCCTTTGCTTTTTTCGGGTCTGCAAAGCAAGCGTCAATATCCCCAGGTCTGCGAGCCTCAAGCTGATAGGGAAGTTCTCTTCCGCAAGCCTTTGAAAAAGCCTTTATCATATCAAGCACGCTGTAACCCTGACCTGTACCAAGATTGTATGTAACAACACCGGATTTCTTTGAAATTTTTTCAAGAGCACGAAGATGTCCGTCAGCAAGGTCAACAACGTGAATATAATCACGCACGCCCGTGCCATCAGGTGTATTATAGTCGCTTCCGAAAACGTGAACCATATCACGCTTGCCAACCGCAACCTGAGCGATGTATGGCATAAGGTTGTTAGGTATACCCTGTGGATCTTCACCAATAAGTCCGCTTTCGTGAGCACCCACCGGGTTAAAATATCTTAAGATTGCAATGTCCCATTCGGGGTCAGCAACCGCCAAATCCCGAAGAATTTCTTCAATCATAAGCTTTGTTCTGCCATAAGGATTTGTGCACGAAAGGGGAAAATCCTCACAAATCGGAACGGTATGGGGATTTCCATAAACTGTAGCTGATGAACTGAACACTAATCTTTTAACACCAAATTCACTCATAAGTTCACAAAGGTTAACTGTGCTGAAAATGTTGTTGTGATAATACCAAAGAGGTTTTGCAACCGACTCACCCACAGCTTTAAGTCCTGCAAAATGAATAGCTGCATCAAACTTATTTTCTTCAAAAACGCGTCTGAGAGCCACTTTGTCTACCATATCTATTTCATAAAACTTTATAGTCTTTCCTGTAATCTTTTCAACTCGTT
>JAZROR010000152.1:0-21185 GCA_045648845.1 Clostridia bacterium
CCCATCAAGTGCACCAAGGAGAATAACTGCTTTTGCACCTGTGCTGCGGAAAAGCTCTACAGGACTTATTGTTACAGTGTCCTGAGATGGCGGAATAATACCGACTGAGAGTTCGCCAGCGGCAGATGAAAAAAGTTCATAGAAATCGGTGAAGGTTGAAAAGGATTGGCCCATAAAGTCTGCAACCTGATTTGCCACAGAGATAAAACTGTTCCATACCATACGAAGCTGGTCTGCATCGTTGGTTCGTAGCTTGCTTTTCAGCTGTGCAATTTTTTGGTCGATAATATCGGGGAAGCCCATATTTTCCATCCACAAAAAGAGGTTTTCGGTGATGGTTTTGGCGGTTTTTCTTCCGCTGAACATATCTATGAGGTCAAGAATTGGGTGAACAAGCTCTGATTTTATGCGGTTTATTTCAGATATATCAAAAGCATTGGGGTCAGGATTGAACGTCCAGTCGTTGCGGTTATTCCAGACAGAGTGGTTTAGGCTGGCAGCAAGGACATAATTCTCAAAAATGTCGCAGTCTTTTTGGTCTACAGGGAAGAAACCTGACCTTGCCATTCTCATAATCCTCTCATAAGAAAAGCCGTATGCCAGAATTTCAAGGACCGAAAGAAGCATTTGCATAAAAGGACTTTTTGTGAGAACTGTTTTCCTGTCAAGGAAGAAAGGAATTTCATATTCCTCAAAAATACGGGGCAACAGGTGTTCGTAGTTTTCTATATTTCCCGAAAGAACAAGGATGTCGCTTAAGGAATAATTGTTTTCCCGCAAAAGCTTTTTGATAAGCTTTGCACACATTGAAACCTCGCCGGCTTGGTTGTCGGGCCTTAAAATGTGGATATGCTCTGGACTACCCTCGAAGTGCTTGGGGATTGCGGCGAACAGGTTTTCCTTGAGGTGAAGAAGGTCGGCGGGAAGAACTGTGCCGGCGTCAATAAAAGCTGGGGCGCTTGTTTTGATGCCAAGCTTTTCTGCGGTCAGCATAAGATTTTTGAGGGTAGCTATCTGAGAAGAAAATACCAAAGACGTTCCGTCTGTCTTATCGGTGCAAAGAGAAACGCAGACATCGGAAAATTGCATAATCTCGGAGATGACTGCATATTCTGTGGGGGTGAAGCGCTGAAAAAAGTTTATGTAAAAAGAACCTCGCAAAAATTTAGCGTCTTTGATTTTCGGTATAATCATAGAAAGATTATCCTCTGAATTTGAGTGGCTTTCGAGGATAAGGGTGTCAAGTGTTTTGTAAATAAGCGAAAGGTCACCAAGTTTCATGGCAAGGCGGGGATCGGTGGTTTTTTCTTTTGCTGACAGAAGGTCAGCGGGGGTAACCCCATAACGTTTGAACTCCGAAATAAGGGTCATAATCAGTTTTACAAAGCCTCGCTGATTTACATTTCGCCTTAAGAGAAGGAGGTCTTTTTCACACAAAACGAGGGCGCGCTTTGTCATAATAAGCTTGCCTGCTTTGTCCATATAGTTGGTGCGAAGGGGACCCATTTTTGAAAAAATGAGGCTTGCAAGACGTGAAAATGTGAGAATTTGAATTCTGCTCTGAGCGGAAAAGCCTAAAGAGGAAACAAGCTCTTCCTCTGCGCTCATAGAATATTGCTCGGGAACAAGGATATATACGTTCTTGCCTGATCTGGCGTCTTCGCTTGCACGGCGGTAAATTTCATTAAGCCTTTGGACTTCGTCGGTTCCGTAAATAAAGCTCAGCACAGTGCACCCTCCTTTCTTTTTTCAAAACACTTTCCTTTTTTTGAAATTTGTGATATTATTGTGATATTATAATGATAGTATATCACGCGCAGTTAATCATTGCAATAAAATTTTTGACTCGATTAAGGAAAGGAAAACTTGAAATATGCAAATATATCACAATTCCCGAAATAAAAAATTCAGAGAACCCTTTGGAGCCTTGCCCAGTGAAAGCACGGTGAAAATTTCTCTTTTGGTGGAAGATGGGGCGGAAGACGTTCGGGCGTTTCTCAGACTTTGGGATGGGGAGGAACGGCTTATTCCTATGGAAAAAGACCATGGTGGGATGTTCGCTGTTAATTTGGAAATGCCAAAAACTCCCACGCTTTTGTGGTATTATTTTATCGTTGAGGAAAACGGTAGACGATATTTTTATTGTAAGACAAAAAATGGCGAGGGTGAAATTATTGACCATTCAAACGACAGCTCGTGGCAGATAACGATTTATGACAAAAATTTTAAGACGCCTGATTGGTTTAAGCATTCGATTATGTATCAGATTTTTCCGGACAGGTTTTTTAAATCCCAAAAGGCTTGTGAAATATCAGGCAAGAAAACGGAATATACTTTGTATGAGGACTGGTATTCCCCTATTTTTATACAAAAGCATCCTTTTGAAAACGGGCCTGCTTATAATGATTTTTTTGGGGGCAATCTGAGGGGAATAATTGAAAAAATTCCGTATCTTAAGAATTTGGGCATTGGAGTTATTTATCTTAATCCCATTTTTGAGGCATTTTCAAATCACCGATATGACACGGGAGATTATGGAAAGATTGATCCGATTTTAGGAACCGAGGAAGATTTTAAAGAACTTTGCGAAAAGTGTGAGGAAAATGGCATAAGGATTATCCTTGACGGAGTTTTCAGCCACACGGGAAGCGATAGTGTGTATTTCAATAAATATGGAAGCTATGGCGAAGGCGAGGGGGCTTTTCGGGATTCCAATTCACCTTATCGCAACTGGTATCAGTGGTGCGGAGAGAACGGCGGATACAACAGCTGGTGGGGATGTTCAAATCTTCCCAATGTCAATGAGATGGAGCCGACATATATTGACTATATTTTAGCAAGTGACGATGCTATAATAAAAAAGTGGATAAAGAGAGGGGCGTTTGGCTGGCGTCTTGATGTGGCAGATGAGCTTCCTGATGAGTTCATAAAAATTCTGCGCCAAGAGGTAAAAAGAGAAAATCCTGAGGCGGTTGTTATCGGTGAAGTGTGGGAGGATGCGTCAAATAAGGAAAGTTATGGTGTGCGTAGGGAATATCTTTTGGGTGATGAGCTTGACAGCGTTATGAATTATCCTTTCAAGGACGGCGTTTTGGCGTTTTTGACAGGGGGTATTTCGGCAGAGGAATTTTCAGAGCGTATGGGTGAACTCTTTGAACATTATCCCTTTGAAGCTCTTTATTCTGCAATGAATATACTTGGTACTCACGATACAATGAGGGCGAAAACCTATCTTTCCGGGCAGTATATAGACCCGTATTTATCAATGGAGGAAAAGGGAAAGTTCAGACTGGATGCAAAAAGTGAGACACGGGCAATCAAGAGACTGAAATTGGGCGCATTTTTACAGATGACGTTTGCGGGCGTGCCCTGTATATATTATGGCGATGAAATAGGCATGCAGGGACTCGGCGACCCATATAACCGTATGCCTTACAGCTGGCGATGCGTAGACGCTGAGCTACTTGAGTTCTATAAAAAAATCACTGAACTCAGAAATTACTGTGATGCATTGAAAACGGGAGCGTTTGAGACTTTATATGCAAAAGACGGGATTTTTGTGTATCTCAGAAAAGTTGAGAACGGCAAGGACGTTTTTGGGGAAAAGGCAAAAAACGGAAAATATCTTTGCGTTGTTAACAGAAATGAAAATGCTGAAAAAATTGAGCTTGAACTTCCTGATGCTATACGTTTTGAGGCGCTGCTTGGCGAAAACAGTGCAATATGTAAAAACGGTATAGCAGAAATTGAAATAAATGGCTTAAATTGTGAGATTTTTGGCTGTTTTTCATAATTTTGGAATAAAGTTTTTCCTGAAACTTACTATGGACAAAATTGCTTTAAAGTGATAAAATAAAATAAGAAAAACATAAAAGGAAAAAATTCCCGAAGACTAAGGAGGAAGTTACCAATGAATAATGAAACAACAAAGGAAATCTCAAAAGAATTGATATTCCTCTTTAATGAAGGAAAAAATTTCAAAAGCTACAATATTTTAGGTGCACATAAGTGCTGTTTTGGGGGAAATTTGGGATATAGGTTTTCTGTGTGGGCGCCGAATGCAAAATCTGTGTCTGTGGTTTGCGATAAAAATGGTTGGGACAGAGGCAAAAATCCCATGGAACTGTTAAACGGCGGTATCTGGTGTGGATTTGTGGAAGGCATATCGGCAGGGGAAAACTATAAGTATAGTATAGAAACACCTTTTGGTGAAATAGTACTTAAGGCAGACCCCTTTGCGTTTTCAAGCCAGGTAAGACCCGAGACTGCATCAAAGATTGCGGACATGGAATATTCATGGGGAGACAAAAAGTGGCTCGATATGAGAGCAAAAACTGCTCCTTATGACAAGCCTATGAATATTTATGAGCTTCATTTTGGGTCATGGAAAAGAAAAGAAGACGGAGAGCTTTTGACCTATGACGAAATGGCAGAGGAGCTTATTCCTTATGTAAAAGAAATGGGGTATACCCATATAGAGCTTATGCCCATGGCGGAGTATCCTTTTGATGGGTCATGGGGTTATCAGGTTACCGGATATTTTTCAGCAAACAGCAGATATGGAAGCCCAAGCGGGCTCAAAGCTTTTATTGATAAATGTCACCGCGCGGGAATAGGTGTTATTGTGGACTGGGTTCCGGCGCATTTTCCACGGGATGAGCATGGACTCAGACTCTTTGACGGAACTCCTATTTTTGAGCATCCTGACAGCCGGCTTGGCGAACACAAGGAATGGGGAACTTTGGTGTTCAACTGGGGAAAGACAGAAATTCATTCGTTCCTTATTTCAAATGCAATGTTCTGGTTTGAGGAGTATCACGTTGACGGACTCCGTGTTGATGCGGTGTCGAGTATGCTTTATCTTGATTACAACAGGCGCGACGGAGAATGGGTGGCGAACTGTTATGGCGGAAAGGAAAATCTTGAGGCTATTGAGTTTTTACGAAAGCTCAACACTGTTGTTTTTGAGAGTTTTCCCAACGTGCTGATGATTGCTGAAGAATCTACTGCCTGGGGCGGTGTTACAAAGCCTGTTTATGAGGGCGGTCTTGGATTTAACTTTAAATGGAATATGGGCTGGATGAATGACATTTTGAGATATATGGCACTCGACCCGTATTTCAGAGGCTCAAACCACGACGTGCTGACATTTTCTATGATGTATGCATATTCAGAGAATTATATTCTGCCACTTTCTCATGATGAGGTGGTGCATGGAAAACGTTCGCTTCTTGACAAAATGTACGGGAGCTATGAACAGAAGTTTAAAAGCCTTAAGCTTCTTTATATGTTTATGTATGCTCATCCGGGCAAGAAGCTACTCTTTATGGGCGGCGAACTTGGACAGTTCTCGGAATGGCGTTTTGCTGACAGCCTTGACTGGAATTTAATGGATTTTGACGCTCACAGAGGAGTAAGGGCGTTTGTTAAAGATCTAAATGACTTTTATAAAAATAACCGTTCCATGTATGAAAATGACCAGAGCTGGGAGGGTTTTTCGTGGATTGATGAGACGGACAGAGACAGGTCTGTGATAAGCTTTCTTAGAACGAGCAAAAGTCGCAGAGATACCACTGTTGTTGCGGCAAATTTTGCGGCTCAAAGTTACAAGAATTATGAAATAGGCGTTCCGGCAAGGGGCGATTATGAAATTGTTCTTTGCAGTGAAGATGGTCAGTATGGCGGGACAATAGAAAAGTTACCAAAGCTAACAGCTAAAAAATGCAAGAACGGAAGATGGCCGTATTCAATAACGGTTGATTTACCTGAACTTTCGGGTATGTATATAAAAAAAGTAAAAAACCCAAGATCGTAAAATTTGGGTGATATAAATTTAGGAGGAGGTTTTTTGTTATGAAATCAAAAGAATGTGTTGCAATGATTCTTGCAGGCGGTCAGGGTAGCCGACTCGGAATTCTTACCAAGAATATTGCAAAGCCTGCAGTTCCTTTCGGGGGTAAGTATAAGATTATTGACTTTCCCTTAAGCAACTGTGCGCATTCGGGCATAACAGCGGTTGGCGTGCTTACCCAGTACCAGCCTCTTGAACTTAATACTTATATCGGTAACGGACAGCCATGGGATCTTGACAGAAATGATGGAGGTGTTTATGTTCTTCCGCCGTATGTTTCTGCGGAAAAGGGCGAGTGGTACAAGGGAACAGCCAATGCGATTTATCAGAATATCGGATTTATCAGCGGGTTTGACCCAAAGTACGTAGTTATTCTTTCGGGTGACCATATTTATAAAATGGATTATTCAAAGATGATAAAGGCGCACAAGGAGGCTGGGGCTGCTGCGACTATTGCGGTTATTGAAGTGCCCTGGGATGAGGCGTCACGTTTTGGTATTATGAATACTGACGAAGATATGAACATTGTGGAATTTGAAGAAAAACCCAAAAAACCAAAGAGCAACTTAGCGTCAATGGGTGTTTACGTTTTCAGCTGGGATATTCTTAAAAAATACTTGATTGCAGACGAGAATGACCCGGAGTCTGACAACGATTTCGGAAAGAATATTATCCCTGCTATGCTGGGTGACAACAATAAAATGCTGGCGTACAGATTTGACGGATATTGGAAAGATGTTGGTACAATAGAGAGTCTTTGGGAAGCCAATATGAATCTCCTTTCAGAAAATCCGGGGTATGAGCTTGACGACCCGGGTTGGAAGATTTTCAGCAGAAATCCTGCAAAGCCGCCTCACTATATAGCACCAAGTTCCAGAGTTAAGAACTGCTATATAACAGAGGGTTGTGAAATCTTTGGAGATGTTGAGAATTCGGTTATATTCCAGGGAGTTACCATCGAAGAGGGCGCTGTGGTGCGTGATTCAGTTATTTTCCCTGAGTCATATATAGGGAAGAACGCTACTGTCAATAAAGCTATGATTGGAGCTGATGCTTATATTTCGGAAAACAGTGAAATTGGTAGCGTATCAGATGATGCAAACAAGGATTTTGTAAATACCAAGATTTGCTCCAATGGCATTACTCTTATTGGCCCAAATGTGAGCATTGCAGAAGGTATAAAGGTCGCGGGACTCTCTATGGTTACACGGAACATCAAAAAACCCACGGCAGAAAAGGCTGTGGGCAAAAAATCTGTGAAAGGAACGGCTACGGCCTGAGGTGATTTGTTATGGTAAACAATAATACACTGGGTTTGATTTTTTCGGAAAATTCAGAGGCTTCTTTGGGCGAACTTATGAAGTTTCGTTCTCTGGCTGCAGTACCTGTGGGTGGAAGATACAGAATTATTGACTTTACGCTTTCAAATATGGTAAATTCAGGGATTGTGAATGTGGGTATCACTGCAGGGTTCAAAAACCGTTCTCTTACTGACCACGTAGGAAGCGGAAGAGCATGGGATATGGCAAGAAAAGAAAACGGTCTTTTCATTTTGCCGCCCCCTGAAACCATTGATTTGAATGGCCGCATTATGGGTGGAATTGACTACTTAAGCGGTGCAATGAGCTACCTGAACAGAAGCCGTCAGGAGTATGTTATGCTCAGCGACTGCAACACAATCTGCAATATTGACCTTGAAAAAGTTATGGATTTCCATTTCGAAAAGGATGCGGATATAACAGTGGTTTATACAGAAGAACCAAATATCAGCCCCAGAGAATTGGGAAAACACATTCTGTTTGATGTTGGGGATGACGGCAGCGTTTCGGACATTCAGATTTATCCGAAGAGACAAAAGTCGGATGCTTCATATATGCATATGTTTTTCATCAAAAAGAGTCTTCTCATTGAGCTTATTGAGGATTGTATGGCTCATGATGAACACGTTATTTCGAAGAATATTCTTCTTGCAAACCTTGGAAAGCTCAGGATTTTTGCCTATAAGTTCGAGGGATATAAGAAAAAAATTGATAGTATTGATGCATTTTTTGAATTCAACCTTGAACTTCTTGACGATAATGTAAGACGCGAGCTTTTCGGTGAGGACAAAAAGAGCATATACACCAAAGTGAAAGACAGCGTTCCTACCAAATACGGCCATGGTGCAGATGTTAAAAACTCATTTATTGCTGATGGTTGTGAGATTTATGGTGAGGTTGAAAACTGCATTATTTTCCGTGGCGTGAAAATTGGCAAGGGCACAAAAGTGAAGAATTCTGTCATTATGCAAAAGTCTCAGATAATGGACAACTGCACAGTGGAAAACGTAATTTTTGACAAAGAAGTTATTTTGTGCAGCGGAAAGAGTCTTGTGGGCGAGAGTACCTATCCGTTGGTGATAGGAAAGAGAAAGGTCGTTTAAAGACTTTAAAAGTACTGCGAAAGGGGTTTTTGTGTGAATATATTGATGTTGTCATCCGAGGTTGCGCCCTTTGCAAAATCAGGGGGACTTGGCGACGTTTTGGGGGCGCTTCCCCAAAGTCTTGCTGCCCTTGGTCATGACGTAAGAGTTATGCTTCCGAAATATGGACTCATTGCCGAAAAGTTTTTGGAGGAAATGGAGTATTTGCTTTATACCTACATCCCTCTTGGGTGGAGGAATAAATATTGCGGCGTTTTTTCAATAAAAAGGCAGGGTGTCACATATTACTTTGTGGACAACGAGGAGTATTTTGGCGAGAAGTGCCTTTACAGATGGGATGACCTTGAGAGATTTTCATTTTTTGACAAGGCGGCGCTTGAACTTTTACCAAAGCTTGATTTCAAGCCTGACATCATCCATTGTCATGACTGGCAGACAGGGGCCGTTCCCGTTATACTTGAGGGTTATTATAAAAAGAACGATTTTTATCGGGATATAAGAACGGTTTTCACCATTCATAATCTCAAATACCAGGGCATTTACTCAGTGGATGCGGCAAAGGATTTCTTATCCCTTGACGATTCGTTTTTTACTGATGATAAGTTGGAATTCCACGGCTGTGCGAACCTTATGAAAGCGGGAATAACTTATTCCATGGCGGTTACCACAGTGAGCCCGACTTATGCTGAGGAAATAAAAACGCCCACTGGGGGCGAGGCTCTTGATGGGCTTCTTAGTGCAAGGAGTAATGCCCTTTTTGGCATTCTTAACGGAATTGATTATGATGAATATAATCCAAAAACCGACCCGTATATTGAGCATAATTATACAGTGAGAAGTGTCTTAAATGGTAAGAAGAAAAACAAAATGGCACTTCAAAGCCAGCTTGGGCTTCCTGTTGACGGCGAAAAGGTTATGATTGGCCTTGTGTCAAGGCTTGTTGACCAAAAGGGTATTGATATAATCGCCGAGGCTATGGAAGAACTTATGAGCCTTGATATGCAGTTTGTTATTGTGGGCACTGGCGAAGAAAAGTATGAAAATATGTTCCGTCATTATGCGTGGTGTAACCCAGAAAAAGTGTCGGCAAATATTATGTTCAGCAACGAGCTTGCCCATCGGGTTTATGCTGCGTCGGACTTATTCTTGATGCCGTCACTGTTTGAGCCTTGCGGACTCGGACAGCTGATTGCCTTATCTTATGGTACAATTCCCGTTGTGCGTGAGACGGGTGGACTTAAAGATACTATTATGTCATATAATGAATTCACAGATGAGGGCAACGGATTCAGTTTTTATGCCCCCAATAGTCATGATATGATGTATACCATACGCCGTGCAATAGGATTCTTTTCAGATAAGGAAGTATGGGAAAAACTTGCAAAGCGTGCCATAAATCAAAGGTTTTCGTGGGAAGGCTCTGCAAAGGAATATGAAAGAATATATTTTAGCTTGTAATGTAATCTTGGAGGAAATTTAACAAAATGAATAAGACAGAAAAAAAGTTGCTTAAGGAAAAAATAAAAAGCAGTATTTCAGGAAAGCTCAGAAGATACTTTGGAAAAACCATTGAGAATGCAACCCCTGACCAGATTTATAAGGCGTGTGCTTTCACCGTCAGGGACGAAATTATGGAAGAATGGGCAAAATCAAGAGAGCTTCTTGAAAACAGCCACAAAAAAGAGTTGTATTATCTTTCTTTTGAGTTTCTGATGGGTAGAGCCCTCGGAAACAACATAATGAATATTATGCAGACGGATATTTATAAAGAGGCTCTTTCAGAAATAGGACTTGACCTTGAAAAGATTGAGGAAACAGAAAATGATGCGGGACTTGGAAATGGCGGTCTTGGCAGACTTGCAGCGTGTTTCCTTGATTCACTTTCGACGCTTGAGCTTCCTGCTTTTGGCTGCGGAATCCGTTATGAATATGGTCTTTTTAAGCAAAAGATTGTTGACGGATACCAGATAGAAATGCCTGACCCGTGGCTTGAGGACGGAAATGTGTGGGAGGTTGAAAGACCTGAAGACAGCGTTGAAATTCACTACAATGGTCGTATTGAGGAATATTTTGAGGACAACCGTATGAAATTCCGTCACGTGGATTATAATACGGTTATCGGTGAACCTTATGATATGCCGATTTCGGGCTATAATTCAAAGCTTGTGAATACATTGAGGCTTTGGAGAGCTCGTTCCCCCAAAATTATCAATATGAGCGAGTTCAACCGTGGCGACTATGCTATGGCTATGAAGGATAAGGAGCTTGCGGAGGTGGTTTCTCAGGTGCTTTATCCCGAGGATAATCATTATGAGGGAAAACTCCTTCGTCTTAAGCAACAGTATTTTTTTGTTTCTGCTACAATTCAGTGGATTCTTGCAAAACAAAAACGCCGCGGACATAATCTTTGGGAGCTTCCAAAGTATGTTCAAATTCACATAAATGACACTCATCCAACCATTGCAATTCCTGAAATGATGAGAATACTTATGGACGAAGAAAACTTTGGTTGGGACGAGGCATGGGAGATTGTGCAGAAAACCTTTGCATATACCAACCATACAATTATGGCGGAGGCCCTTGAAAAATGGCCTATGTCAATGATGGAAAGTCTTCTCCCCAGAGTCAGTATGATTATTAAGGAAATTGACCGCAGACAGCGCGAATTTTTGACATCACGGTTTGGTAATGATATAGGAAAGATTGAATATATGGCGGTTATTTCAAATGGTCAGGTCAATATGGCAAACCTCTGCCTTACCGCTTGTCACAGTGTAAATGGCGTTGCGGCACTTCATACGGAAATTCTTAAAAATGAGACGTTCAGGGATTATTATATGGTATACCCTGAAAAGTTCAAGAATGTTACCAACGGTGTTACCCCAAGACGTTGGCTTCTTCAGGCAAATCCTGAGTTTGCAGGGCTTATCACCGAGTCAATAGGCGATGGTTGGATAAAAAATGCTGAAAAGCTTGACGGGCTCACAAAGTTTGCTGATGATGCGGCATTCCGTGAAAAATTTGCTAAAATCAAGTATCAGAACAAGTTGAAGCTGGCCGAATATATTAAAGAGCATAACGGCATTATTGTTGACCCTGAGTCGCTTTTTGATGTGCAGATAAAAAGACTTCACGAATATAAGCGTCAGCTTATGAAGGTTATGCATATCATTTATCGCTACAAGATGATAACCGAAAACCCAAGCCAGGCAAGTATGCTTCCTGAAACCTTTATTTTTGGGGCAAAGGCGGCACCTGGATATCATACAGCAAAGCTGATTATCAAGCTTATCAATAATGTTGCTGATGTGGTGAACAATGACCCGAGAACAAAGGATATTTTGAAGGTTGTGTTCATTGAAAATTACAGCGTTTCAACGGCTGAGAAAATTGTTGCTGCTGCAAACCTCAGCCAGCAGATTTCTACAGCCAGCAAAGAGGCGTCGGGCACAGGCAATATGAAGCTTATGCTCAACGGTGCACTCACAATCGGAACTCTTGATGGTGCTAATGTTGAAATTGCAGAACGTGTGGGACTTGATAATATTTATATCTTTGGTCTTACATCACAGGAAGTTCTTAACATTTATGCATCAGGTCATTCGGGAAGTCCTGAGGTTTATTCACAGAATATGGTTATAAAGGGAATTGTGGACAGCTTTATTGATGGTACATTCACACCCGATAACCAAAATCTCTTTAGGGACCTTTATCACAGTCTTGTGTTTGGAAACGGCTTTGCTGACCCGTATCTCTTGCTCCGTGATTTTGAGTCTTACCTTGATGCAAGCCATTTGGTGGCAAAAGACTTCCAGAACCCTGATATCTGGAACAAAAAAGCTATTATCAATGTTTCAAAGGCGGGATTTTTCTCCAGCGACCGTTCAATAATGGACTATAATGATACAATCTGGGGCCTGGAAAAAATATAACAAAAAAGGGATTAAACCGTGCGGTTTAATCCCTTCGTTTTTTGAAAGTTTATTTGAAGTTTCTTATGTGTCGAAAGGTTTCTTTTTCGCCTTTTTCTGAAAGCATAACAAGCCATGACTCAAGGATTTCCGATGTTTCGGGATGAATTGCGCGGTTTGCTTTGCCTCTCTGGAAATATTCCAGAGGGTGGTTTTCGGAATATTTCTTTCCCTGATAGATTTTGCTTGCAGCCACGCGGTCACAAAACATTTCTTTTACGAATTTGAGGGGCATTTTGACTGGCCCCACTGTTTTTGTCTTTGGGTTATAGTCTGTCCAGTATTCAAAATGATGACGGTTTCTGCCCTTGTGATGCATCCATGCTGAAGAGAAGCCAAACTTCTCGCGCTCGGCTTCGTTTGGACTGCGTGTACCCTTGAAAAACTTTACACCCGGTAAAAACTCCGTGGGGGAGTATTTTGAAAGGTCGTGAAGAAGTCCTCTTAGTGGAATGCCCGCTTTGAAACAGTGAACTATCACCTTTTGACGATGGCGGGAAACTGTTTTTAAATGACCAAAAAAGTTGTTCATAGTTTAATCCTCTTATCTTTAAATCAACTTCAGTTTACCACAAACAAAAGATAAATACAAGGGGGATTAAGGAAAACAAGAAATTTTGCTTTTGTCATAGCCCTATAAAAAATAATACCGACGCTCCTTTTTGGGAACGTCGGTATTTTCTGCTAAAATTTAGCAGCCGCAACCGCAGCCAGAGTTGTTGTTGCCGCAACCGCAGCAGCTTATGATAAGGATTAAAACGATAATCCAGAGACAGTTGTTATCACCGAAGCACATACAGGACACCTCCTTTCATAGATTACTGTTTTTGTTTTGCTTAGTCGCAGCAGCAGTTGTTGTCGCGAGGACTTACCATGCCACAACCGCAACCAGAGTTGTCGTTTCCGCAACCGCAGCAGCAAACCAGAAGAATGAGGATAATAATCCACCAGCAATTATTTCCTCCGCATCCACCGAAGCATCCCATATTTTTGCACCTCCCGATGAGAAATTTAAATTTACGAAAGCTTTGTCGGGGCGTTCTTTACTTGCTTGATTTTTTAAGTATATTGTATTATACGCGGGAGAGTAGAAAGCTGTGATTTGTCCGCGGTAAATAATTTTATTCTATTGACGGAAATCAAAGATTTTGGTACAATATAAAAGATAAATGAAAAGGGAGATGCCATATGCAGAAAAAGGGGAAATTTATAGTTTTTGAGGGTATTGACGGAAGTGGAAAAAGCACTCAGATAAAAATGCTTGCCAAAGCTTTCCAAAAAAGGGGACTGGCTGTTTGCGAAACTCTTGAGCCTACTTTTGGAATTGCGGGAGAGGTTCTTCATGAGGTGCTTTCGGGAAAGAAAAAGGCTGACCCGAAGGTCATTGCGGCACTTTTTGTGGCGGACAGGCTTGACCATCTTACCAACCCAGAAAACGGCGTATGCAAAACCCTTGATGAAGGAACACACGTTTTGTGTGACAGATATTATTTTTCATCCTATGCCTATCAAAGCGTTGAAGTGCCAAAAGAGTGGGTGGTTTCTGCCAACAGTATGGCTGCGGATACTTTAAGACCTGATTGCACTATTTTTATTGATGTAGAGCCTCAGGTTGCTATGCAAAGAATTTCCCAAAATCGTGAAAATATTGAAATTTATGAGAGTCTTGAAAGACTTACGGCTGTAAGATGTGCTTATATGGATGCCTTTTCTTCCATGAAAGATGTTGAGAGGGTGAAGCTTTTTGACGGCAATAAAAGCCCTGAAGAAATTGCCCAAGAGATAGAAGAATTTGTGTTTGGAGAGGTGCTTTAAAAATAAGCTCGGTAATTGTCAAAAAAACACGGAAGAACGTTGGAAATTTCTTGACAAAACGTGCGTTTCGTGATAAAATTAACAGGGTAACAATGTATGGTTTTTGAAGTGCGTTGTTGTGGAAATGGTTTTTTGTGACTGACGGATTATGTGGGGTTACCACAGGGGAGCAAAAGACAATAGTTATGCCGACCGTCTGGGCAGTCCTGTGTAGCTGTGCAGGACTGCCCTTTTTGGTTTTATTTTGAATTTCGGGAGGACTGGAAAATGAAAAAAGTTGGGATTATTATGGGCAGCGACAGCGATTTGCCCGTTGTAGAAAAAGCGATTGATACATTGAAAGAATTGGGTGTGCCCTTTGAAGTGCATGTTTATTCGGCACACAGAACACCTATTGAAGCCAAAGACTTTTCGACGAGTGCACGTGCAAATGGATTTGGCGCAATAATTGCAGCAGCAGGAAAGGCGGCACATTTAGCCGGTGCTATTGCGGCAAATACCACACTTCCTGTTATTGGCATTCCCGTTAAGTCATCAACCCTTGATGGACTTGATGCGCTTCTTTCAACAGTTCAGATGCCTGGCGGAATTCCTGTTGCCACAGTTGCTATTGACGGGGCACAGAATGCAGCTCTTCTTGCGGCACAGATTATTGCTGTGGAGGACAAGGAGCTTGCACAAAAGTTGGATGCACAGAGGAAGGCAGCGCAAGACGGCGTGCTCTTAAAGAATAAAAATATTGAAGAAAAGTTTAACGCTTAAAAGACGTAAAAATACAGTTACGGAGGTAATATATGGGCGGTTTTTTTGGAACAGTCAGCAGGCATGATGCCATAGCGGATGTGTTTTTCGGAACAGACTATCATTCGCATCTTGGTACGCGCCGTGGCGGAATTGCAGCTTACGATAGCGAAATAGGTCTCCAGAGGGACATACACAACATTGAAAACACTCCATTTAGGACCAAGTTTGACAATGTGTTCGAAGAAATGAAAGGTAATGCGGCCATCGGGGTTATCAGTGACTCAGACCCTCAGCCTCTCCTCATCCGGTCAAATGTGGGCACTTATGCCATAGCTACGATAGGCAAGATAAACAATGCAGAGGAACTGATTGAAAAATATTTGTCTGGCGGCGGACATTTTGGCGTTATGACCGGAGGAAAAGTAAATTCCACAGACCTTGTGGCAGCGCTCATAAACCAGAGAGAAAGCTTTGTGGAGGGGATAAAATTTGCTCATGAGGTTATTGACGGGACGGCATCAATTCTTATCCTGAAAAATGACGGCACGCTTATTGCTGCTCGCGACAAGCTCGGAAGACTTCCGGTGCTTATTGGCAAGAATGATGATGGATATGCAGTATCCTTTGAATCCTTTGCTTATAAAAAGCTTGGCTACTATGATGAAAAGGAGCTTGGCCCCGGCGAAATTGTTGAAATTTCAAAAGATAGTCTCACTCAGCTCGCACCTCCCGGAAAAGAAATGAAGATTTGTGCCTTTTTATGGAGCTATTATGGTTATCCAAACTCAAACTATGAAGGCAAAAACGTCGAAACCATGAGATATAGAAACGGTCAGATTATGGCGCAGAATGATAAAAAACTTGGCACTGCAACAGACATAGATTTTGTCAGCGGTGTTCCGGATTCGGGTACGCCCCACGCAATCGGCTATGCAAATGAAAGTGGCGTTCCTTTTGCAAGACCGTTTATAAAATATACGCCCACATGGCCAAGGAGCTTTATGCCAAGCCACCAGAACGAGCGTATACAAATTGCGAAAATGAAGCAAATCCCAATTCACGAGCTTATTGAAGATAAAAATCTTCTGTTTGTGGATGACTCCATTGTCAGGGGAACACAGCTTAAGGAAACTGTTGAGTTCCTGTATGAGAACGGGGCGAAATCGGTGCATATGAGGTCGGCGTGTCCGCCTATTGTGCATGGTTGCAAATATCTCAATTTCTCAAGCAGCAAAAACGAGATGGAGCTTATTGCAAGAAAGACTGTTATGGAGCTTGAGGGTGAAGAGGGACTTAAGCATCTTGAGGAATACAGCGATGGTTCAACAGAGCGTGGCAAAAAACTCAGGGAAAGCATAAGCGAAAGCTTTGGTTTTGCATCCCTTGATTTTCAGTCTCTTGAAGGAATAATCAAAGCAATCGGCATCGACAGATGCAAGCTTTGCACTTATTGCTGGGACGGCAAGGAATAAAGAGTTAAAATTCAAAAGAGATTTTGTTATACAGAAAGGAAAAATAAAAATGGAAAAAAGCTTTAGTGAAAGTTACAAGGCGGCAGGCGTTGATATTACTGCTGGATACAAGGCTGTTGAACTTATGAAACAGCATATTGCAAGAACTGTGACAAAAGGTGCTGCATCGGACATTGGTGGTTTTGGCGGTCTTTTTGAAATGGACCTTACAGGAATAGAAAAGCCCGTTCTGGTCAGCGGAACGGACGGCGTTGGAACAAAGCTCAAGATGGCGTTCCTTATGGACAAGCACGATACTGTCGGTATTGACTGTGTGGCAATGTGTGTAAATGATATTATTTGCTGTGGAGCAAAACCTCTTTTCTTCCTTGACTATATTGCGGTTGGAAAGAACTATCCTGAAAAGGTTGCAGACATCGTTTCGGGTGTTGCTGAGGGCTGTGTTCAGTCAGGCTGTGCTTTAATCGGCGGTGAGACTGCTGAAATGCCCGGATTTTATCCTGAAGACGAATATGACCTGGCTGGTTTTTCTGTGGGCGTTGTTGACAAGGCAAAAGTTCTTGATAATAAAACCATAAAAGAGGGGGACGTAATTATTGCTCTTCCCTCAAGCGGTGTTCACTCAAATGGTTTCTCTCTTGTGAGAAAGGTTTTTGATGTTGAAAATGCAGATATTAAAGCACCTCGTGAGGAATTGGGCGGAAAGAGTGTTGGCGAAACACTTCTTACACCTACCAGAATTTATGTAAAGCCTATGCTTGCACTTTTTGAAGCGGTTAAAGTTAAGGCTGTTTCTCATATTACTGGCGGCGGTTTTTATGAAAATATTCCGAGAAGTATCCCCAAGGGCTTTGGCGCAAAAATTGAAAGAGCTGCTGTTCGCGTTCTTCCTATTTTTGAACTTATTGCAAAAGAGGGTAATATTCCTGAACGTGATATGTTTAACACATTTAACATGGGTGTTGGTATGAGTATTGTGGTTGCCAAAGAAGATGCTGACAAGGCGCTTGAAACCTTAAAGGCAAACGGTGAGGACGCATACGTAATAGGCGAAATCATAAAGAGTGATGAAAGCGTGGTTATATGCTAAATAAAGCAAAAATTGCGGTGCTTGTGTCGGGTGGTGGAACAAATCTTCAGGCGCTTATTGATGCACAAAATGAGGGGAAAATCAAAAGCGGTGAAATAGTGCTTGTTGTGTCAAACAACAGCGATGCTTTTGCTCTTACCCGTGCAGAAAATGCAGGAATAAAGACTGCTGTGGTTTCTAAGAAAGAGTTGGGTGCCGAAAAGTTCGAAGAAGAGCTTGTTCGAGTGCTCACCGAAAACGGCATTGAGCTTATAATCCTTGCCGGATTTATGTGTATTTTGAGTGAGAGCTTTACATCACGTTATCCCAAGCGGATAATAAATGTTCATCCCTCACTTATCCCGTCTTTTTGCGGAGAGGGATTTTATGGACTTCGTGTTCATGAGGCGGCGCTCAAATATGGGGTAAAGGTTACGGGTGCTACAGTGCACTTTGTGAACGAAATTCCTGATGGCGGTGAGATTATACTGCAAAGAGCGGTTAGTATAAAAGATGGCGATACACCTGAAATTCTTCAAAGACGTGTTATGGAAGAAGCGGAATGGCATCTTCTTCCCGCGGCTGCTGAATTGGTGTCTGCTGAGATTACAAAAGAAAGATAGATTTTAAAGAGAGAGGGCTTTTTATGAATATTTATGAAATAAACGATATGGGTGAACTCATCCGTGACAACGCTTATGTTGGCAGAGGCATTGTGATTGGAAAGAGCAAGGACGGAAAATCAGCTGTTTTTGCATATTTCATCATGGGACGTTCTGAAAACAGCCGTAACCGTGTGTTTATAGAAGACGGCAGTGAGGTTATCATTCATCCTTTTGATGCGTCAAAGGTTGAGGACCCGTCACTTATTATCTATTCACCTGTTCGCAAATTTGAAAACAAGCTGGTTGTTACAAATGGCGACCAGACTGATACTGTTATTGAGTTTTTGGAAAAGGGAAAAACCTTTGAAGAAGCCCTTGAAACTCGTGAATTTGAGCCTGATGGTCCAAATTGGACACCAAGAATCAGCGGTATGATGACATTTGATGATAATGATTTTTCATACAAGATGAGTATTTTAAAGAGTGCGGACGCTGAGGGCAGCGCTTGCAACAGATTTACTTATTCATATAAGTCGCTTTCTGGGCTTGGACATTTCATTCACACTTATGTTTGTGACGGAAATCCAATTCCTACATTCCAGGGTGAGCCTGAGAGAGTGGAAATTCCAAACGATATTGATGAATTTACAGAAAAGATTTGGAACAATCTCAATGAAGCAAACAAAATTTCGCTTTATGTGAGATATATTGACTTGGAAAGCGGAGCAGAAACAAACCGTATGATAAATAAAAACGCTTAAGGAGAACCAAAATGGAAGACAGAAGAGAAAAGTATATTTCTCCATTTTCGACAAGGTATGCAAGCCCTGAAATGCAGGAGGTTTTTTCTGAAAAGTTCAAGTTCAGAACATGGAGAAAACTGTGGATTGCTCTTGCTAAGGCTGAAAAGGAGCTTGGCCTCTCTATAACAGACGAGCAGATTGCTGAAATGGAAAAATTCAAGGATGACGTGAACTTTGATGTGGCAGAGGAACGCGAGAAAGTGGTCCGCCACGATGTTATGTCACACGTATATGCCTTCGGCAAGCAGTGTCCCAAGGCAGAGCCAATAATACATCTTGGCGCTACCTCTTGTTATGTTGGCGACAATACTGATGTGGTTGCTCTCAAAAAAGCATCAGAAATAGTTCTTAAAAAGGCGGCACAGGTGCTCAAAAATCTTGCGGATTTTGCTCTTAAATACAAGGAAATGCCCTGTCTTGCATACACACATCTCCAGCCGGCACAGCTCACTACCGTGGGAAAGCGTGCTACACTTTGGGCATATGAACTTTCTATGGATATTGAAGAGCTTTCACATCAGGTTGAAAAGCTCAGACTCCTTGGTTCAAAGGGTACAACAGGCACTCAGGCAAGCTTTATGGAGCTGTTTGAGGGTGATGAAGAGAAAATTGACAAAATGGAAGAAATCATTGCAAAGGAAATGGGTTTTTTGGGATGCGTTCCCGTATCAGGACAGACCTATTCAAGAAAAGTTGAGTCATATTTCCTTGGTGCTCTTTCGGGATTTGCCCAGAGTGCGTATAAGTTCGCAAATGACCTTCGCATACTTCAATCTTTTGAAGAAATAGAAGAGCCTTTTGAAAAGAAGCAGATTGGCTCATCAGCTATGCCGTATAAGAGAAATCCTATGCGGTCAGAGAGAATTTCGGCGCTTGCGAGATATGTGATTGTAGATTCACTCAACCCTGCTTTCACTGCATCGACCCAGTGGTTTGAAAGAACCCTTGATGACTCAGCAAACAGACGAATTTCGGTGTCGGAGGCATTTTTGGCTGTTGATGCAATGCTGAATATTTATATAAACGTGACATCCGGTCTTGTGGTTTATGACAAGGTGATTGAAAGAAGAGTTATGGAAAAACTGCCATTTATGGCAACAGAAAACATAATGATGAAGTCGGTGAAAAAAGGCGGAAACCGTCAGGAACTTCATGAAAAGCTCCGTACACATTCTCACGCGGCAGCGGCAAAGGTAAAGATGGAGGGCAGCGTTTGCGATTTGATTGAAAGAATTGCAGCGGATAACGACTTTCCACTTACTGAAGAAGAAATCAGGGCAGAACTTGACCCGAAACTTTATATAGGACGAAGCGTGTCCCAGACAGAAAGGTTTGTGGCAGAGGTTTTAAATCCTTTGATTGACAAGTTCTATCAGGGTGATGCGGCGACCGAACTTAAGGTTTGATTTTAACAAAGGTTGAAAGGATGATTTTTGAAATGAAAGAATTTGAACTTAAATATGGATGTAACCCAAATCAAAAGCCGTCAAAGATATTTATGAATGATGGCACAGAACTTCCTATTGAGATTTTAAGCGGAAGACCGGGATATATAAACTTCCTTGATGCATTCAACAGCTGGCAGCTTGTGAAAGAATTGAAAGCGGCACTTAACATGCCTGCGGCAACATCGTTTAAACACGTAAGCCCCACATCTGCGGCTGTTGGCACTCCTATGAGCGCGGAACTTAAAAAGGCTTGCTTTGTTGATGATATTGAAGGACTTGATGAATCACCCTTGGCAACGGCTTATGCCCGTGCGAGAGGGACTGACAGAATGTCATCCTTTGGCGACTGGATTGCCTTAAGCGATGTTTGTGACGTGACAACTGCAAAGCTTATAAAGCGTGAGGTTTCCGACGGCGTTATTGCACCCGGATACGAGCCTGAGGCACTTGAAATCTTAAAGAGCAAAAGAAACGGAAATTATAATATAGTAAAGATTGATCCAGACTTTGTTCCGGCAGAACAGGAAACAAAGATGGTTTTTGGTATTACATTTGAACAGGGAAGAAACAATTTCAAAATTGATGAAGAACTTCTTGCTGATATCGTTACCGAAAACAAGGAAATGACGGAAGAAGCAAAACGTGATCTTATCATTGCACTTATTACTCTTAAATATACACAGAGCAACTCGGTTTGTTTTGCAAAGGACGGTCAGGCAATCGGCGTTGGTGCAGGTCAGCAGTCAAGAATTCACTGCACAAGACTTGCGGGCAACAAAGCTGACATCTGGCATCTCCGTCAGCACGAAAAGGTTTTGAATCTCCCATTCCTTGACAGCGTGGGAAGACCTGACCGTGACAATGCTATTGACGTTTATCTTTCAGAGGATGCAGAGGATGTGCTTGGTGAGGGCAACTGGCAAAAGCTGTTCAGCGAAAAGCCGGTGGAATTTACGAGAGCGGAGCAGAGAGAGTATCTTGCAAC
>JAZROR010000153.1:0-3403 GCA_045648845.1 Clostridia bacterium
GTTCACAAATGCCCTGTCAAGTAACAATTATGGCGGGTCAATTCAGGATAAGCTGTGGTTACTTCAGCGAAACTTGATTTTGGAACTTGCGGAAAAGGGTCCTTGCATTTTTGTGGGCAGATGTGCCGATTACATATTGAAAGATAGGGAAGATTGCCTCAAAGTCTTTATCCATGCGGATATGGAAAAGAGAATTGAAAGAATTGTTACTCATTATGGTGAGAGCAGTGTAGCACCCGAAAAGAGACTTCGGGACAAGGATAAACGCAGAAAGGCATATTATCAGCTTTATACCGATTCAGAGTGGGGCGTGGCTCAGCATTATGACATATCATTAAACAGCGGAAAGCTTGGAATCGAAAAATGCGTTGAAATCATTGCTGACCTTTATAATGAATAAAATATAAAAAAACACCAGCAATTTTGCTGGTGTTTTCATTTTTTAAAATATGGCAGATCTGTAAGCCGAGTTCTGTCATTTAAGACGATCATCTATCTAAACCTTGCATCACTGCAAGGCTCTAGCCACCTTCCACGGAGATGCCGGGCAAGCTTTGCCTCCTAATCAGGTGTTGCTCCGAGTGGGGTTTACATCACAAGCCAGTCGCCAGACTGTGGGTGAGCTCTTACCTCACCATTTCACCCTTACCGAAAGAATTTCGGCGGTATATTTCTGTTGCACTTTCCTTGAAGTTGCCTTCACAAGGGGTTACCTTGCACCCTGCCCTGCGGAGCTCGGACTTTCCTCACGCACAGGATTGCTCCTTGTGCCCGCGACCGTCCAATCTGCCAAGATTTACACAAATTATTCGGTATAAAGTGATACCTTTATAACGCCCTCGATTGCCTTGAGGTCATCTTTGATTGTGCCGTCAAGTGCGCTGTGTGTGTCAATCATTGTATAAGCGAGGTCGCCTTTGCTCTTGTTCATCATATTTTCAATGTTGATGCCGTCTTTTGCAAAGACGTCTGAGATTTGAGTAATCATTGATGGGATGTTCTTGTGAGCAATGGTAACACGTGAGCCGCAAACCTTTCCCAAATCGCAGTTAGGGAAGTTCACTGAGTTGCGGATGTTTCCGTTTTCCAAGAAATCTTTGAGTTCCTGAGCTGCCATAACAGCACAGTTGTCTTCGCTTTCAGGAGTTGATGCACCAAGGTGGGGCATAACAACAACGCTTTCACATTTTAAGAGGTCTTCTGTTGCAAAGTCGGTAACGTATGCAGCAACTGTTCCGTCCTCAAGGGCAGAGATAACTGCGGCATCGTCAACCAGTTCTGCACGTGAGAAGTTGAGGAGTCTGACGCCCTTTTTAACCTTTTTGAAGAGGTCAGCATTGAACATACCCTTTGTGTCCTTTGTTGCAGGAACGTGGATTGAAATATAGTCACTTTCTGCAAGGATTGTGTCAAGGTCGTTTGCTTTTTTAGCGGCACGGGTCATATTCCAAGCTGCATCAACAGAGAGGTATGGGTCATAACCGATGACGTTCATACCAAGGGCATGAGCTGCGTTTGCAACCTTTACACCGATAGCACCAAGACCGATGATACCAAGGGTCTTGCCCATAATTTCAGGACCTACGAAGTTTGATTTGCCTTTTTCAACCAGTTTGCCTACCTGGTCGCCCTCGCCGATGAGAGTCTTTGCCCAGTTGATACCCTGAACAACCTTTCTTGATGCGAGAAGAAGACCTGCGATAACCAATTCTTTAACAGCGTTTGCGTTTGCACCAGGGGTGTTGAAAACAACGATTCCCTTTTCGCTGCATTTGTCAATGGGAATATTGTTTGTGCCGGCACCTGCACGGGCAACGGCTGACAAACTTTCGGGAAGCTCCATATCATGCATATTGAAGCTTCTGAGGATTATACCATCGGGATTTTCAACCTCGTCACCGAAGGTATATTTGTCGTCAAATACATTGAGACCGATTTTTGCAATTTTATTTAAAGTCTGAACCTTATACATTTTGAAAAACCTCCTTAGGCGTTTTCCGCCTCAAATTTTTTCATAAATTCAACAAGAGCCTCAACGCCCTCTGTGGGCATAGCGTTGTAGATGCTTGCACGCATACCGCCAACACTGCGGTGGCCTTTGAGGTTTACGAAGCCTGCGTCTGCTGCTTCTTTGCAGAATTTTTTGTCAAGGTCAGCATCGCCTGTAACAAAGCAAACGTTCATCATTGAACGATATTTCTTTTCGGCTGTAGCCTTGAAGAGCTTTGAACTATCAAGGAAGTCATAAAGAAGAGCAGCCTTCTTTTCGTTTCTTTCTTTCATAGCTTCAAGTCCGCCCATTTCTTTAATCCATTTAAATACTTTACCGCAAATGTAAATACCATATGCTGGCGGTGTGTTATAAAGAGAATCCGAATCTGCATGTGTTTTGTATTTTAACATTGTTGGTGTGAAATCTGGCACGTCATCAGTGATCAAATCTTCACGAATAATCACGATAACTACACCTGCTGGACCAATGTTCTTTTGTACTCCACCATAAATCAAAGCATATTTGCTAACATCTACTGGTTCTGATAAGAAACAAGAAGAAACATCGGCTACTAAATCTTTGCCTTTTGTATTTGGTAATTCTTTAAATTTTGTTCCGTAAATTGTGTTGTTTTCACAGATGTACACATAGTCAGCGTCTTCTGAGATTGGTAAATCCGAGCAATCTGGAATGTACGAGAATGTTTTGTCTTCCGACGAAGCAATCTTGTTGGCCTTTCCATATTTTGCCGCTTCCTGATATGCTTTTTTAGCCCACTGTCCTGTTACAATAAAATCTGCAACCTTATTTTTCATAAGGTTCATTGGAATCATCGCAAATTGTTGCGATGCTCCACCTTGTAAAAATAACACCTTGTAGTTATCAGGAATATTCATAAGCTCGCGAAGATCAGCTTCTGCTGCATTGATAATTTCTTCGTAAGCTTTCGAGCGGTGACTCATCTCCATAACCGACATTCCAGTACCCTTGTAGTCAAACATTTCGTCTGCTGCTTCCTTTAATACGCATTCTGGTAATACTGCTGGTCCTGCTGAAAAATTATACACTCTGCCCATAACCTATTCCTCCATTCATTTACGTTATAATCTTTCTTATAAATCTTCTTCACTAAAAGCTTCGCTGATTGCTGCTCCCGGTGCAACCATTGGCCATACTTTTTCATCTTTGTCGATTTGACAATCAATGACTACCGGTCTTCCCATTGTAAGCGCTATCGCAAATGCTTCTGTAAATTCTTCTTTTGTAGTTACAGTCATTCCGACTGCTCCCATTGCTTCCGCCAATTTTGCAAAGTCTACGGCGTCATTTAACACTGTTGCTGAATAACGTTGTCCATAGAATAAATTTTGCCATTGACGAACCATACCAAGCACGTGGTTGTTAATAACA
>JAZROR010000154.1:0-13109 GCA_045648845.1 Clostridia bacterium
TGCCCGCAGTGCAAATATCGAAATACCTACCCTTTGCTATTTGAAGGATGTAAGCAAGACCGGTTCTTGCAGAATGTGTATAGTTGAAGTTGTAGGTGCAAGAAATCTTCAGGCTGCTTGTGTATATCCTGTATCAGAAGGTATGGAGGTTCTTACAAATACCCAGAAAGTAAGAGATGCAAGAAAAGTAAATCTTGAACTTTTGCTTTCAAACCACGATCGCAAGTGTCTCACTTGTGTTCGTAACCAGAACTGCGAACTCCAGAAGCTTGCAGACGAACTTGGTGTTACAGACATCACTTACATGGGCGAAAGAAACGAATACGATATCGATGAGGTATCACCATCAATCGTAAGAGATAACAACAAGTGTGTTCTCTGTCGTCGTTGTGTTAGTGCTTGTAAAACAATCCAGACTGTTTCAGTTATTGATGCAACAGAAAGAGGATTTAAGACAACAATCGCATCACCTTTTAATAAGTCACTTGCTGAAGTTCCTTGTGTAAACTGCGGTCAGTGTATCGTAGCTTGTCCCACAGGGGCACTTCGTGAAAAGGACAATACAGACGAGGTTTGGGCAGCTATCAACGACCCTGAAAAGTATGTTGTTGTTCAGACAGCTCCTGCAGTTCGTGTTGGTCTTGGCGAAGAATTCGGTTACGAAATCGGTACACCTGTTACAGGAAAAATGGCTGCAGCTCTTCGCAGAATGGGATTTGACGGCGTGTTTGATACAGATACAGGTGCTGACCTTACAATTATGGAAGAAGGAACGGAATTTATCGATAGACTCCAAAATGGTGGCAAGCTCCCG
Source organism: Clostridia bacterium (assembly GCA_045648845.1). GTDB lineage: Bacteria > Bacillota > Clostridia > Monoglobales > Monoglobaceae > SIG440. The sequence continues at coordinate 815 of JAZROR010000154.1, forward strand.
ATGATTACATCATGCAGCCCTGGCTGGATCAAGTTCTGTGAACACAACTTCCCTGATTTCCTTGACAATCTTTCAACATGTAAGTCACCTCACCAGATGTTTGGTGCAATTCTCAAGACATACTATGCTGAAAAGATGGGTATTGATCCTGCAAAAATGTTTGTAGTTTCAGTTATGCCTTGTGTTGCTAAGAAGTTTGAATCAGGTCGTCCCGAAATGGAAGTTGGCGGACTTCGTGATGTTGATGCAGTTATCTCAACACGTGAACTTGCAAAAATGATTAAACAGTCAGGAATTCTCTTCAACAAGCTTCCTGACGAAAAGTTTGACAATCCATTCGAGGAAGCAAGTGGTGCAGGTGTTATCTTTGGTGCAACAGGCGGTGTTATGGAAGCAGCTCTTCGTACTGTTGTTGAAGTTCTTGAAGGCAAGTCATTCGATAAACTTGACTACGAAGCAGTAAGAGGCACTGACGGCATCAAAGAAGCAACTCTCACAGTTGCAGGAACAGAGGTTAAGGTTGCTGTTGTCAGCGGTCTTGGCAATGCAAGAAAGGTTCTCAATGATATAAGAGACGGCAAGGCAAATTATCACTTCATCGAAGTTATGGCTTGTCCTGGCGGTTGCGTAACAGGTGGCGGACAGCCCATCGTTGATTCAAGCGTTCGTATGGACATTGACCTCAAGGCAAAACGTGCAGCAGGTCTTTATGCAGAAGATAAAGCACTTCCTGTTCGTAAGAGCCACGAAAACCCAGATATTAAGCTTCTCTATTCAGAGTTCCTTGAAAAACCGGGCAGCCATAAGTCGCACGAACTCTTGCATACACACTATATTGCAAGACCTAAATTCTAAATCTGATATTCAAATACCGGAGTGCATTTCGAACTCCGGTATTTTTGTGTCAAAAAAAATATAAAAAAGTTATATGAACAGATAAATTTTATAATTTGTTGTGCAATTTGTCATTCTTTTCCAAAAAAATAGCAAATTTGGTGTAAAAAATAACTAAAAAGTATTGACATCATTCTGGAAGATATGGTATAATTTCTATTACGTAGGAAAACCATGTTTTCTTGCTTGGGATTTCATTTTTTATGGATAGTTATATAATTTTTTGACAGCGTTTTGTGCTGTATAACTATTTTACATACATAAAAAACGATGTGGCGGTTATCAGGCTCACGATGATTGCAAAAACATTTAAAACTTTAGTGAGCCGGAAAGGTTAATGATTTTTATATGAAGACTTCGGTTAAACAAGAATTGACACTCAACAGAAAAAAATCAGTGTGGGTTAAAATGGCCTCCCAGTGGCAGTTGTATGTGTTCTTATTTCCTGCAATGGCATTTTTGATTACTTTCTCTTATGCACCTATGTATGGTATTATTTTGGCTTTCAAAGAATATTTACCAAACCTTGGTATCATGGGCTCTCCTTGGGTGGGTTTTGCTCATTTTGAGAGATTTTTCAATCTTCCAAAGTTTTGGACATATATTTGGAACACAGTGAAGGTTTCTGCTGTTATTACAGTTATCAGCCTCCCATTTCCAATTATGCTTGCTCTTATGTTGCATCATGTTGAATGTAAGTGGTACAAAAAACTGGTTCAGAACTTTACATATTTACCATATATGCTTTCAATCGTTGTTGTTATCAATATAGCACGAGTTTTCTGCTCACCTACTGGTGGTGTATTCAATATTATAGGCGGATGGTTTGGAATTGACCCCATCAATTTCTTTGGCGAAGATAAGTATGTGTTCTGGATTTACTGGCTTACGGGATTGTGGCAAACACTTGGTTATTCGGCAGTTATCTATTTGGCAGCCCTTTCAGGTGTTGACCAGGAACAGCTCGAAGCTGCAAAGATTGATGGTGCAAATCAGCTGAGAATTATTTGGAGTATAGAGATTCCTGCTATTGCTGATACAATTATAATTCTTATAATTTTGGCATTTGGTAGTATATTCTCTGTTGGAGTTGACAAGATGCTTCTTATTCAGAACAGTGCAAACCTTGGTGCATCAGAAGTTCTTTCAACTTATATATATAAAGTAGGTCTTTTGGATGCTCAGTTTGGTTTCTCTACAGCTGTTAACTTGTTTAACACTTTGATAAATATCGCTTGCTTGCTTACAGTTAACTGGATATCAGGTAAAGTTAGCGAAACATCATTGTTCTAAGGAGGAGGGATTTAGTTATGAAAATGAAGAGTAGATTCGACAGAAACTTTGATATTATAAACTATACCCTTTTGGGAATAATACTTTTTATAGTTATGTACCCGCTGTATTTCGTTATTATTGCATCTGTCAGTGACCCCAACTATGTAAATGCTGGAAAGACACTTTTGTGGCCCAGAGGCATTACTTTTGAAGGTTATGCGAAAATTCTTGAGTACAAAGAAATTATGACAGGTTACAAAAACTCTATTATTTACACTTTTGTTGGTACAATCATTAACCTTGTTGTTCTTATTCCTGCGTCATTTGCACTTTCAAGAAAAGAACTTGTTGGAAGAAAGTTTTTCTCAACACTTTGCCTCATTGCGATGTATTTCAGCGGTGGTGTTGTTCCGCTTTATTTGCTCATTAAAAACATGGGTATGTTCAACACAATCTGGGCTTTGGTTCTTCCTGGTGCTTTTAGTGTATACAATATGATTATTTGTCGAAGCTTCTTTGTAGGTAATGTTTCAGAAGAACTTTATGAGTCTGTAAAAATAGACGGTGGCGGATATATGAGATTTTTCTTCTCTATTGTGCTTCCTTTGTCAAAGGCTATAATTGCAGTTATGTGTCTTTACCATGCCATTGGTCATTGGAATGGCTACATCAACGTTCTTTATTATATGCGTGACCCAGATAAGTACAATCTCCAGTTGGTGCTTAAAAATATCACAGAAAGCATAAGCACAAAGACTCTCGCAACCGAAGGTATGAGTGCAGAATATCTTGCAAGCATGCAGAAGCTTAATGAAATGGTTAAGTTCTCAACAATTCTTATTGCTGCACTCCCAATGATAATTCTTTATCCGTTTGTACAGAAATATTTCGTAACAGGTGTTATGATTGGTTCTGTAAAAGGTTAATTTTCGGATTAACAAATGTATAAAGAGATTGCATTGAGGAATACATCAAGTTTTTACAGAAATTTTGTGACGTATTCCAGATGGCTTTAAACTTAGTAAAACAAATAAAAATCAAATTAACCCAAAAGACCGAGGCGTATAGTCCTCGGTCTTTTTATTATGCATTAGTAAAAGTTTATTGTATGAATAAAGGAGGGAGTGCGTAACCAAAAAAGAATGGTTGAATATACTGTAAAAAAGGCGGTGATAAAAATGTTAAGGAAAAAGAGGTGTTGCAGAAATCAATCAAATACGTGGGCGATTTTTCTTATATCAATAGGTGTGGGACTGTTTCTTGCGTATGCAATACCCAGATATCTTCTTATAACATTACTGGGTCTGTGCCTGATTTCAACCGGGATTTGCTGCCTGGTGAAAAAATAAAAGAAAGGAGTAGAAAAATGAAAATTGTAGTGGTCAAAGCACCAAAATTTTTGCGAGGGATACTTAAAAGTATTTTTAAAATTAAAGACACAGAGGACTAGTGTTTACATAAATAAAAAGACCATAGAGCAATGGCTTCTATGGTCTTTGGTTTTTAGGCTTTTTTAAACTATACAGCGCGCTGTACTTTACCAGATCTCAAACATCTTGAACAAGCATAAACTCTTTTGGGTGTGCCGTCAACAACTGCTCTAACCCTTCTGATGTTTGGCTTCCATGTTCTGTTGGAACGACGGTGTGAGTGAGAAACCTTAATTCCAAACTTCAATTCTTTTCCGCAAACTTCACATTTTGCCATTATATATACACCTCCAATTAAAATCATAATCAATCAACTTAAAGTATTATAACAGAATATTTTTACTTTTGCAAGGGTTTTTGAAAAAAAATTAGAAAAAAAGTATAATATTATAACGAAATGTACGTTTGAGATGCAAAAATGTTATAAATGTATAAAAAAAATATATTATTGTGCAAATCTTTTTTTCACATTTTGTTATATACTATATTTAATATTATTTATTAAATATCAGGAGGATGTATCATGAGAGTAATTGTATGTGAAAATTATGATGAAGTTTCAAAAAAAGCTGCTCAGATAGTTGCAAGCGAAGTAGTTCTTAACCCCAAAGCTGTTTTGGGTCTCGCTACTGGTTCTACACCTGTAGGTATGTACAAAATTCTTGCAGAAATGAACAAAAACGGTGAAATAGATTTTAGTAGCATTAAATCATTCAATCTTGATGAATATTATCCTATGTCTGCAGATAACGACCAGAGCTATCGTTATTTCATGAATGAAAATCTGTTTAACCATATAAATATTGATATCAAGAACACTCATGTGCTTGATGGTCTTGCAGAGGATCCCGAAAAAGAGTGTGCTGATTATGACAAAATGATTGAAGAAGCAGGCGGCATTGACATTCAGGTGCTTGGTATCGGTCAGAATGGTCATATTGCGTTCAATGAGCCTGACTCTTTCCTTTATGCCAATACCCATGTCACTGATTTGACAGAGAGCACAATCAATGCAAATTCCAGATTTTTTGAAAAAATTGAGGACGTTCCAACTAAAGCACTTACTATGGGCATTGCATCAATCCTGAAAGCAAGAAGAATTATCATTCTTGCCACAGGAGCAAGTAAAAAGGCAATTACTAAGGAACTTATAGAAGGCGAAATTTCAACCAGCAATCCTGCATCTATGCTTAAAGTTCATAAGGATGTAATACTTATCTGTGACAAAGAAGCATACGGTGAATAAATAAGTAAATACAAAGGAGAAAAAACTATGATAGCAAAACTTGAACCTGAATTTATGCCAATGGCAAAAGTTATAAATGATTACAAAGCTGCCGTTTCGAAGTGCGATTCGCAAAAAATTGTGATTGCTGTTGAAAGAAATGGTGGGCTTATTGCGACTTATTCTCTTGATGCATACAAAGAGGGAACTGGTCATGATGAAGAAAACTATGAAATTGTTGAAAGAATTATCAAGACACTTCTTTGGGCAAAGGGTGGTTTCAAAGTATATGTTGCCGGTTCAAAATATGTCTATGACCGAATTGCTGCAGATTACGCTACTGGCGGCGCAAGAGAATTTGATTTCAATTTCATGACTCGTGTATATGAAAAACCATTTGAAGTAGTATATATTGAAAATGCGGCAGACGCACCTGCGGAAAATGATGTTTCATCACCTGTTGGACGCCATCTTGATGGTTGTCGTATAGGTTTTGATGCGGGCGGCAGTGACAGAAAGGTTTCAGCTGTTGTAGATGGCAAGACTGTATATTCAGAGGAAGTTGTGTGGTTCCCTAAACTCCAGAGCGACCCTAAGTATCATTATGACGGTATTTTGAGTGCAATGAAAACGGCAGCGTCTCATATGCCAAGGGTTGATGCTATCGGCGTTTCTTCTGCCGGCGTTTATATCGACAATCAAATAAAGGTTGCTTCACTCTTTATCAAGGTTTCTGATGAGGATTTTGCAAAGCACGTGAAGAATATGTATATCGATGTTGCAAAGGAAATCGGTGATGTTCCGGTCGAGGTTGCAAATGATGGCGATGTTACCGCTCTTGCGGGTGCTATGAGTCTTGAAGATAACAATGTTTTGGGCGTTGCTATGGGAACATCGGAAGCTGCAGGTTATGTTGACAAAGACGGAAACATTACGGGCTGGCTCAATGAACTTGCTTTTGTTCCTGTCGATTTTAACAAGGGTGCTATGGTTGATGAGTGGAGTGGCGATTATGGTTGCGGAGTTAAATATTTCTCTCAGGATGCTGTTATAAAGCTTGCTCCAAAAGCCGGAATTGAGCTTGATGAAAGCCTTTCGCCAGCAGAAAAACTTAAGGTTGTTCAGGGGCTAATGGAAGCAGATGACCCTCGTGCCGCTGATATTTATGATACAATAGGTACGTATTTCGGTTATTCAATCGCTTACTATTCAATGTTCTATGACATTAAACACGTACTCATTATGGGCAGGGTTACAAGCGGAAAGGGTGGAACAATCCTTCTTGCAAAGGCGAACGAGGTTATCAAGACGGAGTTCCCTGAACTCTTTGAAAAGGTTAAGCTCCATATTCCTGATGAAAAGGCAAGAAGAGTTGGACAGTCTGTTGCGGCTGCAAGTCTTCCAAAAATCGGTTAATATTCTTAGGCGTCAAAACGAAAGTTTTGACGCTATTTTTTTACAAAAAAAAGACAGCCCACAATAAATGTAGACTGTCTTTTGAATGGTGCCGGTGATCGGGGTCGAACCGATACGGTATTGCTACCACAGGATTTTGAGTCCAGCGCGTCTGCCAATTCCACCACACCGGCATATGAAGCACAAAAGTTATTATAGCATATAGAAATTGGTTTTGCAAGGGTTTTTTAAAAAGATTTTCAAAATATTTTCAGGGGGAGATAGGGTGGGGCTCTTTAAAAAGGTTGGGAATTTAAAAATTATGTTTTGTGTCAATAATAATGATTGCCAAAAGGTGTACTTTGTTGACAAAATATAAACCTTGTGATAAAATATTAGTGGTTAAAATTAGTTGTTTTTCTTTTTTATATAAAGGAGTTTTCTTGATATGATAAGCAGAATGCAAAATTGGTTTGGAAACGGATGGATAGGGATTGTTGAACTTTTGATTACTGCACTTTGCGTTTTTTTGTCCCTTTCTGTGCATGAATTTGCCCATGGATTTGCTGCATATAAAATGGGTGATAATACTGCGAAGTATATGGGGCGACTTACTTTGAGTCCTCTCAGTCACCTTGACCCAATAGGTGCTATTTGTTTGTTTCTTTTTGGATTTGGTTGGGCAAATCCTGTGCCTGTAAACCCAAGAAATTTCAAATCAGGAAAATTCAAATCGGGTATGGTATGGACATCGATTGCAGGACCACTTAGCAATATTATTTTAGCATTTTTTGCAATGCTTTCTCTTTCGATTATTGCAAGATTCTATACAGGTGGAAATCAGCTTTGGGATAAAGTCTTTTCACTTTTGGTTGTTTTGCTTTCTACTCTTGTATATATGAACATAAACCTTGCAGTTTTCAATCTTATACCTGTACCACCCCTTGATGGTTCAAAAGTTCTTAATGCTATTTTGCCGGCAAGGATATATTTCAAAATTATGCAGTATGAACGATATGGGTTTATCTTGCTTATTCTTCTGATAAACACACCGTTATTTTCAAGACTTTTAAATTTTCTTTCAAATCTTATATTAAACGGAATACAGTTGATTATCGGTTTTTTGCCGTTTCTTTAAAATAAACGAACAGGAGTGGGGCTATGGAACAGCTTTCATTCAAGCTTGATGCATTTGAGGGTCCCCTTGACCTTCTTTTGATGCTTATAAAAAAGAATAAAGTCAGCATTTATGACATTCCCATTGCCACCATACTTGACCAGTATCTTGAGGTTATGAAGTCTATGGAGGAAATGGACCTTGAGGTTTCCAGTGAATTTTTGGTGCTTGCGGCAACCCTTCTTCAGATAAAATCAAAAATGCTGCTGCCCAAAGAAGATGATGGCGAGGAAGAGGAAGACCCAAGAACAGAGCTTGTCAGACGCCTTCTTGAATATCAGCAAATCAAAGACAGTATAGAATTTTTCAGGGAACACGAAAACTCTGATGTGGGTATATATTTCAAGTTGCCTGACGTGATTGAAAGACCACCGGCAGAAATGAATTATTCAAAAATGACACTTGAAAACCTTATGGAAGCGTACAGAATTTCGTGCGTGAAGCTTGAAAGAAAGCTTCCGCCACCGAAACGGTCGTTTTCAGGGATTGTAGGGCACGAAAAGGTGTCAATCAAGGACAAGGTAAGAAAAATATGGAGTCGCATTGTAAACAATGGGAAAATTATGTTTGGCGAGATATTTAAAGGTGTCAAGTCAAAGCCCGAGGCGGTTGCATCGTTTTTGGCACTTCTTGAGATGATAAAGCTTAACAAAATAATTGTTGAGGATACAGATAAAAAAGGCGAATATTCCGTTACGAAAATCACGGATGACGACAACTTTAACTTTGAAGATTTGGAGGAATGATTGAAAAAATCGTTCCTGTGGGGGAAATATGGAACTTAAACAAGCAGAAGCAATAATTGAAAGCGTTCTTTTTGCTGCGGGCGAGCCGGTGGATGTGGAAAAGCTTTCAGATATACTTGATATTGATACGAAAAGCACAAGGGCTGTTGTTACCGCACTTGCGGACAAGTACGACAGAGAAATGCGTGGACTTCGTATAATCCGTCTTGAAGACTCGTACCAGATGTGTACAAGGCGAGAATACAGTGATTACATATCAAAGCTGGTAGAGCCAAGACGAAGCCTCAGCCTTTCAAATGCAGCTATGGAAGTCTTGGCTATTGTGGCATACAAACAGCCTGTTACCCGTGCGGTTATTGAACAGATAAGAGGTGTGTCTTGTGACACCTTGGTAAACAAGCTTCTTGAAAAAAATTTCATTGAAGAGGTAGGAAGACTTGACACTCCGGGAAGACCGATGCTGTTTGGTACGACTGATGAATTCTTGCGTTGCTTTGGTATTGAAAGTGTTATGGAGCTTCCGGAATTTGATGAAAGAAGTCAGGACCCCACTATCCATAATGAGGGTATTGATTTTTCTCAAAATGGTGAAACTGATGAAAGTGCCGCAGAAAAAACGGACAACGATGAGGCGAACAAATTTGCGGAAGAATTGGTTTAGTCGGTGATTTAAATGATTTGGTTTTTAATTGCTTTATGCGTGATTTTTGCCCTTATATTTTTTCTTTTGTTTCGCAAACTTAGTATATTTGTGGAATATAGAAACAAAAAAATAAAGTTGGTATTCAAAACATCACTTTTCCGGTATACCCTTGATGATGAAAGACTTAAAAAGCTTTCAAAAAAGGATAAAAAGGCAGAGGAAGATGACGGAAAAAGCGATGAAGAGAAATTTTTTGGAAAAGTCCAAAAGATAAAAGGAAAATACACTGAGGCAAAGGAAATAATTGACACTGTGCTTGAGTGCTCAGGTGACAGAATAGAATTTTCCGATATTTTTATAAGGGCCGAGTTTGGCACGGGCGATGCCGCCAGCACGGGAATACTATATGGAGCAATCTGGACACTTATTGGAAATGTATATGCTTTTTTATGCAGATTTTTTAATATAAAATTCCCTGAGGTTGAGCTTGTTCCGACTTTTAATGAAAAAGCCTTTGAGATCGAGGCAGAGGGAATAATAAAAATCCGTATTGTGCATATTATTATTGCAGCGATGTGCGGTTTTAAAGTATATAAGAAACTTAAAAAACAAAAAGGAGAGATTTAAAAATGGCAGAACAACATCCAATTCAGGGACTTATGTATACAGCAATGCAGAGTATAAGGGATATGATTGATGTAAATACAATCGTGGGTGACCCGGTGGAAACTCCCGACGGAACAATTATTATCCCAATTTCAAAGGTGGGACTGGGCTTCGGTGTCGGTGGCTCGGACCATTCAGCGTCAAAAACTCCGGCGGACAAGCCAAATATGTTTGGCGGCGGTGCAGGCGGCGGTGTTTCAATTTCACCGGTTGCTTTTATGGTGGTTGGAAAAGGACAGATAAGACTTATGCCGGTTAACCCCAACAGCACTGTTTATGACAGAATTCTTGATATGGTTCCCACAGCAATCGACAAGCTTGTTGAGGGTGCGGACTTTATTAAAAACACTATAAAGGCAAAAAAGGAAGCAAAAGAGGGAACAAGCATTTCACCAGTTGATAGTGCCCTTGGCGACCTTTCGGCAGAATAAAAATGACGTACTTTTGGCGGAGCTTTTCGCCAAAAGTATTATTTTACTTGCACATAATCGGCATCGAAAAGCGATGCGTTGAAACGGAAAGGCTTTGTGATTTACCTTGAAAAAGTTACTTATAATTGACGGAAACAGCATATTGAACAGGGCGTACTATGGCATCCGTATGCTGAATGCCCCTGACGGAACCCCTACCAATGCGGTGTATGGGTTTTTGAATATTTTGTTTAAGAATCTTGAGGAGGATTCTCCTGATTATCTTTGTGTTGCCTTTGATGTAAAAGAAAAGACTTTTAGACACAAAATGTATGAGGAGTATAAAGCTCAGAGAAAGCCTGCTCCTGAGGATTTTCTGGTGCAGCTTCCCCTCATCAAAGAGGTTCTTGCTGCTATGAATTGCAAGTGCATTGAACTTCCGGGGTATGAGGCGGATGATATTATTGGAACTGTTTCCAGAATTTGTGACGAAGAAGATGTTGAGTGTCTTATTTTGACAGGAGACAAGGATGACCTTCAGCTTGCGTCTAAAAACACAAAAATAAAGCTTGTTATCACAAGAATGGGTTCAACAACAACTACTGTTTATGATGAGAATGGGGTGTATGACAAATATCTTGTTACACCAAAAGAATTTATTGATGTCAAAGCTCTTATGGGTGACACCTCTGATAATATTCCCGGGGTAAAGGGAATAGGTGAAAAAACGGCATTTTCACTTATTGAAAAGTATAAAAGCCTTGATAATATTTACGAAAATTTTGATTCAGTTGACGCGACACCATCGGTTAAGAGAAAGCTTGAAGAGGGAAAGAATGATGCATATTTAAGCCGAAAGCTTTCTGAAATTGACAGATGTGTTCCGCTGGAGTTTAGTCTCAGTGACTGTGAAATTCGTGAATATAACAGTGAAGCTTTGGGCGAACTTTTTGTAAGGTTTAATTTCAGGTCTTTTCTTAATAAGCTTAATATAAAACCAACAGTAAAAAATGAAAAGATAGAATTTGATGGTGTTTGCAATGAGGTCTCGCTTGAAGAAATTCTTGAACTTGCAAAAATGGGTAAGGACATAACCTACCGTCTTTACACAAAAAATGGAACTTTAGATATCGGTGTATCCATTGACGGGAAGACCTCTATTTTTGCGAAATCGGTGGATGATAGCTTCCTCAAGGCATTCTTCGAAAATGAAGAAATCAAAAAATCGGGATTTGACATAAAAGAGGATATTTTGCTTCTTAAGAATCGGGACATTGAATATATGGGGAGTGCCTTTGATGTGGCACTTGCGGCATACATTCTTGACCCTACAAGGTCAGGATATGATATAAATGGACTGGCACTTGAATTTCTGGGGATTTCATCAAATATCGGGGAAAATGAAGCGGACAATGGTCAGCTGTCACTCTGTTTTGATGAAGAAGAAAATCTTGATGATGTTGCATTTGATTTGTTTACGCTTTATAATCTCAAAAAAATGTTTTCCGAAAAGCTACGTGAAAATGGTCAGGAAAAGCTTTTTTATGAGGTTGAACTTCCCCTTGCGGCAGTGCTTGCTGATATGCAGCATACGGGAGTTTTGGTGGACAAAGACGCCCTTGTGGATTTTGGAGTGAAGCTCAAAGCCAATATAAAAACTTTGGAAGAAGAAATCTATGAATATTCAGGAAAGACATTTAATATAAATTCTCCAAAACAGCTTGGGGAAGTGCTTTTTGAGGGGCTTGGACTTCCTCATGGAAAAAAGACAAAGACGGGATATTCCACCAATGCTGAGGTTCTCAAAAAGCTCGAGGGAACACATCCAATCATTGAGTGCGTCCTCGAATATCGTGGGCTTACAAAGCTTCAGTCCACATATGTTGATGGGATGCTGGCTGTTATAAACAAAGAAACAGGAAGAATACATTCAAATTTCAACCAGACGGTCACCGCTACGGGAAGAATAAGCAGCACAGAACCGAATCTTCAGAATATCCCAATACGTACAGAGCGTGGACGTGAAATGCGAAAAATGTTTGTTGCAGGAAGTGACAGAGTTTTGGTGGATGCTGACTATTCACAGATTGAACTTCGTGTCCTTTCCCATATTTCAGATGACAAAAATATGCAAAATGCATTTCTTGATGGTGTAGACATTCATACCCAGACCGCGTCTCAGGTCTTTGGTGTGGCTATTGATGAAGTTACGCCCGAAATGCGTTTTCGTGCCAAGGCGGTAAATTTCGGTATTGTGTATGGCATTGGTGAATTTTCACTTTCTCAGGACCTCAAAATTCCTATAAAAGAGGCAAAACAATATATATCTGATTACCTTTCGGCATATCCGGGGGTCGCTGAGTATATGAAAAATACCGTAGACGAGGGTCGTGCCAAAGGTTTTGTTTCAACACTGCTTGGGAGGAGAAGATAT
>JAZROR010000155.1:0-4651 GCA_045648845.1 Clostridia bacterium
TTTCTGTTTCTTCGGGATTTAAATTTTCGTTTTCTCTTATATTTTCATTTTCCATATGCTTTGCCTCTTTTCTTTTTTCTTGATTTGATTATACATCAAAAAAACCAAATCGTCTACACTTTTTCAATAAATTCTTTCATAAGTTCAAGATATTTTTCGCCTTTTACATTTTGATCAAAATTCCATATAAGCTTAGGTTTTTTGCCGGACTTTACTACCGCCTTTCCGTTTTTCATATACTCACTTTCAACAAAATTTGAAAAATCAGGTGCATCGTCTCCATCGAAAAGCATAACCAAGCTATTTTTCTGACCCTTTAGTTCAGTGAACTTTTTCTTTGACGCAATCTTTTGTATCAGCGAAACCGTCATAAGATTTCGTACCACCTCAGGCACATCCCCATATCTGTCAAGTAGTTCGTCAAATACGTCTTCCAAATCTTCTTGGCTTTCAATCGCCGCAATTTTTTTGTATGCCGCAATCCGCTGATTGTGTGCCCTGATATAGTTTTCAGGAATAAATGCACTGACAGGGAAATCAACCAGGGTTTCAACTGTTTCAACAATTTCCTCACCCTTGATTTCGCGCACCGCATCTCCCAATAGCTTACAATACATATCGTATCCCACACTGTCCATATGTCCGCTTTGCTGAACTCCTATAACATTTCCTGCACCACGGATTTCAAGGTCACGCATAGCAATCTTAAAGCCCGAGCCAAACTCCGTAAATTCCCTGATAGCCTTAAGTCTTTTTTGTGCGTCTTCATTCAGCACCTTATCTTGGTGATAAGTGAGATATGCATAAGCCAAACGATTTGAACGCCCAACCCTGCCCCGTAACTGATAAAGCTGGGCAAGTCCAAGGCGGTCTGCATCCTCTATTATTATGGTGTTTACATTTGCGATATCAAGACCTGTTTCGATTATAGTAGTACAAACCAGCACATCAATGTCGCCGTTTGACATATCAAGCATAACCTTTTCAAGCTGGCTTTCCGCCATTTTCCCGTGCGCTGTCGCAATATTTGCATCAGGAATCATATCCGAAATCATTTTCGCCGTCTTTTCAATACCCTGAACACGATTATGAAGATAATAGACCTGGCCGCCTCTTGAAAGCTCTTTGGTTATAGCCTCACGGATAACATCAGCATCAAACTCCATAACATATGTGGCAACGGGGTATCTGTCTTCAGGCGGTTCGGAAAGTAAGCTCATATCCCGAATTCCTGACATTGACATATGCAGAGTTCGTGGGATGGGTGTTGCAGAAAGGGAAAGTACGTCTATTTCCTTTTTCATTTCTTTTATCTTCTCTTTGTGTGCAACCCCGAATCTTTGCTCTTCGTCAATAATCAAAAGCCCCAGTTTTTTGAAACTCACCGATTCCTGAAGAAGCTTGTGTGTCCCGATTACTATATCAATTTCTCCGTCTTTTAGTCCCTTTACCGTCTTTTTCTGCTGCGCAGGGGTTGAAAAGCGGGAAAGGTTTGCTACATTGATGGGATAATCTTTCATCCTTTGTTTGAAATTTGCAAAATGCTGATTAGCAAGAATAGTTGTGGGAACAAGATATGCTACCTGATATCCGTCCATAATTGCCTTGAAAGCGGCACGCATAGCCACCTCGGTTTTTCCATAGCCTACATCACCGCAAAGAAGACGTTCCATGGGTCTTGGTCTTTCCATATCCCGTTTCACTTCTTCAATGCACCGAAGCTGGTCGTCAGTTTCTTCATAAGGAAACGCCGCCTCAAAATCCTTTTGCCACGGGGCATCCTTTGAAAATTCAATTCCACGCAATGTCTCTCTTTGGGCATAAAGTTCAACAAGTTCTTTCGCCATATCCTGACAGGATTCTTTCACTCTTTGCTTTGCCCTGTTCCATTCCTGACCGCCAAGGCTGTTGAGTTTTACTTTTCCCTCGCCTCTTGCGGTATGCTTGTAAATCAGATTGAGTTGGTCTGACGGCACATAAAGGCTGTCACCGCCCTTATATACAATCTTCAAATAGTCTTTCTGTGCCCCCTCAACCGTAAGACGCTCTATTCCCGTGTACTGACCTATTCCGTGGTTTTGATGCACCACAAAATCACCCACACTTATGTCAGTGAAGTTTTCTATTCGATTTTCACGGCTTATCGCTTTTTTCTTGCGTTTTTTCTTTCTGTCTCCAAAAATCTCTTTATCGCTTATTACAACCGTTCGTATCAGGGGATATTCAAACCCCGATGAAAGTGCACCTTGTGTAATCAAAATTTTCCCATCGTCAGGCAAATCATCAAAATTCTCACTCAAAGTCGCAATAATCCCCTCATCTTCAAGCTGTCTGTGGAGATTTTCTGCACGATGTCTTGACCCTGCCAAAATAATCGTCTTGTATTTGTTCTTTTGATAAAAGCTTAATGCGTCATAAAAGAATTCCATTTTGCCGTCATATCCCGTAAGACTTTTTGCCGTAAAACCCACAAGTTTCTTTGGCTTTATGTCAGGGTTTTGATGAGACAGCACGTTCATACAAACAAGACCCAAAGACGATAACTTTTTCAGCACATCAACGTAGTCGCCCGTGTATTTCATAGAGCTTTTTGGAATAACTCCTCTTTCAAGCATATCCTTAAGGTCTTCGGAGAGTCTTGTATTTTCTGCTTTTACCGATGCCAATACACTGGATGCATCATCAATAAACGCAACATAACCGCTCGAAAAATAATCAAGCAGACACGGCATATTCTCAGGGTAAAACATAGGAATATACCTGTCTCTTGAGGGAAAGGTAATGCCCTCTTCAATTCTTTCGGCGTCACGCTTTAATCTTGCAATAAGTTTAAGCGTTTCATCTGTCTGGTCTTTTTTCTTGCAAACAATAGTTGCCTCGGCTTTGAGTCTTTCTGCACATTCTATTCTTTTGTCCTCGTCC
Organism: Clostridia bacterium; assembly: GCA_045648845.1. Lineage (GTDB taxonomy): Bacteria > Bacillota > Clostridia > Monoglobales > Monoglobaceae > SIG440. The sequence goes on from JAZROR010000155.1 coordinate 2,923, forward strand.
ATAGAAAACTCATCTGCAGGAGTTATCTTTACTATTTGGGGTAAAGCATTTCCGCTCAAAGTACGCTGAGTTTCCACCTGAAATGCCCTGATTGAGTCCACCTCAGTATCAAAAAACTCCACTCGAAATGCAACGTCACTCCAAAACGGGAAAAAGTCAAAAATTCCCCCACGGATGCTGAACTGACCTGCGCCCTCAACCAAATCGCATCTTGTATAACCAAAATCCGTCATTATCTTTTGAAGTTCGTCAAGCTCGATTTCATCTCCTACTTTGAGTGAAATTGACCGTTCTTCATAAAATTTTTTCGAAACAGTAGTTCCTCTCAATGCCGACGCAGTTGTCACAACCGAATATTTCCCGGGGAAATCTATCAATTTCTCAATGACATCAAGACGCTTCTTTTTTATATCATTTGCCGCCGCCTCAATGTCATAAAACATAAGCTCACGCTCAGGGAAAAATAAAACCTCTTCACCGAAAAAGAACCGCATATCTTCAAAAATTTGTTTCGCCCTCAGCTGATTTGGTGCAATAACCAATGAGCTTTTCTTAAGTTTTTTCGACACACAAAAAACAAGGTGCGCCCTGACAGAATCGGAAACACCCGTAACACTTACAGGGGACTCATTTTTTTTGAGCCCCCCTATAATTTCTTCAAAGTCAGCCAAGCTGTCCAAAATTTTGAAAAATCCGTTCATAACTCAGCCTTTCATATTGTGATTATTAGCCGTTATATTTTGACATTGCGCTTTCTGTGCCGTTTTTGATTATTTCACCAACAGCTTCAGCGGCTTTTACCGCCGTGGGCACCAGTTCTTTGATTTCTTTTGCCGAAAACTTCCCAAGAACATAGTCTGCCAAATCATAATCAGGATTATCCGGTGCTCCCACACCAATTTTTATTCTTGGGAAAACCTCAGAACCCAGCTGATATATGATACTTTTAACACCGTTATGCCCCCCTGCGCTGCCCTTTGTTCTTATCCGCAGTTTTCCAAGGGGAAGAGATATATCGTCATAAATAATTATTATTTGGGCATCCTCGGTCTTATACCAGTTTTTGAAATCCCTGATACATTCACCGCTTAAATTCATAAAGGTCTGGGGCTTTACCAAGACCACCTTTTCCCCCTCGATTTTGCCTTCGCCGTAAATGCCGTTGAATTTTACTTTTTTAACGTCAATATTATATTTAGCCGCCACAGCATCAAGTGTCTCAAATCCCACATTGTGTCTGCTGTTTACATAGCGTCTGCCGGGGTTTCCCAGCCCTGCAATTATATACACTTAATTCACTCCTGACGGTTTCTTACTGTGCTTTCACCTTTGTCCAAAGCTCTGCACAATACTTTTTAGTTTCTGTGTCCTGATACCTGAAAAATTCATCGTTTTCACCGTTTTGGCGGGGATTGTATGCCCCGTTTCCACTGTATACAGTTTCTTTCAGTTCATCAATAACGCTCATTACAGAAGAGGTATATCCATCTGTTTCAGAATTTTTCATAGCATTTTCCGGTGTTATCATGAAATCAATGAATTTGTGTGCAAGGTCTGTATTCTTACAATCCTTGGTAATAACCATGGCATCAATCCATGAGTTTGTTCCTTCATCTGGTTCAAAATAACCAAGGTCCTCGTTTTCAGACATAATGTACGCCGCATCACCTGAATAAACAATGGCAATGGCTTTGTTTCCTGACACCATACTGTCAATAACCTCATCACC
>JAZROR010000156.1:0-2374 GCA_045648845.1 Clostridia bacterium
AGAGCCTGAAGGATGCCGACAGATGCCGAGGAACTCTGGATGATTGCTGTGAAAATAGTTCCCACCAAAATGCCCATAATGGGATTTGAGAACATAGTGAGAATTTTTGTGAAGGATTCGTTTTCACGAAGACCTTCAACAGCACCACTCATTGTTTCCATACCAAACATAAGAACGGCAAAGCCGATTAAAATGAAACCGGTATTTTTCTTCTTGTCATTTGCGGACATCATAGTCATAACAACGCCTATTGCGGCGAGGATTGGTGTGAAAGACTCGGGTTTTAAGAGCTTGAGCCATATGGTTGAGCCGTTAATGCCCGTGAGACTCAGGAGCCATGAGGTGACGGTTGTACCGATGTTTGCACCCATTATTATGCTTATGGTTTGTCCAAGTTTCATTATGCCGGAGTTCACAAAGCCAACAAGCATAACGGTGGTAGCGGATGAACTCTGGATAACTGATGTTACAATAAAACCAAGCAAAAATCCGAGAATTCTTGTAGAGGTAAGCCTTGCGAGAATAGATTCAAGCTTGCCGCCGGCGAGTTTCTTTAGTCCGTCGCCCATAAGGTCCATTCCATAAAGGAAGAGAGCAAGTCCACCTATCAAAGATAAAACCGAAAAAATGTCCATAGTGAATTTCTCCTTTGTAATTAGTGTATATAAAGAATAATATTTTCAAAATAAAAGGGGTGAATACAAATCACAATTTTCACCAAATATACTATAACATAAGGTGAGTAAAATGTAAAGTCCTTTTTTAAAAAGAGAAATCGTTCTTTGGCTTGACGGAGAATAAGGCTTGGGGTATAATATAAAAGGACTGATTTAAAAATATTTTGTGTCGAAAGGCTATTAAATATGAATATAAATGAAACAGTAAAAAGTTTAATAAAAACACCAGGAATATCGGGATTTGAAAAAGAGTTTGCGGATTTGGTTTGCGAAAGGCTTAAGGAATATTGCGCAGATGCAAGAGTAACCAAAACAAACTGTGTGATAGGCATGATTAAATCAAAAAAGGATAATGTCCCGACAATTATGATAGAAGCACACCTTGACAGAATTGGTCTTATTGTGTCGTCGGTTGATGATGATGGTTTCGTGAAGTTCAAAACTATCGGCGGTGTGGATGAAAGGATTCTTCCTGCATCAGAGGTTGTAATCTTGGGAAAAGAAGAGGTGTTTGGAATAATCGGCGCTAAACCTCCCCATCTTATGACAAAGGATGAAGAAGATGCGGGACTCAAGACGGAAGACATGGTTATCGACACGGGACTTGGAAGTGATGTTGCGTCAAAAATCAGTGTTGGAGACCCAATTTTATTGAGGTCGAGTTTTTGTGAACTGATGAACAACCGTATGTCATCGGCCGCCCTTGATAACCGACTTGGTATGGCTGTGATTTTTGAGAGTCTTGAAAAAGTAAGGGACAAGGAGATTCCGTATAATTTATGCATCGTGTTTGCGTCCGGAGAAGAACAAGGCTTACTGGGAGCATACACAGTTGCCAACGAAACAAAATGTGATTTTGCAGTGGTTGTTGATGTGACCTATGGTGAGACACCGGATGCAAAGGGATATGAAACATTTCCTTTGGGCTGCGGGGTGACCATATGCCGTGGTCCAAATGTGGATTTTGAAATGACGAAAAGGATTATTGAAATTGCGGAAAAGAATGACATTCCTTATGAAATAGAGGTGGCATCGGGAAGTACAGGCACAAATGCCTGGGCGTTACAGACATCGGGCAGGGGAATCCCCTGCGCTGTGATTTCTGTGCCCATTAGATATATGCATACCGCTGTTGAGACTGCTGATATATGCGACGCTGAAAATGCAGCAAAACTGATAGCTGAAATTGTGTCAGGGGGTGAAATCCTTGCTTAAGAAACTTACGGAAGCCTTTGGCGTTTCAGGTTGTGAAGCAGAGGTTCGAGATATTATACTGGAAGAAATCAAGGATTGCGGTGCTGAACTAAGTATTGACAATATGGGAAACCTTGTGGCTTTTAAAAAGGCAAAAAAAGAAAATGCCAAGACAATACTACTCTCTGCTCATATGGATGAGGTGGGGTTTATTGTCACCGATATAACCGAGGATGGCTATATAAAATTTGATTCGGTTGGAGGCATTGATTCAAGAATCCTTATTTCAAAACGTGTAAAGGTCAAAGAAAGGTGTGGTGTGATTGGTTTAAAGCCCGTGCATCTTACGTCAAATGAAGAACGAAAAAAAACACCCGGCACCCGCGAACTTTTTGTTGACATTGGAGCAAAAGATAGGAAAGATGCAGAAAGTGTTGCCATAAAGGGCGACTACTTTGGCTTTGACAGCGAATATATTGAGTTTGGTGAAATGATAAAGGCAA
>JAZROR010000157.1:0-7293 GCA_045648845.1 Clostridia bacterium
GAGGGCGGTTGCGAATTCCACGCGGTTGTTCTCAACCCTCAGGACGGTCATTTCAGCGAAGAATATCCTGAAGCACCTTACATCGCTGAAAAGGCTGAAAAAACTTCAAAATCTTCATTAAAAACTGTTGCTGACGATTTCATTGATACAACTCTTGATGAAAAAGGTGTATTTAACGGTATTTCATTTAAGAATGCTGACAAATTCAACTTTGCATTTGATTGTGTGGATAAAATTGCAAAGAAATCTCCCGAAAAAACTGCTATGATGTGGGTTGGAAATGATAAATCAGAACGCAGATTTACTTTTAACGATATGAAAAAGTACTCTGCAAAGACCGCTAACTATTTTGAGTCTTTGGGTATCAAACGCGGCGACACTGTTATGCTGGTTCTCAAACGTCATTTTGAGTTCTGGTTCTGTATGCTTGCTCTTCACAAAATCGGTGCAATAGCAATCCCTGCAACAAACCAGCTGGTTGAACACGACTTTGAATACCGCTATAAAGCAGCAGGAGTAAAGGCTATTGTATGTACATCTGACGGCGAAGTTTCCGCAGAAGCCGAAAAGGCAGCTCAGAACTTCCCCGGTATGCTCAAAATCCTCGTTGGCGGCAAAAAAGACGGCTGGTATAATTTCAACGAAGAAATGGAACGTTTCAGCACACACTTTGACCGCAAAGAAGATTCACCCTGTGGCGACGACCCGATGCTTATGCTCTTTACATCAGGTACAACAGGTTACCCAAGAATTGCTACGCACTCATATAAATATGCTCTCGGTCACTACCCCACAGCAAAGTTCTGGCATAACGTAAACCCCGACGGACTTCATTTCACCATTTCCGATACCGGCTGGGGCAAGGCTCTCTGGGGTAAGCTTTATGGACAATGGCTCTGCGAGGCAGGTGTGTTCACCTATGACTTTGACCGTTTCCATCCGGATGATATTCTTCCTCTTTTCAAAAAGTACAACATCACCACATTCTGCGCACCGCCTACTATGTACAGATTCTTTATCAAGGAAGATTTGTCAAAATATGACCTTTCTTCTATTGAATATGCAACAACAGCAGGCGAGGCACTGAACCCTGAGGTTTATAATCAGTTTAAAAAGGCAACAGGGCTCAGCATTATGGAGGGCTTTGGACAGACAGAAACCACCCTTTCAATCGCAAACTTTGTTGGTTCAAAACCGAAAATCGGCTCAATGGGCAAACCCTCACCTCTTTATGACGTAGTTCTTCTTGACGGCGAGGGCAAGGAATGTAAGATTGGGGACACTGGTGAAATCTGTATCAGAACAACAGAAAATGTTCCTTGCGGTCTCTTCATCGGTTACTATCTTGATGATGAGAAAACCCGTGACGTATGGTATGATGGTTTCTATCACACAGGTGACCAGGCGACAATGGACGAAGACGGTTATCTTTGGTATGTGGGACGTATTGATGACGTTATTAAGTCTTCGGGATACCGCATTGGACCTTTTGAAATTGAAAGTGTTATTATGGAGCTTCCTTACGTTCTTGAATGTGCAATCACCGCTGTTCCTGATGAGGTCCGCGGACAGATTGTAAAAGCCACCATTGTTCTCACTAAGAATACCGTGGGTACTGACGAACTGAAGAAAGAAATTCAGGAATACGTAAAAACACACACAGCACCATATAAATATCCAAGAATTGTGGAATTTGTGGACGACCTCCCCAAAACCATCAGCGGAAAAGTCCGCCGTGTTGAAATCCGCAACAAAGATATGGAAAAAGCAAATAAATAATCATTTAAAGCGAAAACCTCGCCCATTTGGGTGAGGTTTTCAGCTTGTTTGGTCGCAGCAGGAGCTACACCTTTTATGTAAATAAAAAAGTGCGCAGCCGGAGCCACGCACAAAAAATGCATAGCTCCCTGACGCGACTCAGTTTATACTTCCAATGACAGTAAGCAAAATAGAGCATGCATTTTTATCAAAATAAAAATGCGTACTATCATTGAAAAAATATTAAACTAAGTCGCAATATTATATTACCATATTTTTTCCTTTTTGTAAAGTATTTATACAAAAGAAAAAGCTCTCCGAAAAGAGAGCTTTCATTTTATAAATCATTTTTTATTATATCTTCAAAGCTTTCACGTTCCACCGCAGTATATTCGCCCGTTTTTGTCAGCATCACAATCGGCGGTCTTTGAAGCCTGTTATAATTTGACGCCATTGAATAGTTATAGGCACCCGTTGTCATAACTGCGATAGTATCGCCACGTTTCACACTTGACGGCATTTGCACATTTTCCTGAATTATATCGCCGCATTCACAGCATCTTCCAACCACCGAGCAAGGAAAGTCACATTCCTCGTTCATCTTGTTTGCCACTGCCACGGTATATTCCGAACCGTAGAGGGCAAATCTCGGGTTGTCAGCCATTCCGCCATCTATTGAAACATAGTTTTTATATTCAGGGATGACCTTTACACTTCCCACAGTATAAAGAGTGAGGCCGCTGTCCGCAACGATTGAACGACCTGGCTCCATACGGATTGCGGGAACATCTAATCCCAGTTCACTACATTTTTCTTTCACCATTTTTGCAACCTGAGCAATGTTCGCCTCGATGTCAATCACAGGGTCAGATTCAACATATCTAACACCATAGCCGCCGCCAAGGTTCAGGATTTCCGTCTCATAACCAAACTTTGATTTCATATCAGCAATAAACTCGAGCATAATATCAGCCGTTTTGAAATATACATCCGAGTCAAAAACCTGAGAACCCACGTGACAATGGAAACCACAAAGCTTTATGTTCTTTTTTGAAAGTGTATATTTCACAACATCTTCTGCCGCACCGGTTTCGATTGCAAAGCCGAACTTTGAGTCAACCTTGCCCGTTGCCACAGCATCATAGGTATGGGGATCAATTCCGGGGGTGATACGGATGATTATGTTTTGACACACATTCATTCCTCCGGAAATACAGTCAATAGCATCAATTTCTTCGCGGCTGTCTGCCACGAAATATCCAATACCGTTTTCTATTGCATATTTTATGTCAAAATCAGTCTTATTGTTGCCGTGGAAGTAAGCATTTGCCATAGGAAAGTTGGCACTTTTTGCGGTATAAATTTCACCGCAGGAAACCACATCAATGCCCATGCCCTCTTCCATTGCTATTTTATAAACAGCCTTGAAAGATGCCGCCTTGCTGGCATAAAGGGGCAATGCATCCTCACCAAAATATTTTTTCATTGCATCAACGTATGTTTTGCAATTTTTCCGTATACGCTCTTCATCCATAAGGAAAAGTGGTGTCTGATACTTATTTGCAAGCTCCACCGTGTCACGACCGGCAAAGGTCAAATTTCCCATCTGGTTTATTCCAAGATTTTCACAAATCATTTATTGTTATCCTTTCAGGAAAGTTAAATTTTAATTCCGTTTTCTCTCATAAGTCTGTACATATTTTCAGCATGAGCTTCTTCCATTGGAGTAAGTGGAAGTCTGAGATAATTCTTGCCAAATCCCATAGCCGAAACCGCAGCTTTTGCAGGGATTGGGTTCACTTCACAGAAGAGTGCATCAATCAGGTCAAGGTATTGAAGCTGAAGTCTTTTGCTTTCTTTCACGTCGCCAGAGAAAAAGCTGTCACAGATTTTTACAGTGTCTTTCGGTGCGATGTTTGAAAGAACAGAAATAACACCAATGCCACCAAGTGACATTATTGGAACAATCTGGTCATCATTTCCTGAATAAATAGCAAAATCCTCATCAACAAGTGACGCAACCTTTGCAATCTGTGAAATGTTCCCGCTTGCTTCCTTTATGCCCACGATATTCGGGTGTTTCGAAAGAGCAGCGCAAGTTTCTGGTGTGATGTTGCAACCAGTACGCGACGGAACATTGTAAAGAATAACGGGCTTTGTACTTGCATCAGCGATAGCAGTGAACGACTGAATAAGTCCGTTTTGAGTTGCTTTGTTATAGTATGGTGTAACAACCAGCATAGCATCAGCACCAATCTCACACGCATATTTTGTGAGACTTATTGCATAGCTTATGTCATTTGAACCGGTACCTGCAATAACGGGAATTCTGCCCGCTACCTTTTCAACTGCAAATTTGAGAACATCCTTGTGCTCCTGGTCAGAAAGAGTCGAGCCCTCACCGGTTGTGCCGGCAACAACTATGGCATTTATGCCCTCTTCAATCTGCCATTCAATAAGTCTTTCAAAGCTTTCGTAGTCAACTCCATTTTCGTTCATAGGCGTAACAATAGCTGTTGCAACACCTTTAAAAACAGTTTTCTTCATTTTCAAAACTCCTTTACCTGATTATCTTTTTGCTTTCATAAAAAAATGATAGCTGATTTTTCAACTATCATAAGATATATGCAAGGATATAAAACCATTAACAAATATGATATGATAGCTCTCCGCACTTGTGCGACAACATTTGAGATATTATTCCCAACTGCCAGACCGGTCCTTTGCCACGAACCGTCTTCGGCGCCTGCCCCTTTCAGCAAATCCGCTTTGGCAAAGCGATGAAAATTTGCCTAATGATGACATAACGCACCTCTATCTAACATTTTGATTATACTTTAATATTTTTCATTTGTCAATAGATTATTTAGATTTTATATGTCAATTCTTGGGCTTCAGAATTAGACTTATGTGTTTATAAAGGAAAGTAGTCACGATCGATACCAAAACAGCCTTTATTATATTGAACGGCAACACACAAAGAAGCACCATTTCAAGCAGTGAGTCAATTCCCTTATGTATTTCCTGTGCCATACCCACAAAAACGCCGATATCAAGCCCCATAGCTCCGCCATACGCGGGTATGAGGACATATGCATTTATAAAACATGACAAAACCGCCATAACTATTCCGCCAACTGTCATACCCGTTATAGCAGTTTTCTTTGTCTTTCTCCGTTTATAAATAAATGCTGCCGGCAAAACAAAGGCAACACCAATCAAAAAGTTCGCACCCTCTCCCACTCCAGCTGTAATTGTTCCGTTTATAAGAAGATTGAGAAGCACTTTTATCCCCTCAATAACAACCCCTGCAAGTGGACCAATGGCAAATGCCCCCACAAGAACGGGAACCTCGCTGAAATCCAGTTCGTAAAAAGGCGGTGCAATAAATGGTAATGGAAATTCAAGGAGCATAAGCACCACTGCCACCGCTGACAGCATAGCCACCTCAACCATCCATTTTATTTTGCTGTTTCTTTGCATAAAGACCACTCCTGTTCATAAAAAAATCCCGATTGCAAAGTGCAATCGGGACAAACACTCTATAAAAAACATTATAAAGTTTTCTTCTCTCATCCAGACTTTACTGTCGGTTTTGGAATTTCACCAAATCAACCAAGGGTGGCTCGCGGACTATCACCGCCGGTAGGGAATTTCACCCTGCCCCGAAGAAAATATTTACTTTCTTTAGAGTATATCACTTGATGTCTTCTTTGTCAATGGCAAATACCTTATTTTTTAATTAAGTGCATAACCTTTTTCTTTCATAACATCATACACTTTTTGAGCCATAGCCTCACAAATGCTTTCGCCCTTTGCCTCAACCATAATACGAATAAGAGGCTCTGTGCCGCTTTTCCTGAAAAGAATTCGTCCGTCATCTCCAAGGCTTTCTTCAACCTCTTTTACAGCTTGTTTAACATCCACATCCAAAAGCGCCGCATCCTTATTTTCAACGCGTACATTTCGTGTGAGCTGGGGGAATCTTTCAAAGCCATCACAAAGTTTTGACGCAGAAAGTTTACTTTCTATCAATACTTCCATTATCTGAAGAGCTGTAATAAGTCCATCACCTGTTGATGCATATTTTGAGAAAATTATATGTCCCGATTCCTCACCGCCAAAACAATAGTCATTTGTCTGAATGGATTCATAAACATATTTGTCACCCACATCTGTCTTTACATAGTCAATGCCCTCGGCATCAAGCGCCTTGTAAAGTCCAAAATTTGACATAACTGTTGTAACAACAGTATTTTTTTTCAGGGTGCCGTTTGCTTTCATATACTTTGCGCAAAAATACATAATGTGGTCGCCTGTCAAAACATTTCCCTTTTCATCCACTGCAAGACATCTGTCAGCATCTCCGTCAAATGCAAAACCTATATCAAGACCATTGTCTTTCACTAGTGCACAAAGGGTGTCAATGTGAGTTGAGCCACAATCATGGTTAATGTTAAACCCATTTGGCTGATTTCCTATGACATACGTTTCTGCCCCAAGGGTATCAAAAATATTTTTCGCCAGCATCCATGTGCTCCCGTTGGAACAGTCAAGTCCTATTTTGAACCCTTTATAAGAATTTCTCGCAAGGGAAATTATATATCCTGTATAGCGGTTTCTTCCTGCAACATAGTCAATTGTTCTGCCTATATTCTCGCCGACAGCCAAGGGAATTTCACCGATAATACCGTCAATATAAGCCTCAACATCTGCAATTATTGACTCTGACATTTTTTCGCCACGGTTGTTTATAAGTTTTATGCCGTTGTCGTGATATGGATTGTGGCTGGCTGAAATCATTATTCCACAATCAAAATCCTCTGTCCTTACGACATAAGATACCGACGGCGTTGTTGTAACGTGCAGAAGATACGCATCAGCACCGCTTGCAGTAAGTCCTGCCGCCAGTGCGTACTCAAACATATAGCTTGAACGTCTTGTGTCCTTTCCTATCGCCACTTTGCACTTGTGCTCTTTTCCATAATACCAACCAAGGTATCTTCCTATTTTAAAAGCGTGCTCAACCGTCAGGTTTACATTGGCTTCGCCACGAAATCCGTCAGTTCCAAAATATTTTCCCATTTATTTTTGTCCTCCAAAAAAATGTTTTTGGCCTTCAAAAATCCACCAGATGCACTTTTGTTTGTTTGTATGCATCCTCACGACAAGGACTTGCCGAAGAAGCATCCGCCGAAAACTTCGATTACTTCTTACCTCGTCACCGCAAAAACTTTCGCGGTCTGGCGCTAAACAGTTATGTCAGAAGAGCTGACACTGTTTTTAAAAATATTGCAAGCATCAGACCTTTGTTACAATATTCTCTTCACTTTTAAAAATTGAGTTTTCTTTCAAATAGCCTCTTACCCTCGACAGCGGATAAACTGTACAGTTCCTGCCGATAACTGTACCCGGACAAAGAACACAGTTGCATCCCACTTCGGTAAAATCGCCAACCATAGCCCCAAACTTTTTGAGTCCTGTCTCAATTCTTTCTCCATCAACACTTATGGTAACCAAAGTTTTGTCGCTCTT
>JAZROR010000158.1:0-11013 GCA_045648845.1 Clostridia bacterium
ATTCAGCCTTATTATAAATCCCATAAATTTTGTTACCATAGGCGGTGAGGAAACTGCTGCGGAAAATGAGGAGCTCAAAACTCAGGTGCAGAGCCTTGAGGATGAGGTTGAAATGCTCAACGCGACGGTTGAAAAATATAAAAGTTCGGCGTCAAGCCAGATTATTGTTCAGGAAGTTCCTGTAAGCAGTCAGGGACAAACCTCTCAGCCAAGCACAGGAAACAGCAGTACGGGAAATTCCAGTACCAGTACCGGTGAAAGCAGCGGGGCTGAAAGCGAACCTGACTTTTCTCCTGAGACGGTTACCACTCCTGAGGGGGGGATTGAACCTGAGGTTGAGCTTGATGTCACGGTAATTGATATTTCTGAATAGTTTTTTGATGCTTTAACATACAAAATTTTGGAGGTAAGAAAAATGTCACTTAAGTACAAAAGAGTTTTGCTGAAAGTCAGCGGTGAAGCGCTGGCAGGGGACAAGGGATTTGGCCTTGACAATGCCACTGTTACAACCATTGCAGGCAAAATAAAGGAATGTCACGAAATGGGCGCTGAAATTGCCATCGTGGTAGGCGGCGGAAACTTCTGGCGCGGAAGAACAGGAGAGGGCATGGACAGAAGTCGTGCAGACCATATGGGTATGCTTGCAACTGTTATCAACTCTTTGGCTCTTCTTGATGCTCTTGAACAGCAGGGAATTCCCTCAATCGTTCAGACTGCCATTGAAATGAGACAGATTGCAGAGCCGTATATAAGACTTAAGGCTATGCGCCATCTCGAGAAAGGCAGAGTTGTTATTTTTGCCTGCGGCACAGGAAACCCGTTCTTCTCAACAGACACAACAGCGGCGCTTCGTGCGGCAGAAATTGATGCGGAAATTATTCTTCTCGCCAAAAAGGTTGACGGCGTTTATGACAGTGACCCGCATGTAAATCCAAATGCCAAGAAATTTGATTCTCTCAGCTATATTGATGTCCTTAACCGCGGACTTGGAGTTATGGACTCAACGGCTACCTCACTTTGTATGGACAATAATATTCCGATTCTTGTGTTCGGTCTTGATGACCCTGAAAATATAACACGCGCCATCCAGGGCGAAGAAATAGGAACGATAGTTAAATAGTAATCTACACGAAAAAATTTTGAAAGGTGATGACCATAATGCAAAATGCAGAAAACAAAATGAATAAGGCGATAGCAGTTCTTCAGGCAGACCTTGCGGCAATCCGCGCAGGCCGTGCCAATCCTGCTGTTCTTGACAAAGTAACAGTTGAATATTACGGAGTTCCCACACCTGTACAGCAGGTGGGTACTGTGGCTGTTCCTGAACCGAGAACAATCACAATTCAGCCATGGGATGCATCAATCCTTGGGGAAATTGAAAAGGCAATTCTTAAGTCTGATATAGGAATTACACCCTCAAATGACGGCAAGATGATTCGTCTTAACTTCCCGCCTCTCACAGAAGAAAGAAGAAAAGAGCTGGTAAAGGGTATTTCAAAACGCGGTGAGGAATGTAAAGTTGCTATCCGTAACGTACGCCGTGATTCTTTGGAAGGCTTCAAAAAGCAGAAGAAGGACGGAGAGATTACTGAGGATGACCTCAAAAATCTTGAAACAAAAATCCAGAAGCTTACAGACAAGTTTGTGGCAAATATTGACACAATCATTGCTGACAAAGAAAAAGAAATTCTTGAGGTATAGTCTTTTATGTTTTTTAAGAAGAAAAACCGCAGAAAGCTTGATATGAATAATATCCCGCAGCATATAGGGATTATTATGGACGGAAACGGCCGATGGGCAAAAAAGAGAGGTCTTCCCAGAAGTGCAGGACACCGTATGGGAGCGGAGACTCTTAAAAAGATTGTTATTTACTGCAACAAAATCGGCGTGAAATGCGTTACCGCATATGCTTTTTCAACCGAAAACTGGAACAGGCCAAAGAGCGAGGTTGATGCTCTTATGGAACTTCTTTATACATATCTTCAGCAGGTTGAAGAGCAGTTTGAGGGTACAAATGTTATTCTTCGGGTTATAGGTGATCGCAGTGCACTTTCCGACAAGATAAATGCTGCCATTGACCACGCGGAAGAATATACATCAAAGAACACAGGGCTTGTTCTCAATGTGGCGCTGAACTATGGTGGGAGAGCCGAAATCACCCGTGCTGCAAAGTCGCTGGCTGAGGAAATTGCCGCAGGCAGACGGACACTTCGCGGGGTTTCTGAGCAGAGCCTTTCTGAGCTTATGTATACGGCGAATTCCCCCGAAGTTGATTTGATTATCCGTCCCAGCGGAGAGTACCGTCTTTCAAACTTTTTGTTGTGGCAGGCGGCTTATGCGGAGTTCTGGTTCAGCAATATAAACTGGCCTGATTTTTCCGAAAAGGATATGGAACAGGCTATACTTGACTATCAAATGAGAAACCGCAGATTTGGTAAGATTTAGATGGGCGGTACAAAAAATAAAAGGTATGAGTGAAACGTTGGGCGGATTTTTAATCCGCCTGTTTTGCAAATTGGAGGGATACAAATGAAAACAAGAATTATAACGGGGCTGTGTCTGGTGCCTCTGTTGGTTTTGGTGCTGCTTTCAAATGTTTATGTTGTTTCGGCGGCGGTTGCTATCATTTCTGTTATGGGGCTTTTTGAGTTTTTTAAGGCAACGGAGCTTAGCAAACACAAAGGCTTGTGCACTGTGGGATATGCGGCAGCTGTTTTTGTTTGTCTTCGTACGTATATTCCTGTGTCCCTTTATATGCTTCTCTTTTACGTGGGGCTTGTGGCAATTTTCTGTGTGATGCTGAAATGTCACAAAACGGTGAGCGTTCTTGATGCAGGGCTTTTGATTTTCGGGATTATTTATATCCCATTTTTGCTGTCAACACTCATTGACATAAAAGGTCTTCAGTATGGAACGCGGCTTTTGTGGATTGTGTTTATCGGGGCTTTTGCCACCGACACCTTTGCTTATTTCAGCGGAGTGTTTTTGGGAAAGCATAAGCTTTGCCCCGATATAAGTCCCAAAAAGACAATCGAGGGTTCAATCGGCGGAAGCTTGGGATGCATTGTTCTTTTGCTCCTTTATGGTCTTTTGCTTGAAAAAGGTTTCAATATGGATATAAACTATATAAAGCTTGGGGTTTTGGGGCTGATTATTTCACCTGTTTCGCAAATCGGTGATTTAACAGCATCAATCATCAAACGCAAATATGGGGTAAAGGATTATGGTAGCCTGTTCCCAGGCCACGGCGGAATTTTGGACAGACTCGACAGCGTGATTGCTGTTGCTCCACTTGTTTATATTTATCTTAACATTATTGGTATTTAAGCGAGGAAACATATGAATATATCAATACTTGGTTCGACGGGTTCGATCGGAACGCAGGCTTTGGAAGTTGTTGATGACTTAAAAGGAATAAAGGACATTTCTGTTCTTGCTATCACCGGGAACTCAAACACAGCACTCCTTGAAGAGCAGGCGAGAAAATATAAGACTCAGATTGCGGTGGTTGCTGATGAAAATAAATATAGTGATTTGAAGGTGCGGCTTGCGGATACGGAAACCTTGGTGCTTTGCGGTCAGGAGGGCTTGTGCTGTGCGGCGACCCTTGATGAGTGCGATGTGGTGCTTTCGTCTATTGTAGGTTTTGCGGGACTTGTACCCACGATGAAAGCCATAGAAGCAGGAAAGGACATCGCTCTTGCCAACAAGGAGACCCTTGTGACAGCAGGCGGCCTTTTTATGGATGCGGTGAAAAAATACGGCGTAAGGCTTCTGCCCGTTGACAGTGAACATTCGGCGATTTTTCAGTCGCTCCACGGCGGAAAAAGGGCAGAGCTTCGGAAAATTCTTCTCACTGCATCGGGAGGTCCGTTTTTTGGTAAAAATCGTGATGAGCTTAAAAATATAAAAAAAGAGCAGGCGCTTAAACACCCCAACTGGACAATGGGGGCGAAAATCACCATTGATAGCGCAACCCTTATGAACAAAGGTCTTGAGGTGATTGAGGCAAAGTGGCTCTTTGATGTGGGTTTTGACGATATAGAGGTGGTGGTGCATCGTGAAAGCATCATTCATTCTATGGTGGAATTTTGTGACAAAAGTGTGATTGCGCAAATGGGACTTCCATCAATGAAGCATCCTATTCAATATGCGTTTACTTATCCCGAAAGACTTCCCTCACCTGAAAAATCGGTGGATTTTGCGGAGCTTTCGCATCTTTCCTTTGCGAAGCCTGATGAAGACGTCTTTTGCTGTCTTGCATTGGCAAAGGAGGCCGGGAAAATGGGTGGCATTATGCCAACTGTTTTAAATGCTGCCAACGAGGTTGCGGTTTCTGCGTTTCTTCATGACAAAATAGGATTTTTGGAAATCGGCGAATATGTAGGCGACGTTCTTCGTAAATATAAAAACAAATTAAATTTTACACTTGAGGATATAATAGAGGTTGACAGGTCTGTCAGAATGGAGCATAAAATATGATTGTTACAATAATTTTTGCAGTGATTTGTTTTTCTCTTATAATATTTGTTCACGAACTTGGGCACTTTCTTTCGGCAAGGTTTTTTGGCGTGAAAGTCCACGAATTTGCTCTTGGTATGGGCCCCAAATTTTTTTCAAAGAAAAAGGGCGACACGGAATATTCATTGAGGGCAATACCTCTTGGGGGCTTTTGCAGTATGGAGGGCGAGGACAAGGAAAGTGACGATGAGGGCTCGTTCTCGAAAAAACCAAGGTATGCGAGGTTCATAATTTTGGCATCGGGCGCTGCTATGAACATAGTTCTCGGGTTTTTGGTGTGTATAATATATGTAACAATAGCTTTCGCTCCAAAGGGACTTCCGTCCCGAACTGTTGACAGCGTGATTGAGGAGTCAAGCCTCAATGGCTTTTTGCAGCCTGGGGATAAAATTGTCGAGATAAATGAAAGCAGAATAAATATAAAACGCGATATTGATTTTGCTATGCAGCGGGGCGCAGGAAAGGAAAGCACAATAACGGTAAAACGTGACGGGGAACTCGTTTCCACAAGCTTTAAACCATATGTTTCACAGTATACTGACGGAACGCCTGCTTATCTTTTGGGTGTTATGACCCGAAGCGAAAAGGCAAATGTTTTTAATGTAATAAGAGAATCTTTTTTCCAGACCATATGGGCGGGGAAATTGGTTTTTGTTTCGCTTGGGATGCTCATTGGCGGTGAAACAGGACTTTCTGATATGTCGGGGCCTGTGGGCGTCGTTGGAGTTATGAACGAAGCGGCAAGTCAGGGGGGCCTCGCAGGACTCATCAATCTTCTTTATCTTATGTCGTTTATTTCGGTAAATATCGGCATAATGAATCTTTTGCCAATCCCTGCTCTTGATGGTGGAAGACTGTTTTTTGTGGTGGTTGAGGCAATCCGCAGAAAGCCTATCCCTGCAGACAAAGAGGGGATAGTGCATTTTATCGGGCTTGTGTTCCTTTTGGGACTTATGGTTTTTGTTACCTGGAATGATATTTCAAGGTTGTTCTTTGGGGGATAACAAAAAAACAGATATTTCCCGTTTTGGTTTCATGCGGGAAATATCTGCCGTTTTTTCAGAGGCTTTGTTGTTTCTGACCGAAAAAATTTTTATTTCTTTTCGTAGCTCTTGCAGAAATGAGGAATTGCAATAGAGTCGGCACTTGTTTTGTCGTGGCTTACCTGAATTTTGTCAAGACTGCATTTGTTATCTTCTGCGTGATACATACATTCGTTTACGTTGCAGAGAACACCGCTGTTTGTCATAATTTTCACCTCCCAAATGTGTTGCTCAAAGCGATTTTTTAAATAAAGTTTTTTGCTTGAGATGCCTCAAATCAAACTTTTATATGAGACTTTGAGTATGTTTTTATTATGCCCCAAAGTTTTGAATTTATTTTGAATATATAAAATTTTAATGTTTTGTATTGCTTTTTTTAAAATATAATGTTAAAATTTATCATATCGTATTAAAGAAAGGCTATGATTTTTGAAATGGCAAAAGTTATAAAACCAAAAGGGTATCGTTCACTTTTGAGTCTTATGGATACCCAGATTGCAATTAAAGCAACAAAGGATTATTTCGAAACAAATCTCGCAAGAGAGCTTAAGCTGATACGTGTGTCTGCTCCGCTTTTTGTTGACCCTGACACAGGCCTCAATGACGACCTCAACGGAGTTGAACGTGCGGTTTCTTTTGACGTCCTTGAAACAGGCAGAGTACTCCAGATTGTTCATTCTCTTGCCAAGTGGAAGAGAAATGCTCTCAAGGAGTACGGCTTTTCAGAGGATGAGGGGCTTTATACTGATATGAATGCCATCCGTCGTGATGAAGATACTGACAACATTCATTCTATTTATGTTGACCAGTGGGACTGGGAAAAGGTTATTTCAAAGGAAGACCGAAGCATCAGCACGCTGAAGCATACTGTCAAGAAAATTTTTGAAGTTTTCAAAATGACAGAAAAATATGTAAATTCGCTCTTTCCTCAAATTGAACCAAGACTTCCAGAGGAGGTTTTCTTCCTTACTGCTCAGGAGCTTGAGGATATGTATCCAAACCTTTCTTCAAAGGAACGTGAGCACGCAATTACCAAAGAAAAGGGCGCTGTTTTCCTTATGCAGATAGGAAGCGTTTTAAAATCAGGAAAAAAGCATGACGGGCGCGCTCCTGACTATGATGACTGGGAACTCAATGGTGACTTACTCTTCTATGATGACATTTTAGACATACCATTTGAGGTTTCAAGTATGGGGATTCGTGTTTCTGAGGAATCCCTCCGCCGTCAGCTTGAGATTGCGGGTTGTGAGGAACGTATGAATTTTGCATATCACAGAGATTTGCTCGCCGGCAGACTTCCTTATACAATAGGTGGGGGGATCGGTCAGTCAAGAATTTGTATGTTCATTCTTCATAAGGCACATATTGGTGAGGTTCACGCATCAGTGTGGCCGCAGCAGATGATTGACGAATGCCGTGAAAACGGAATAAACTTGCTTTGATAAGTTTGGAAGTTAATTTCGGTTGAAAAGTTTCAATAAATAATGTATAATATAAAAATCCGATATAAGTCGGGGATAAATTTAAACATAAAGGAGTTTTTTCTATGAAAAAAATAATTTCTTTAACTTTGGCGTGCATTATGCTGCTTTCAACAACTGCTTTTGCAGCTGCTTTTTCGGACATGCCTGCAGATGACCACTGGGCAACAGCTGCTCTCAACAATGCAGTAAACAACGGACTTCTTACAGGAAGCGACGGACATATTTATCCTGAAAACAATATGACAAGAGCAGAAATGGCTACAATAATTGCTCGTGCCTGCGGTGCTGTGAAAGATGCGGATATTTCAGCATATACTGACGTTTCAACAAGTGAATGGTTCTATGCATCAATGTCAAAGGCTGTGGCAATGGGCGCATTCAATGGCTCAGACGGAAAACTCAGACCAAACAACAACATCACAAGACAGGAAGCTTTCGTTGTTCTTTCAAGAGTTTTTGGACTCAACAAAGGAAAGGTTTCAACTGATGTTCTTAAACAGTTCAAAGATGCAAATCAGATTGCTGATTGGGCAGAGGTAAGCGTTGCTGCAATTATTGAAAAAGGTTATGTAGGTGGCTCAAACGGTATGCTTAAGCCATTGGATAACATTACCCGTGCTGAATTTGCGGTTGTTATGGACCGTATAATAAAGTATTATATTGACGATGCTGACACTGCTGAAATTCCTACTGACGGAAATGTTATGATAAGAGTGGGCGGACTCAAGATTGATGGATTTGAAACGGACAAGATGGTTGTTATCGGAGATGCGGTAGGCGAGGAAAATATGGTTATTTCAAACACCAAAATCTCAGACCTTTTGGTTGTTCGTGGCGGAAAGACTGTGAATGTCAGCGGTAAGTTTGCGGACATCAGAATTGTTATGCCCAATATCAAGGTGTCAGGAAGCCCTAATGATATCAGCAGAATCGATATTTGCGACGGAAGTATTTATTCTATGGGTACAATTCTTGGCGCGGAACTTTTCAATTAGAAAATTTTAGCATTGCCGGTGTGCTTATGTCTTAAGAAAGGCTGTGAAAAAATGAAAGTCAAATCAGATTATTTGCTCAGAAGTGTAGCGGGATATTATATGGTAGTGCCCGTGGGAGATAACTCTTTGGATTTCAATGGGGTTATCAATCTCAACGAAAGCGGAGCATTTTTGTGGCGTGCCATGGAGGAAGACACTACTGCGTCTAAAATGGTGGCAGCACTCCTTTCAGAATATGACGTAGATGAAAAAACGGCCGAAGCGGACGTGGAAGCTTTTATTAAAAAAATGAGAGAGGCAAAGCTGATTGATGAATAATGGAAAAAGCTTTAAGCTTGAGGAAATTTTTCCATTGATGGAGGAAAAACTAAAGCTTGGCGGAAAGGTTACATTTAAGCCCCATGGCGTAAGTATGCTCCCCCTTATAAGACAAGGGCGGGACAGCGTGGTTATTGAAAAATTTAACGGCAATGCAAAAGTAGGTGACGTGATATTTTTCAGAAGGCCAAACGGTCAGTTTGTTTTGCACAGGATTATCGGTCGGGACAAGGATGGATATGTTCTTTGCGGAGATAATCAATGGCAAAAGGAACGGGGAGTCCGTGAAGAATGGATTATTGGCATTATGACGGGTGTTTTGCGTGACGGAATCGCTGCAGAGCTTGATTGCGAACGTTACAGAAAATATATCAGGCGCCTCAAATACAGTCGACTTTTGCTTTTCATAAAGCACAAAGGAAGAAGACTTAAAGAAGAAATAATCAAAAGAATAAAATAAAAAGAGCCTTGCGGTTTGTTTGCCGCAAGGCTTAAATTTTTGAATCAGAGCTTTTTGAAAAATTCAAACATTATTTTTTTGAGGTTTTCTGATGCCATACCGACAAAATCGGTGTAAGAAATATGCGAGCTGCCGTCGGCATTGTCCGAAATTGAACGAAGGACGCAAAAGGGAATATTATTTTTATATGCAGCATGGCCTATGGCTGAGGCCTCCATTTCACAGGCAAAAGCACCAAAGGTATTTATCAGGTAGTTCTTCTTTTCGCCGCTGTTTATAAATTGGTCGCCTGACGCGATTTTTCCCATAATTGTGTGGACACCGGCGCTTGATGATGCCTCAGCCAGCTTTTTTGAAAGTACAGCATCACAGGGAATATCCACAAGATTGAGACCTGAAATAAAACCAACCGGGTCGCCAAGGGGAGAGGTATCCATATCGTGTTGGACTACCGCATCCGCAACCACCACATCGCATATTTTCAAAGAGGCTTCAAGACCTCCGGCAACGCCGCTGTTTATGATGAAATCCGGAGAGTATTTAAGGCACATAATTTCTGTGCATATGGCGGCGTTTACTTTTCCTACGCCACTTACTGCTACAACAGTCGGTTTCCCCCAGAGGGTTCCGCTTACAAATTCAATATTGCTTATTGTTTGGGTTTCCTTGCTTTGCATCAGGTCTTTGAACTGGTTTACCTCGATGTCCATAGCGCCGATTATTCCTATCATTTGTGTATCCCCCTAAGCTCGAGTTTTTTCTTTATTTTATATTATTTTTTGAGCTTTGTCAATCAGTGCGCCATACAAAGCCAACGGGCAAACATTTTTCCAAGCATGGTGGAGAAATTCATGCGGGCAACATCTTCAGATGCCAGAATGTCGCAAATAGCCACCTTTTCACCGCCGATTGTGAGGGTTGCAGTTCCAAGAGGCTCATTTTTTGAAATGGGTGCTTTTATTGAATCCTTGAACGATATGGAAGTTTCAACTTTGTCTGATGCACCTTTTTTAACTATGAAATTTACTTTTTTATCAGGCACTATTGATACAGTGTCAACTTTTCCGCCTACAACCGAAAGTGGTGCAAGGTCACCGATTTTCTGGGCGGCATTTACCACGGAGTAATTAGCAAAACCATAATCAAGAAGCCTTGTGGCACTGGAAAAACGATCGGCAGTTGATGGTGCTGCAAGAATAACTGCAACCAACTGCATACCGTCACGTTTGGCAGATGCTGACAGACAGTATTTTGCTACTGATGTGGAGCCGGTTTTTATGCCGTTGGCGCCGTTATAAAAGCGGATGAGTTTGTTGGTGTTTGAGAGACCAAATTCGCCGTTTCGCAAAGTGTCCATCCAGATGGTTGTATATTCGGTTATTTTGGGGTGTTTGAGAAGCTCGCAGGAAATGATAGCAACATCCCTTGCGGTACTATAGTGCTCGCTTGTTTCGTCAAGGCCGTTGCAGTTTATGAAATGTGTGTTTTTGCAGCCCAGCTCTTTGGCGCGACTATTCATCATCTCAACGAAAGCTGATTCTGTCCCAGCGATAAACTCTGACATAGCAACAGCAGCATCGTTGCCGGAGGCTATTACTATGGCTTTGAGCATTTCCTCAACACTCATGGTTTCGCCAACCTCAAGAAAAACTTGTGAACCGCCCATAGATGCTGCGTGCTCGCTGGTGGTTACTGTATCGGTGAGTTTTATTTTGCCGCTGTCGAGAGCTTCCATTATAAGGAGCATAGTCATGGTTTTGGTTACACTTGCGATAGGGAGTTTTTCGTCTGCGTTTAGCTCGTAAAGAACTTGACCGGAGGATTCTTCCATAAGAATTGCCGACGGAGAGGTTACAAGCTGGGCAGAAACGTCAGCGTTCACCTGGCTTACAATCTCTGCAGAGGGAAAGATAGCGCAAAAAAGAGTAATGCAGGCAATGATACAGGACAAATGTTTTAAAAATGCATTCATATTTTCATACCTTTCTGTTTTTTTATTTCCATATAATATACAGTGAATAGATATGAAAAAAATGGGAATAATATTCCCGATAAAAAATTTCAAAAAAATGAGAAAAAGGTATTGACAAAGGGGAAAGGATGTGGTAAGATGGACGAGTTGTGCCGAGTGGCGAAAAAACTTTAAAAAAATCTCAAAAAAGATTGAAAAAAGTATTGACAAACAGCTACCG
>JAZROR010000159.1:0-5839 GCA_045648845.1 Clostridia bacterium
TTTTCATGAACAAAAAGAGTCAACGCACCATAAGGTGCTTGACATACATTCGGTGGCAATAGCAAGAAGGTCACACCTGTTCCCATTCCGAACACAGTAGTTAAGCTTCTTAGCGCTGATGATACTTGGTGGGCAACCGCCCGGGAAAGTAAGACGTCGCCGGAATTTGCAAAAGGATACCTTAAAAGGTATCCTTTTTTTGTTGTGCAAATTCCGTGCGACGCTTGTGTTGAAATTCCAAGGAATTTCTTTTATCACCGATGCTGTCGCATCTCATCCCGCCTAAAAACAATTCACAGGATTGTTTTTTACGGCGTGACGCCGGAATCATTAAAGAAAGAGTACTCGAGAGAGTACTCTTTTTTCATATATGCGGTGCGGTTGTCATCAAGAACAGTTAAATGCTGTCAGATAGGCCTAAAATGTAATCGGTAGTTGTATTGTAGAATTTTGCTAACTTTATTAGCACTTCGGTTGGAATATCCCGTTTACCCAATTCATAATGAGAATAGCAGACTTGACTGCAATTTAAATAATCTGCGACTTCTTTTTGTTTCAAATCTCTATCTTCCCTTAAATCTCTAATACGTCGGTACATTTTTAACACTTCCTTTTGAAAGTATTATATTCCAAAACATTTTGTTATATTGACAAATAAAACAAAAGGTTATATACTGTAAAAAGATGTGATTAGATGATTTTAAGAATAAACAAAAAAGGAGAAAATTATGAAACAAACAAAAACAAATTTACTTAAAACAATAGCTATTTTTAGTGCTGTTGTGTTAGTCGTATCAACTATAGCTTTTGCTACAACGGGTAAAAAACAAATAAGCGTAGAATATGATAATATTAAAATTAATATTGACGGGAATAACTATGTGGCAAAAGATGCAAATGGCAATATTGTGGAACCTTTTACATATAATGGGACAACTTTTTTGCCAGTCAGAGGTGTCGCAAATGCATTTGGAAAAAATGTTGATTGGAATAATAATACAAAAACCGTAAGTATTACAAGTTCAGTAATTGGAGCGGAAAAAAACTATATATGATGTTTTTTGCACTAAGAATGTACCATTTGGTTGATACTATTGAGGATGGGATCGATAGTTTACAAACTGCCGGACAGGGACTGACCGATACACACTTGCCTATGTCAGGCTATAAAACTTTAAAAGAAATAGTAGATATATCGATGGAACAGTTCTATTCATTTCAGGATTCGTATGAGGAAATAAATTTGATATGTAAAAGTGCGACAGACAGAGAATTGGTCCAAGCGGCTGAGACAATGAATAGTATTATGTATTATGCACAATTAGCTTATGATGAAATTTACAAATTTTTTAATACAAACGATATGGAATATATTTTAAGTGCATTATCCTATGCTAATAGCGCTAAAAAAGGCATTGCAGATGTGCAGAGTGCAATGATGATATATAGTAGTTATATGGTATTTGAGTAAATGAAAAAGTTGCCAAGATAAGGAGGGTCAATTGTGAAATACTATTTTAAAGCATTTAAAAATTATGCAAAATGTAAAGGAAGAGCGATGAGAAAAGAACTTTGGATGTTTGTGCTTTTTCACTATATTGTAACTTTTGCTTTAGCATTTTTGGATGGGGTCCTTTTTGGAAATGTATCATATATGACAATCATTTATTATTTAGCAGCGATTTGTCCGATAATGTGTCTTGAAGTTCGCAGGTTACACGATGTAGGGAAAAGTGGTTTTTGGTTGTGGGCTGCAATAGTGCCTATTTTAAACTGGTATCTGGCTTATTTGATTTTTTTCAAAGCAAGTGTCTATACAATCGAGGCTAATGCTTATGAAGAGTCAGGAGATTGCCCGAAGCACCATTAGGAGAATGGCTCTCTTAATTGATTTTCAAAGGAAAAATGAAAAATAAACCAAACCGGGTGTGGCAATTTGCCACAGCCGATTTTTTTTGAGTCTTGTTTTTGGACAAAGGGATATCTGTTTTTGTTTCGCAAATTATTGCGGCATCTTGAGTATGATATTGTCTTTTTTTCTCAACTGTGATATAATAATTTGTTGATATTACCGCATAAAAATAAATTCGAGAAAAGGATAGTCAAATGAGTATTTTAAATGTTGAAAATGTAACTCATGGCTTTGGTGGTCGTGAAATTTTGGATAATGCATCATTTCGCTTGCTCAAGGGTGAGCATATAGGACTTGTTGGAGCAAATGGTGAGGGAAAGTCTACTTTTTTGAATATTATCACGGGGAAACTTACTCCGGACTCGGGAAAGGTGGAGTGGTGTAAGCATATAACAACGGGGTATCTTGACCAATATTCCACTTTGGAAAAGGGAAAGTCCATTCGTGATGTGCTTCGTGATGCATTCCGTCGTCTTACGGACCTTGAGGCAGAGATGCTTGCAATTTATGAAAAAATGGCAGACGTGTCGGAAAAAGAAATGAATGAAATGATGGAGGAAGTGGGGGAAATTCAGGATATTCTTGATTCCTCGGGCTTCTATATAATAGATTCTAAAATAAATGAATGTGCAAACGGCCTTGGGCTTAATGAAATTGGCCTTGACAGAGATGTTACAGAGCTTTCCGGTGGACAGAGGGCAAAGGTGCTTCTTGCAAAGCTTCTGCTTGAAAATCCAATGATTCTTATTTTGGACGAGCCGACAAACTTCCTTGATGAAAATCACATTGTATGGCTTAAAAACTTTCTTAAGGAATACGAAAATGCGTTCATTCTGGTGTCTCATGACATTCCTTTTCTTAACGAGGTTGTAAACGTGATTTATCACATAGAAAATTGCGTGCTTACCCGCTATACAGGGGATTACAGCGATTTTGAACGTATGTATGAACTTAAAAAAAGACAGATTGAACAAGCATACAGCAAACAGCAGAAAGAGATCGCCAATCTGGAAGAGTTTGTTGCAAAGAACAAGGCGAGGGCGGCAACGGCTACACTTGCGAGGTCAAGACAGCGGCAGCTGGATAAAATGGAGATTATCACGCTTGCTCCCGAAAAGGTAAAACCGACATTTTCATTTAAAGCAGCGAGAACACCAGGCAGAGTGGTTATTGAGGCAAAAGATTTGGTGCTGGGGTACAGCGAGGCTCTTACAAGCCCCATTAACTTTGTTGTGGAACGAAACAAAAAGATTGCCGTTAAGGGGACTAATGGAATAGGAAAATCCACACTTATGAAGACTCTTTTGGGAATCATTCCGCCTTATGCGGGAAGTGTAAGCCGTGACCAGTTCTTGCTGGAGGGGTATTTTGAGCAAGAAGAATCCGCAAGTGACAAAACGGCGCTTTCTGAAATATGGGATGAGTATCCATCCATGACAAATGCGGAAGTGAGGGCGGCTCTTGCAAGGTGCGGTCTTACTACTGAACATATTACATCGCAAATGAAAGTGCTTTCGGGCGGTGAAAATGCCAAAGTTCGCCTTTGTCGCCTGATGCTTAAAGAAGTTAATTTGCTTGTGCTTGACGAGCCCACAAACCATCTTGATGTTATGGCTAAAGAAGAACTTAAAAAAGCGGTTTCAGAATTCCGCGGAACGGTTCTTCTTGTAAGCCACGAGCCTGAATTTTATGAAGGTATAGTGGACGAGGTTATAAATCTGGAAAATGTGTCCACAAAGTGTGTTTGATATAAATGGTTTTTGATTTCAAATTGGAATATCGGTTAGAGTTTTAAAAATGAGAACAAACAGGGCGGGTTTAGTGCATTAAAACTTGTGTGAGCCAATAGAAAGGAATAAAAATGAAAGAAAAAATATATACAATCCCGATAAATGAGTCGCTGGATGCAGACTGCAGCTGCCCTTTTTGTTTCCTACATAAAAAGCTTGAGGAAGAGGCGCTTGATTATACCCTTGGGGCGGCGATGATGGAGCCGGATTTTCGGATGATTACAAATGAAAAGGGATTTTGCAAGAGCCACATAAAAAAGCTTATTGAAAAACGGAATGCTTTGTCCCTTGCACTTATTCTGGATTCGCATCTTGCAGAGATAAAGTCGCTTTTTGAACTTGAAAGTGGCGAGAAAACATTCTTTAAAAAGAAAAAAGCTGACAATCCTTTTGTGTCGGCTGTTACTCATGTTGCGGGGGAATGTGCGGTATGTTCGAAGATTAACCACACTCTTGACAGATATTTTTATACATTTGTTTTCATGCTTAAAAGCGAAAAGGGATTTTTGGAAAAAGTTCTTTCAAAGAACGGTTTTTGCTTTGAACATTTTGCAAAGCTTACAGAATTTGCATTCCGGGAGATTTCGGACAGGGAAATTGCGAAGTATTTTAAACCTATTATTGAACTTCAAAAAAATAAAATCGCAGAGTGCCACGGACTTATCAAAAAGTTTGCAGACAGCTTCGATTATAGAAATGCGGGCAAAAAGTGTGATGTTCCAAAAGATATCCTGGTAAAAACCGCTGAGCTTTTGAACGGGGAGATTGAAAATTAACGGGGGAGTGAAAATAACGTAAATCCTTTAGGGTATTTGCGAACTTTGCTAAAGTGGATTTTTTGAAATTTTGCAGAAGACGTCAATTTGAATAGCACTTTGGGTCAGATTAAATCATGACTTTTGGACGTTAATCTGTTAGAGGATAATTGTGGGAAAAGTTATGTGGCTCAAAAGTTTCTGGGAATATTTAACCTTGAAATTATTGACAACTACTCCTTGATGTGTTATTATACATATAAATAAAGGGGAGTAATTTGCGGATTTTCCGTCTGTGCTCGCGTCAGTACATTTCTTTTGAAATCGCCGCACAGCATTTAAAATTTTTAGGTGTAATGAGACTTTTATTGTGTTTTTGGCGCAATAAAGGTCTTTTTTTGTATAAAAGATGCGTTTGAAACACAAAATTTTAAAAGAAAGAAGGAGAATGTTTTATGGTGATTCCGGTATTGTTGTTTTTGGTAGGGCTTATTTTGCTGATTAAGGGTGGAGATTGGTTCGTTGATGGCGCTACAGGTATTGCGCACAGGTTTCACATTCCTGAAATCCTGATAGGAGCTACGGTTGTTTCTATTGGAACCACTTTGCCTGAGGTTATGGTATCTGCAGGGGCGGCGCTTGGAGGTCATGGAGAAATTGCATATGGAAATGCGATTGGCTCGATTATATGCAACACCTCTTTGATTGCAGCGCTTACAATAGCCATTCGTCCGTCTGTGGTTAATCGAAAACCGCTTGTTTTGCCTGTTGTATTCTTCTTTGGGGCTGCGGTGTTTTATTCGGCAGTTGCTTATTTTACAGGCAACTTCTCAAGATCTGTAGGTATTGTCTTGGTTTCAATTTTTGCAGTTTATATGGTGATTTCAGTCATTCAGGCGAAAAAAAGTCTTGTTGAAAAGAAAGATGAAGAGGAAATGGTCACAGAGGGTTCGTTGTGGAAAGAACTTGTTTTGCTGATTGTGGGAGCTGCTGTTATTGCTGTTGGTGCTGATTTGCTTGTGGATAACGGGACCATTATTGCCCAGATGCTTGGGGTTCCTGAAACTGTAATTGCCCTGACCTTTGTGGCTCTTGGAACGTCACTTCCTGAGCTTGTTACTGCGGTTACATCATTGATAAAAGGGCATAGCGCGTTGTCTCTTGGTAATATCATAGGAGCAAATTTATTTAACCTTGTGCTTGTAAGCGGCGTGTCCACCGTGCTTTCGCCGTTCCCGGTGCCCAACAGTTCGCAAATTTTTGGTGTTAATACGTCACTTGCAGTGGACATCCCCGTTATGTTTCTGGTGATGTCACTTATGGTGTTTCCTGCTTTAATAAGGGGCAAGCTTTCAAGAGTTCAGGGTATTCTTTTGCTACTT
>JAZROR010000160.1:0-6037 GCA_045648845.1 Clostridia bacterium
AAGATGTATCTTGCTGATATCTGCACCGTTACTGCAAACATTGCGGGGATTCCTGCTATTTCTGTTCCTTGCGGATGCGACAAATCCGGTATGCCAATGGGCTTCTCCCTTTCTGCAAAGCGTTTTGACGATGCAAAGCTCATCGGTGCTGCTGATATTTTTGAAAAAGAAAATCCACACCCTGTTGCTAAAATATAAAAGGAGGTTATCAATATGTGCAAAAAATACGATACAGTCATCGGTCTTGAAATCCATGCCGAGCTTTCAACAAAAACAAAAGCATTCTGCACCTGCGATGCTTCCTTTGGAGGCGACCCCAACACTCATATCTGTCCTGTATGTACAGGTCAACCCGGGGCACTTCCCATTATAAACCACGCAGCTGTCAGCTATGCAATGCGTGCAGGGCTTGCTCTTAACTGTGACATAAATCGCTACACACGATTTGACAGAAAGAACTATTTCTATCCTGACCTTCCAAAAGCATACCAGATTTCTCAGCTTGATTTACCCCTTTGTGTAAATGGTTCATTGGAGCTTTCAACTGGCACCGTTGTAAGAATTCACCAAATTCACCTTGAGGAAGACGCAGGAAAAATGGTTCACGACGATTATCACGGCGAAAGCTGGGCAGATTACAACCGATGCAGCGTTCCCCTTATCGAAATCGTTACCGAGCCTGACATAAAATCTTCGGAAGAAGCGGCAGAATTTGTTTCGAAAATTGCTCTTTACCTTAAATACCTAAATGTCTGCGACGCAAAAATGCAGGAAGGCTCAATCCGTGCTGACGTAAACGTTTCGTTGAAGCCCGCAGGCTCCAGCGTTCTGGGTGACAGAGCCGAAATCAAGAACCTCAACTCCTTCCGTTCAATTCAGCGTGCAATCGAAAGCGAAATTGCCCGCCAGACCGAAATCCTTGAAAGTGGCGGAAAGGTTGTTCAGGAAACAAGACGTTTTGACGATGCCACAGGCACCACTTCTTCACTCAGAAGCAAGGAAAACGCAAATGACTATCGTTATTTCCCCGAGCCTGATATTCTGGCTATTACCTTCACTGATGAGGATATAGAAAAGGCAAAAAGTGAAATTCCTCTTCTTCCCCATGAGCGAGTAGAAAGGTACACCAAAGAATACGGTCTCACCGATGAGGATGCAAGAGTTATTACCCTTGAAAAATATCTTTCGGACTTTTATGACCAAACTGTTGAAGTTTACCCTCAGTATAAAAACGTCGCAAACCTTTTCCTCACCGAAATTATGCGTCGTGTAAAGGATACAGACAGCGAAGATATTCCAATTTCTCCAAAGGATTTTGCAAAGGTTGTGGAAATGGCTGACAAAAATACTGTCAACCGAAACGACGCCAAGTCAATAATCCGCATTATGTTTGAAGAGGGCGGAGATCCGGAAGAAATCGCAAAGAAAAACGGTTTCATCGTAGTTGAAGATACCGCCGCAATAGCCGAGGTAATTGACAAGCTCTTTGCTGACAGACCTGACCTCATTGAAGACTACAAAAACGGCAAAACCAACGTCTTTGGTTTCTTTATGGGACAGGCAAACAGAGCCTTAACAGGAAAAGCAACTCCCATGTCAATCAAAGCGTACCTCGAAAAGAAATTCAGTGAGCTCTAAAAACAAAAAGCCTTGAAGCTTTCGCTTCAAGGCTTTTTTAATTATCTCATTTGCAATATTTCTCAACAATAGCTTTCACTATTCTTTCTGATGCAAAGCCGTCACCATAAGGGTTAACAGCTTTTGCCATACGGCTGTATGCATTCTCATCGCAGATAAGCTCTTTTGCCATATCGTATATTGTATCTTCATCAACACCTGCGATTTTTACTGTTCCGGCATCAACCGCCTCGGGACGCTCTGTTTCATTTCTCATAACAAGCACAGGCTTTCCAAGAGACGGAGCCTCCTCCTGAAGACCGCCGGAGTCGGTCATAACCATATATCCACGGCTTATTGCATTGTGAAGTTCATCCGCATTCACCGGTTCAATAAGTTTCACTCTGTCAAGGCCCCCTAAAATCTTATTTGCAACCTCACGAACGGCAGGGTTCATATGAACAGGATATACAACCTCAATATCCTCAAATTCTTCAACCAGTCTCTTCACTGCATTGCAGATGTTTTCAAGGGGTTTGCCCAAGTTTTCACGTCTGTGAGCTGTCATAACAATCACCTTTTTGCTGTCCCAGTTCATAGACGCCAAAGTTTCATCCTTAAATTCATAATCACTGCGAACTGTGGTCTTAAGTGCATCAATAACAGTATTTCCCGTAATATAAATGGTATCATCGCTTACATTTTCGCGGAGCAGATTATCGCGGTTTCTTTCTGTCGGTGCAAAGTGCATATCTGCAATAACACCCGTAAGTCTGCGGTTTACTTCCTCAGGGAATGGAGAATATTTGTCATAGGTGCGAAGACCCGCTTCAACGTGTCCCACAGCAATCTGATTATAAAAAGCTGCCAAACTTCCCACAAAAGTAGTAGATGTGTCACCGTGAACCAGAACTATATCAGGCTGTGCCTCTTTCATAACGCTGTCAAGACCCTCAAGACCTCTTGTGGTAATTCCGATAAGAGTTTGTCTTTCTTTCATTATGTTAAGGTCGAAGTCCGGCTTTATATCAAAAATCTCAAGAACCTGGTCAAGCATTTGTCTGTGCTGTGCTGTAACACAAACAATAGACTCGATATTCTCATTCTTTTCAAGTTCTTTCACCAAAGGCGCCATTTTTATAGCCTCTGGCCTTGTGCCGAAAATTGTCATTACTTTAATTTTTTTCATTTTCTTTTTCCTCCGTATTGGATTCTTCTTTAGGTGCCATAACACCAAGACTTACAACCATTATTACCACAACCGCAAGTATAAGGAAAAGTCCGCGGAATGCATCTTTGAGTGCCATAACAACTGCAGTCAAACAAAGAAGGCTTGTTAACGTATAAAGAATTGTTACCGTTTGTTTTTGTGAAAATCCCATATCGAGAAGCCTATGGTGAAGATGTCCTCTGTCCGGTGCCATTATGGGCTTTCTTTTTATAATTCTGCGGATTATGGCAAAAAGTGTGTCAAACACAGGAAGCCCTAATATGAGAACCGGCACAACAAAGGAAACAAGGGCATACATCTTCATAACACCTTGAATCGAAATGCAAGCAAGGACAAAGCCAAGGAATGTAGAGCCTGTGTCTCCCATAAAAATCTTTGCCGGATTGAAGTTGTAAGGCAAAAATCCAAAACCCGCACCCGCAAGAGCTGCTGCCACAATAGCAGCATTTAGGTTCTGCGAAATAATTGTAAGCGAGAGAAGTGCCACAGATGCGATTGTCGAAACCCCTGCTGCAAGACCGTCAAGTCCATCAATCAAATTCACTGCATTGGTTATACCAACTATCCAAATCATTGTAATTGGAATCTTCCAAAGCCCAAGGCTTATATACTGCGGACCAACCCAATGCGAAAGAGGGTTTGCTATATACTCGATATCCACACCGCAATATATAACTATCGACGCAGACAGAAGCTGAAAAATGAGCTTCACTCTGGCATCAAGATTTCTCATATCATCTACAACACCAACCGTAACCATTATGACAGAGCCCACCAAAATTCCCATAAGAGCCTTGTCAACAACGGCAAAGCACAGCACACTCACCACAAACCCATAAAATATTGCAAGTCCGCCAATCAGCGGTATTGGCTTGTTGTGGACACGACGTGCGTCTTTGGGAATATCTATCGCCTTTATTTTGTTGGCAAGTGCAATAACCGTAGGTGTTGATGCAAAGGCAACCAAAAAGCCCACTGCAAGTGCCAGAATAATAAAAATATTTCCACTTGTAACCATATTTATCTTCAGTCCTTCCTCTGCTACGGCTGAATAAAGCCAACCTTTCTGTATACCTTTGAAATGGTCTTTCTCGCTGTATAATTTGCAATTTCAGCACCTTTTTGATAGACGCTTTCAAGATAGTCCTTGTTTTTCATAAGGTCAGCGTGTTTCTCCTGAATGGGTCTTAAAACCTCAACGACAGCTTCTGCAACTGCCGCCTTGAAATCGCCATAGCCTTTTCCGTCAAACTCTGCTGTTATTTGATCCATAGTCTTTCCGGTCATTGAAGAATAAATACTCATCAGGTTTTCAACCCCTTCTTTTCCCTCACCGCAGCAAACTCTTGCTTCAGAATCGGTAACAGCACGTTTTATCTTTTTCACGATGGTGTCGATAGGATCCAGCAAGAGAATGTATGAGTTTTCATTGGGATCAGACTTTGACATCTTTTGGGTCGGCTCCTGAAGACTCATTATTTTTGCCCCAACTTTTGGAATATAAGGCTCAGGAACTTTGAATGTTTCGCTGTATGCATTATTGAATCTCGTCGCAAGGTCACGGGTAAGTTCAAGATGCTGTTTCTGGTCCTTTCCCACAGGAACAAGGTCTGCCTGATAAAGAAGAATATCCGCAGCCATAAGCGAGGGATATGTAAAAAGCCCTGCGTTTATGTTGTCCGCGTGTTTGCGACTTTTGTCCTTGAACTGTGTCATACGCGAAAGCTCACCCATATAGGTGTTACAATCAAGCACCCAGCCAAGCTGAGTATGAGCCGGAACGTGTGACTGAAAGAATATCGGCTCTTTTTCGCCATCAAGACCACAGGCAAGAAAAAGTGCTAAGAGATCCATACAGTTCTTCCTCAAATCCTTTGGTTCCTGCCTTACTGTTATTGAATGAAGGTCCGCTATCATATAATAGCTTTCATATTTTTCTTCCCTTTGAAGCTGAACCCAGTTTCGAAGAGCCCCCACATAGTTCCCCAAAGTGAGTGCACCTGACGGCTGAATTCCGCTCAAGATACGTTTTTTAGGCTCTGTCTGAATATTTGTTTCCATTTTGACAAATTCCTTTCAAAAGATATAACTTTACTTTCCTAAAAATTCATAAATAACTTCGCCAAGGGCTTTTATCCCTTTTTCGATGTCTTCCTCAGACGCTGTTGAATAGTTCATTCTGAATGTGTTATAAACTGCCTTGTCATCAATCATACAAGATGTTCCGGGGACGAATGCAACATTTCTTTCAAGGGCTTTTTTCATAAGCTCCTTGCTGTCAAATCCCTCAGGCAATGTGCAGAACAAGAAAAGTCCGCCTTCGGGATGAGTGTGTTTTACTTCACTCGGGAAATATTTATCCATAGCATCCATCATAAGTTTGCATTTTTTGCCGTAAGCCGCGCGCAGTTTTTTGATGTGTTCGTCTATTGAATATCTGCTCACAAATTCATAAGCAATCATCTGTGACAAAACATTTGTGTGAACATCCTCTGTCTGCTTGCAGATTATCATTCTTTCAAGAAGTGGCGCAGGTGCTGATACAAATCCAAGACGCATGCCGGGGGCAAGAATTTTTGAGAATGAGCCAAAGTAGATAACTCTGCCCGACTTATCCATAGACTTAAGTGTTGGGATTTCTTCGCCCTCAAATCTCAACTCGCCATAGGGATTATCTTCATAGATAAGGAAATCATATTTGTCAGCAAGCTCCAATATTTTCTTTCTCTTTTCAAGAGAAATGGTTATGCCTGACGGATTTTGGAATGTAGAAATTGTATAAAGCACTTTTACATTTTTATGTGCTTTGAGAGTTTCTTCAAGAGCCTCAGTGTCAATGCCGTCTTCGAGCACCGGAACCCCATAAAGTTCGGCATTATATGACCTGAAACAGTTAAGTCCGCCGATGAAGCTTGGTTCTTCACAAATCACGCCATCACCGGGATTTATAAGGGACTTTGTGGCAAGGTCAATACCCTGCTGACCGCCGCTTCCGATTATTACATCATCTTCATTTTTGAGAACTCCCTGACTTATAAGACGGTTTTTCACCCATTCACGAAGTGGTGCATATCCCTCGGTAATTCCATACTGAAGAGCTGTATTACCTTGAGTTTCAAGAATTTCCTTTGCAATCTCTGCAAATTCTTTTTTGGGAAAAAGTTCAGGGTCAGGAGCACCGCCTGCAAA
>JAZROR010000161.1:0-6906 GCA_045648845.1 Clostridia bacterium
ATCTTCAAAATATTTATCGATAGCATCACGATATGCTTTTACAACCGTCGCAAGATAATATTCTGTTTTCACCCTGCCTTCAATTTTGAAGCTGTCAAGTCCCGACTCAATAAGCTTATCTATATGCTCAATCATACACAAGTCCTTTGAATTGTATATGAAAGTTCCTCTTTCGTTTTCAAAAACCGGCATATATTCACCCGGTCTTGTTTCTTCTACCAGATGATATTTCCATCTGCACGGATGGGAACACGCCCCAAGATTGCTGTCACGGTTTGTCATATAATTGCTAAGCAAACATCTTCCAGAATAAGAAATGCACATCGCTCCGTGAACAAACGCCTCAAGTTCAAGTCCCTCAGGGGTCTTTTCGCGAATTTCAGCGATTTCACCAAAAGACATCTCACGGGCCAGTATAACACGTTTCGCCCCCATTTTGTACCAGCTTTCAGCACTTTTGAAATTTACATTGTTTGCCTGGGTGCTGACATGAATTTCAAGGTTTGGCGCAATCTCACGGGTCAGCTGAAACATTCCCAAATCTGAAAGGATGACCGCATCAAATCCCGCTGCCATATATTTTTTTAAGAATTCCTCATACTCGATGATATCCACATTGTGAGGTATTATGTTTGCAGTAAGGTACACCTTTTTCCCACGCTCATGGGCGAATTTCACACCCTCGCAAAGCTCTTCGGGAGAAAAATTCTCGGCAGCAACGCGAAGTGAAAACTCCTCGCCGCCCACATATACCGCATCTGCACCATAAGTAATTGCTATTTTAAGTTTATTAAGACTCCCCGCCGGAGCAAGAAGTTCAGGCTTCTTCATCATAAATTCCTTCCTCTGTTACCGCATTTTGGATGGGCTCCATCATATCATATTCAAGCACAGCCTCGGCAATAGCCGCAGCAATTCTCTCCTGTCCATCTCTTGATGCTAAAATTTCCATATCGTGCTCATTATCCATAAATCCGGTTTCAATAAGAACCGATGGCATAAGGGTGTTTTTGTTCACAAAGAAATTTGCAGTCTTCACACCTCTGTTATAAAGTCCGGTGCTCTTAGAAACATTTTTCTGAACCAAAGACGCAAGCCGTGCGGAATATCCTCCAAGCTGAAAACAATAGCTTTCAATTCCCTTGCCGATTCCATTTCCAATATTACAATGTATAGATATAAACAAATCCGCAAAAGACGTATGAGCCAAATCTACCCTTGCCTGAAGACTGTCAGTAACCGAAGAGTTTGCTATGCTGTCTGTCATTTTTTCTCTTGTCATCACCACGGTATACCCCATATCCTCAAGCTTTTTTCTGAGCTTGTCCGCAATCTGCCAGGTAATTTCCTCTTCCCTTACTCCATAATCAAGGTTTTCAGCACCAACATCCTTGCCACGCCAATTATGACCGGCATCAACCAATATAACCTTCACATCAGAAAAATCCTTCTTGGCAAAAACCCTCTCTATTTCCGAAAGTTCTTCGTTAGAAAGCTCCTCTCGTTCAGCATCCTCAGGATTTCCAGTTGATTCCTCATTCTCCTGCTCATTGAACGCATCCGACATCAGCATATTATAAACAATCTGTGCCACATTTGACCTTGCGGCATTTTCATCTGCATTTTGTGACATTTTATCCAAAAGCCCATTTTTACTTGCCACAGCCATATATCCAGAGTACCATTTTTCACCCTTTATAATGAGAGCCTCCTCACCTTTTCCAACAGCACATACGGTCATCTTCACCGCCTGAGCAACGGTAACCTTGTCAGCAGGGGCAAAAACCCCCTCCTCCATACCATTGATGAGTCCTTTTTCAAAGCAGAAAGAAATATACCCTCTGCCCCAATATTCCTCCGGCACATCATAAAATGGAATATCCTCCAAAACATATGTTTCTTTGTCATATCCCAAAGTCCTTGCCATAAGGGCACAAAACTCTGTTCGTGTGATTTCCCTCTCTGGTCTGAATGTGAAGTCCTCATACCCCGCAATGACACCTATTTCCGTAAGATAAGAAATAGCATCAAAATTAAGGTGGCTATTTGGAACATCAGGAAAATCTGCGGCAAAGACACCTGATGTAAGCCCCGAAAAAGCAATTATAAGTGTCAACATCAAAACAAGTGTCCTTTTCATCACAAACTCCTTTTCACCTGATAGTTATCCATATACATTATACATTGATTTTTGTAAGTTTTCAATAGAAAATCATAATTATTTTTTTGAAATATGTAGAAAAAACGTAATATTTATCCCCCAACTTTACCAAAGTTTATTACAATACTGTTAACATTTGATTACAAAAGAAAAAAGTCCCGCCAAACCTTGGCAGGACCCTTGAAAATTTCTTGCTTCTTAGTCAGCAGTATAGGGCAAAAGTGCCATATATCTTGCTCTCTTGATAGAAACAGTGAGCTCTCTCTGATGCTTTGCGCAGCATCCACTGATTCTTCTGGGAAGAATCTTTGCTCTTTCTGTGATATAACGTCTGAGTTTTGCAACGTCTTTGTAGTCGATAAATTCTACTTTATCAACGCAGAAAGCACAAGCTTTTCTCTTAGGACGTCTTGCTCTCATCTTATCGTTCTTTTCCTTTTCAGGCATTGGTCTTTCCTCCTATCTTTCAATCATTAGCTAAGCCGCATTAAAACGGCAAATCGTCATTTGTTTCCAGAGCGACAAAATCGTCCTCTGTATCACTTGGCATTTCAGGAATATCCATACGAGCAGGTGCGCTGTACGAGCCATCATCTGCCGACTTTTTGGATTCACCGAAAGAAACCTCGTTTGCCACAACTTCTGTGACATAGTTTTTCTTTCCGTCCTGACCTTCCCATGTTCTGGTAGAAATTCTTCCCACAACAATAATCATTCTGCCCTTTGTGAAATACTTTTCAACAAATTCAGCAGTCTTGTTCCAGGCAACACAGTTGATAAAATCTGTGCTTCTGTTCTCGCCAAAACCATTGTCAATAGCAATAGAAAAGCTGCAAACAGGTGTGCCTGATCCTGTGTGTCTGAGTTCAGGGTCACGGGTAAGTCTGCCCATCAAAATCGCTTTGTTAATCATAAGCAATCTCGCTTTCTGTGTAAATTTTTACACAATTATTTCTCTTCTTTTTTGATAACAATGTTTCTGAGTATTCCGTCAGTAATACCGAACACACGTTCGAGCTCAGCCGGGAATTCCGGTTTAGCAGAGAAGTTTACCAAAACATAGTAACCTTCAGCCAAGTCATTGATAGGATAAGCCAATCTTCTGCGTCCCCATTCGTCAACGCTTTCAATTGTACCGTTAGCCTCAATCAATGATTTGAACTTATCAACGAGAGCAGCTGTTTCTTCTTCGCCTTTTGATGCGTCAACAACAAACAATGTCTCGTACTTGTTAATAATTTCAACCATTCTTTTCACCTCCTTGTGGACTTTGACTTTCGGTCTCCCCGAAAGTAAGGATTTTACTAACCAATAGATTATATTACATTTTTTTCATATTGTCAAGCTTTTTTTCTTTTGCCTTTGACCGCATAATAAAGCCACCCACAAAATATAATTTATAATAAACCCCAAAAGGATGATAACTTATGAAAAAACTATATTTGCCCATTTTTTACATCTTGCTGCCACTGATTATACCAATGATGATGGGGCTTAGCTTTCCCCGCGCTACTGAAAGCCTGATTTCGTTTCCTTTTTCAAACAAAATGGAAATTTCTGATACAATAACCACATTAAATATAAAAACCCAAAATACAGAAAAAATCCCGATGGAAACCTATCTGGTTGGAGTCCTCGCCGCAGAAATGCCGGCATCTTATGAAGAAGAAGCTTTGAAAGCCCAAGCAGTAGCCGCCCGAAGCTATATAATCAGCAAGATGGGCGGAGGAAATCCCGAACACCCAGACGCTCAGGTCTGCACAGACCCAAATCATTGCAAGGGCTGGCTTTCGGAAGACGATGCCAAAGCAAAATGGAAAAAGGAGGACAAAAATAAATACTGGAAAAAGCTCACAAATGCTGTCAAGTCCACCAGGGGCGAATATATGACCTATAACGCCGAGGTAGTGGAAGCCTTTTTCTTCGCCTCCAGCGGCGGAAAAACCGAAAATTCCGAGGATGTCTGGAGCAGCAGCCGTCCGTATCTCAGGTCTGTTGAAAGCTATGGCGAAGCTCTTTCCGAAAGTAATGTTTCAACCGTTACATTCTCCCATCAACAATTCGCAGAAAAGCTAGATCCCCACTTGCCTGAGCCCCTTGACCCGTCAAAATCACCGTCAATAAACGAGCCACAGAGGACAGAGGGCGGAAGTGTGCGAAGCATAAAAATTGCAGGCAAAATCTTCAAAGGCACCGAGCTGCGCAACATCTTAGGACTCAAATCCGCCAATTTCACCATTACCCAAAGTAACGGCTCAATCACCTTTACCGTGAAAGGCTATGGTCACGGCGTTGGTATGAGTCAGATGGGAGCAAACTATATGGCAAAAGAAGGACACACCTACAAGGAAATACTTTCTCACTACTATACAGATATAGAATTTTCAAAGCTTTAACATAAAACGAGGTGTTTTTTTGAGCAAACAAAATGTTTTGAGAAGTGCGGCTTTCCTCACTTTGTCAGGAATAATCGCAAAAACTGTAGACTTTTTGTTCCGCGCCTATTATTCAAAACAGCTGGGCAGTGAGGGTATGGGCATACTCTCTCTGGTTTTTTCATTTCACGGGCTTATTCTCACCTTTGCCACCGGGGGTCTCGGCGTTGCCGTTTCCAAAACCTTGTCAAGCCTCTATGCAAAAAAAGACTATACAGCCATAAATAAAACTATGAACTGTGCTATTTCCTCCGTGCTGCTTTTAAGCCTTGGGGCAATCTCATCCGTATGCCTCTTTTCAGGAAATATAGCAATCTCATTTCTCAAAGAACCCCGTGCGGCAAAAAGCATAATTTATCTTTCCCCCAGCATCCTTTTTATGAGTATTTCATACTGCATCAAAGGCTATTTTTATGCCTCGCGAAAGGTTTTAATCCCCGCATCCTCCGAATTTCTTGAACAAGCAGTAAAGATAAGTTCCACAACCTTTCTTCTAAAGCATTTTCTTCCTCTGGGCATCCCACACGGCTGTGAAGCTGTTTTTCTTGGAATTTCTCTGGGCGAATTTTCCTCTTGTCTTTATCTCTCATTGTTTTACGCAAAATTTCGTCACAAGCCCAAAAATCCCGAGTCGGGAACCCCTGTTTTCTCTCCTCTGATGAAAATCGCCCTGCCTGCAATGACCACCTCGCTGATGGGGTCTTTTCTTCGTATGAATGAAAGTGTTC
The DNA here is from genome assembly GCA_045648845.1 of Clostridia bacterium. GTDB lineage: Bacteria > Bacillota > Clostridia > Monoglobales > Monoglobaceae > SIG440. The sequence goes on from JAZROR010000161.1 coordinate 5,325, forward strand.
TCATTGTTTCTGCCCTCAAAAAATCAGGACTATCCCACACCGCCGCCCTAAAATCCTATGGAAGCCTTTATGGAATGGTAATGCCCCTTGTCATTTTTCCCCTGACACTTTTGTCATCCTGCTTTACATTGCTTGTTCCTGAAATCTCCCGTGCTGATGGAATGAAAAGCAGGCTTAGACTCAAAACTTTGATTTCACGAATTATGCGGTTTGCCACACTTGGCGGCTTTTTGACCTGCACAGTTTTTGTTATTTTTTCAAGGGAGCTTTCCTCTTTGGTCTACTCCGCCCCCGAGCTTTCAAACACAATAAAAACCATGGCTTATCTTTCGCCTGTTATGTTTATGGATTCGGTATGTTGCGGAATTTTAGGCGGTCTTGGCAAACAAACAAAACTCCTTGTTTTTAGTCTTTCCGACAACATCTTCCGCCTTGCCTCCATTTTCATACTTGTTCCACATTTTGGTGAAAAGGCACTGTTTTTCACCGTGATTTTCAGCAATCTCCTGACGGTAAGCCTGACCCTTTCTGCTGCAATAAAATCAACCAAAACACATTTTGAATTTTCAGGCTGGTTTTTAAAGCCCTTTGCAGCAACCCTTTTCACACTCTGCCTCTCCGCCATTTTTCTGCCATTCTTCCTTACAAGAACGCCTATTGAAATTATTTTTGCAATAGTTTTCACCATTCTTCTTTATATTTTTTCAAGCACCCTTTTTTCAAAAAATCTTCGCACTGATATTTCGTGGCTATTCGGGCGGATGTTTTTTGGGAATTAAAAAAGCCGAGGTTTCCCTCGGCTTTTCACTTTTATTTTTTTGCTTTTTCAAGCATTTCAACAAGGTCTGCACTATTATAATTATATCCCTTGTTGCAGAACTGACAGACAATCTCTGCCTCGCCCTGCTCATCAATAATATCCTGAATTTCCTTTTTCCCAAGGCTGATAATAGCTCGGCGCATACGTTCATCTGAGCAATCACAGTGATAATCCGCTTCGGTTTCCTCAAGAATATCAATCTCAAAATCCCCCATAACAGTACGGACAATTTCTTCAACCGAAAGACCTTTTTCAAGCATTCCCGTGACGCTTGTTATTTTTTCAGCGGTTTTTTCAAACTTTTTCAGGTTAAACTCATCACAGTCAGGCATAATCTGAACAATAAATCCCCCCGCCTGCTTCACGCTGTAATCTCTGTCCACCAAAACTCCAAGAGCAACAAGGCTCGGAACCTGCTCGGACTGGGCAAAATAAAACGCAAGGTCATCTCCTATTTCCCCGGTCTGAATGGGAACCTGCCCAATATACGGTTCTTTCATATTCATGTCCTTGACAACGCTTAAATAACCATTTGCGCCAATTCCTCCACCTACATCAAGCTTGCCTAAATGATTAAGCGGAAGCTCTACAAGAGGGTTTTCAATATATCCCTTCACATGGCCTTTCGAGTTTGAAACCGCCATAACTCTGCCGAGAGGACCGTCCCCCCGAAGCTGAAGGGTAAGTGACGTTCCCTCATCCTTGAGCATAGCACCCATAAGTGCCGCGCCGGTAAGCAACCTCCCCAAAGCCGCAGTTCCC
>JAZROR010000162.1:0-8609 GCA_045648845.1 Clostridia bacterium
CCGATTTCTGAAATGCGATTGATTGCTTTGTCGGTGAATTTTGCGGTTATGTCGTTTGATGAAAGTCTTTCAGAGAGAACAGAAAGCATTTTCGCAGAAATTTCACGGATGTCATCACGACTGAGCTGACGGAAGACGATTATATCGTCAATTCTGTTCAGGAACTCGGGCCGGAATGCTTTTTTGAGTTCACCCATAACATCCGACTTTATCTTTGTATAGTCTCGCTCAAGATTTTCGCTTTCTGTGGCAAAACCGAGGGACTTATTTTCTGTTATCAGCCTTGCACCAAGGTTTGATGTCATAATAATTACAGTGTTGCGGAAATCCACACGTCTGCCTTGAGAATCGGTGAGAATGCCGTCATCAAGAATTTGAAGAAGAATGTTGAATACGTCAGGATGCGCTTTTTCAATTTCATCAAAAAGGATTACGGAATAAGGTTTTCTGCGTACCTTTTCTGTGAGCTGACCGCCCTCGTCGTAGCCAACGTAACCTGGGGGTGAGCCAACGAGCCTTGATACCGCATGCTTTTCCATAAATTCTGACATATCAACACGGATGAGAGAGTCTTCGTCTCCAAACATCGCTTCGGCAAGGGCTTTTGAAAGCTCAGTTTTTCCTACACCTGTGGGACCGAGGAAGATGAATGAGCCAATGGGACGTTTGGGGTCTTTAAGACCAACTCTTCCACGGCGGATTGCCTTTGATACTGCACTGACTGCCTCGCTCTGGCCGATAACTCTCTTGTGAAGCTCATCTTCAAGGCGGAGAAGCCTTTGACTTTCGCCCTCTTCAATGGCTTTTACGGGAACACCGGTCCAGCTGGATACGATTTCTGCGATTTCATTGGGGGTTACTTCGGTGCTTTCGTTTCGGCTTTTTGTTTCCCAGTTTTCTTTCTGAGATTTAAGACTTTCGCAAAGCTTTCTCTCGTCATCACGGAGCTTTGCCGCTTTTTCGTATTCCTGAGATGCGATAGCGGCTTCTTTTTCTTTGCGAAGCTCCTCAATTTTTGTTTCAATATCCTTGACGTCGGGGGGAGCTGTGAGAACCTTTATTCTGATGCTTGATGCCGCCTCGTCAATAAGGTCAATGGCTTTGTCAGGCAGGAATCTGTCAGGGATATAACGGATTGACATTTTTACCGCCGCCTCAATGGCACTATCGGTGATTGTTACTCTGTGATGTGCCTCATATTTGTCACGTATACCTTTAAGAATTTCAATGCTTTCTTCGGGGGTAGGTTCTTCAAGAAGAATGGACTGGAATCTGCGCTCTAAGGCGGAGTCTTTTTCGATATATTTTCGGTATTCTTCTAAAGTTGTAGCACCAATAATCTGAATTTCGCCTCTTGAAAGGGCGGGCTTTAATATGTTTGCCGCATCAATAGCACCCTCTGCGGCACCTGCACCCACAATGGTGTGAATTTCGTCAATGAAAAGAATTATGTTTCCTGCCTTGTGAATTTCTTCCATAACGTTTTTCAGGCGTTCCTCAAATTCACCACGGTATTTTGCTCCTGCAACCATTGAGGAAAGGTCAAGGTTTATTACCTTTTTATCCTTTAATATTTCAGGAACAGCACCGCTTATAATTTTTTGTGCCAAACCCTCTGCAATGGCGGTTTTTCCAACACCGGGTTCGCCAATAAGGCAGGGGTTGTTCTTTGTGCGACGGCTGAGAGTCTGGATTACACGTTCAATAACGGTATCACGACCAATGATAGGGTCAAGCTTAAGTTCTCTTGCCATTTGCGTCAGGTCACGACCAAATTTGTCAAGTGTGGGAGTCTTTTCGGATTTTGGCTTTTTTACATTGTTCACGGGACTATCAGCGGAAGTGCCGTCACTTTGTATTTCACCAAAATTGTTTTCGTTCATAAGTCTCAAAATGTCTCCATAAAGCTTTTGAGGGTTTATGTCAAGGTCAGAGAGAATACGAACAGCAAGGCTTTCGTTTTCGCGGAGCAGTGCAATCAGAATATGTTCTGTTCCTATATAGTTGTGACCAAGGCGTCTTGCTTCGGTGTAGCTGTGCTGAAGCACGCTTTTTGTCCTTGGGGTAAAGCCGATTTCGGGATTGTTTATGGGGAGGTCAGAGCCCACAAAAAAGTCAATTTTGTCAATTATTCTGCTCGGATTTACATTGTTTTCAGACAGAACTTTTGCAGCGACACCTGTACCTTCTTTTGAAAGACCAAGAAGAAGATGTTCGGTGCCTATATAGTTGTGACCCAGTTCCATAGCACAGTTACCGGCCAAGTTTATGGCGGTTTTTGCGCGCTGGGTAAGTTTTTGTTCAAACATATAAAACCATCCTTTCTTTTTTGAGTTTTAAGCCAAAAGGCTTGATTTGATTATTTCTGCGCGTTTCAGGTCACGCTCTGCCGAAGATGTGAGGTTATGATTTTTGGTGATGGTGGCAGGCAGCGTATTATAAAACGCAGCGCTCAAGGTTTCAAGATTTATATTGGTTATTATTCCCAAGTTTATTGCCCATCTTACATCCGAAATGAGATTTATGGTTTCAAGGGAAGAAAGAAGCTTTGCATTTGTTAAAATTCCAAATGACCTCATAAGTTTGTCTTCAAGGGTAATTTTGTTTTCTTCAAAGAGTTTTCGGCTTTGGTCACGTTCTTTTTGGATAATATCAGAAACCAGAAACTTTAGTTTTTCAAGGATTTCCGCTTCGGAGATGCCAAGGGTTACCTGATTTGAAATCTGATAGATGTTCCCAAGCGCCTGACTACCCTCACCGTAAAAACCTCTCACTGCAAGACCAAGCTTTGAAAGGGAACGAATTATGCTTTCCATTCTGCCGCTTTGGGTGAGTGCAGGGAGGTGCATCATAACCGATGCCCGAAGACCTGTGCCAAGATTTGTAGGACATTGTGTGAGGTAGCCAAGGTTTTTGTGAAATGCAAAATCTGATTTTGATTCAATAATATCGTCAAGCTTGTTTGCCTCTTTCATACACAGTTCAAGGTTAAGCCCCGATGCCATTGACTGAATTCTTATGTGGTCCTCTTCGCCAAGCATTATACAGCTTGAACAATCGCTGTTCACAAGAATTCCGCAACGCTTTTTGCTCTCTGCCATAGCGGGACTTATGAGGTGGCACTCTGAAAGAGCGTGCTTATGGACTGCTGGCATCTCGGAAAAACCTATGAATTTCATATCAGGAAGAGCCTCACGGCAACGGGAGATAACGATATTTTGGTGTTCATCTGTCATATGTTTACCGAAGGGAATATCTGAAAAATTTCGTGCAAGGCGAACCCTCGAAGAAAGAACAATATCACCTGAGGGGCCAAATTTTGTATACCACATGGAAAAGTCTTTACTCATTTGTGTTCACCTCTCAAACTCTTGATTTCATCACGTAGACGTGCTGCTTCTTCAAAATTTTGCTGAGCAACTGCGGCATCAAGCTGTGACTTAAGTGCTGTGATTTTGTCTTCGGTTTTAAATGCGTCTTTAAGTTTTGATGGAGTTTTACCCGTGTGTCTGGTGCTGCCATGAATTTGTTTTAGCGGCCTTGAAAGGAACTCTTCAAATACAGCATAACAGTTGCTGCAACCAGGTTTTCCTGTTTTGAGAAACTGACTTCTTGCAGTGCCGCACATTTTGCATACGCTTTCTTCATAGAGCGTTTTGGATACAGCAGGAGTATTCCAAAAGCTTCCAAAAAAACTGTCAAATTCGTGGTCAATATTTGGCTCAAAACTGAAAATATCAGCACTTTCGCCCGCACAACTACTGCACAAATACATTTCGGTTTTTATGCCGTTTATTACTTTGGTTATATGAGTTGTTGCATCATTTTTGTTGCATTTTTGACATTTCATAAGAAAACCCCCTTTATCTAAATAATATTTATCAGAATATTTTTGAAAATACTGGCTCTTACAATATCCCGTTCGGGACGTGGAAGAATGATGGCATTGTCGCTGAGTGCAGCTATAAGCATTTTTGTTTCTTTGTGTGAAAGAAGCCCCATATTATAAAGATTTCCAAGAATAGCTGTGCAGCTTGCCGCTGAAATGCTGTCACCTATTGAATTGATGGTGTGGAGAATATGGTTTCCATTGTCGGGAACGGCACGTGTGATTTTAATATACCCGCCACTACCTCGACGGCTTTCAACAAAGTAACCGCGCTCTGGAGAAAAGCGGGTGGCAATAACATAGTTAATCTGTGACGGAACACAGTTGAAACGGGTTGCCAGTTCATTTCGCTGAAGCTCAATTTCGCGTTCTTCTGAAAGCATTTCCTTTATAAATTCTTCTATCATATTACTTAATCTCATTTTAAATCACCTCGTGAGTTTGACTTTGACTATCTTTGACCTTTGACTTTATTATAGCACTGAAAATTTAATTGTCAAGATGTTTTTCTAAAATTTAATAAAATCCTCTGCTTGCTTGACATTGAAAGAGGAAAGTGATAAAATTATACGGTACTTTTGTGTATAAAGAATGGTGTTTAAAATGACAGATGTTAAAAGTCAAAATTCATATATATATGGTCTTTTGAAAGGTCTTCCTATTGCCCTTGGATATTTGTCAGTTTCCTTTGGGTTTGGGATTTCGGCATTGGGACAAGGAATATGGGGTCTTGGTGCAATTCTTATTTCTCTGACCAATCTTACCTCAGCGGGACAGGTTGCGGGAGTTGCGATTATTGCAGCAGGAGGAACTTTTATTGAGCTGGCTCTTACTCAGCTTGTTATAAATATAAGATATTGCCTTATGGGGCTTGCCCTTACGCAAAAACTTGATAAAAGCTTTACCACAATCCATCGTATGATTACGTCATTTGGTATAACAGATGAGGTTTTTGCGGTAGCTGCGGCGGAAAGAGGAATGATAGGCAGACGTTTTATGTATGGGCTTATTACCCTGCCATACTTTGGTTGGGTTATTGGAACAATTCTCGGCGTCTATGCGGGACAGATTTTGCCACAGAATCTTTGCGCGGCGCTGGGTATTGCTATTTACAGTATGTTTGTTGCCATAATTGTTCCGCCGTCAAGGGATGATAAGGGCACACTTCTGGCAGTTTTAATTTCATCGGGTATCAGCTGTGCTCTTTATTTTATCCCGCTGTTTGACGGGATTTCACAGGGCTTTTCTGTGATAATCTGTGCGGTGTTGGCAGCAGGAATTATGGCTTTTGTTGCTCCGAAAGACCTTGAAATTTAAAAGCGGGAGGGAGAAAGCTATGACAAAACAGTTTTTTGCCTATCTTTTGGTTATGGCACTTGTTACATATGGTATAAGAATGATACCTTTTACTTTGATGAGGAGTAAGATAAAATCTAAATATATAAAAAGCTTTTTGTATTATGTTCCGTATTCGGTCCTTGGTGCAATGACATTTCCGTATATTTTTTATTCAACGGGAAATGTTTTTACTGCGGCCTTGGGCACTTTGGTTGCATTTGTTCTTGCGTTTTTCAGATGTTCGCTTATCACGGTGGCGATATGTGCGTCTGTGGCTGCATACCTTGCGGGGCTGATTTAAAATTGAAAGGGAGAATCCAAATGGATATTAAAGAACTGGCACTTAAAAAGCATTATGAATGGAACGGCAAAATTGAGGTTGTTTCACGCACACCGGTGAAAAGCAGTGAGGATTTGTCAACAGCATATACACCCGGTGTGGCAGAGCCCTGCCTTGCTATCCGTGATGATATTGAAAAATCATATGAGCTCACACGCCGAAACAATCTTGTGGCAGTTGTGACAGACGGCTCGGCTGTTCTGGGACTTGGTGACATAGGACCTGAAGCGGGAATGCCCGTTATGGAAGGAAAGTGTGTTCTTTTTAAGGAATTTGCGGATGTTGATGCGTTTCCTCTTTGTATAAAGACTCAGGATATTGATGAAATAGTAAAAACTGTTTACAATATTTCAGGCTCTTTTGGGGGAATAAACCTTGAGGACATAGCGGCACCACGGTGCTTTGAGATTGAAAAAAGATTGAAAGAAATTTGTGATATTCCGGTTTTCCACGATGACCAGCACGGCACGGCGATTGTTTTGGCTGCTGCACTTCTCAATGCACTCAAGGTGGTTAAAAAGGACATAAGAAAAATAAAAATAGTAATAAACGGAGCAGGCTCAGCGGGAATTGCCATTGCTAAGCATATTTTGAAGCTTGGAGCAGAAAATATTATTATGTGCGACAGATTTGGAATAATCTGTGAAGGGATGGACGGACTTAGTGATGCTCACAGAGAGATGAGCCTTGTTACCAATCGCGAAAAAATAACAGGAACTCTCTCTGATGCTATGCGGGGGGCAGATGTGTTTATTGGTGTTTCAGCACCGGGTATTGTGTCGGAGGAAATGGTTTCTTCTATGGCTGAAAAGTGCATAGTATTTCCTATGGCAAACCCTGTTCCTGAGATTATGCCTGATTTGGCACTTGAGTCAGGGGCTGAAGTCGTGGGAACAGGCCGTTCGGATTTTCCAAATCAGATAAACAATGTTTTGGCTTTCCCTGGAATTTTCAGGGGTGCGCTTGATGTCAGGGCATCAGACATCAATGATGAGATGAAAATGGCAGCATCTTATGCAATAGCAAGTCTTGTTTCAGATGAAGAACTCAGGAAAGACTATATATTGCCAAAGGCGTTTGATGAAAGAGTAGGAAAGACTGTTGCCGCGGCTGTTGCAAAGGCGGCAAAAGACAGCGGTGTTGCAAGAGTTTAAATTGTACGGCCCTTAGCCTGCCGTGTTTTGCGGCAGGCTTTTATGAAGAGAATGCTTGGGAGGTGTCTTGAAATGACAAAAAGGATTGTTTTTGTGGCTTTGTTGGTTATACTTGTTGTAAGCATTCTTTCGGGGTGTGGTGCAGTTGAAGACACAAAGGGTAAGACAGGGATAGTCACTACCTCTTTTGCGGTGTATGACTGGATATGCGAAATTTTGGGCGAAGAAAACCAAAAGTTTGATGTAGAATTGCTTTCAAGTGGCGGGGATATGCACAGTTATCAGCCATCAGCTGCGGATATAGCTAAAATTCATAATTGCGACTTGTTTGTTTATGTGGGCGGCAGCTCGGATGGATGGACAAAAAAGCTTCTTGAAAATAACCCAATAAATGCGATAAATTTGTTTCAGCTGGCAGGCAAAAACAACTGGCTTATGGCAGATGCCCACGAACATCCTGAGGTTCACAATCACGAAAGCCATTCTGACGATGCGTATGACGAACATCTGTGGCTTTCACCAAAGCTCGCTGAAAAAATAGTGGCGGGACTTTTGGCAAAAATTCAGGAACTTGACGTGCAAAACAGCGAATTATATAAGAAAAACGCAGAGAGTTATACGCAAAGACTTGATGCACTTAGTAGAGAGTATCAGAAAGCGGTGGATGAGTCTAAGGATAAGACAGTTATTTTCGCGGACAGATTTCCCTTTCTTTATCTTGCAAAGGATTATGGTATAAATTATTATGCTGCATTCCCATCTTGCTCCTCTGATACAGATGCAAGCTTTGATGTGGTGATAGAGCTTGCGGAGAAAACAAAGGAACTGGAAAAGGATACTTTGCTTGTGCTTGAAAATCCTGCTGAGAGCATTGCGGAAGCGGTAATAAAGGCATCGGGTTGTGAAAACATAAAAACTGCTGTCCTTGACTCCTGCCAATCAATAGCAGGAAAGGATGCGGAAAAGAACGATTATATCGAAATAATGACAAAGAACTTGGCTACGCTCAAGGAAGCGCTCAAATAAAACGGAGGTAGAAAAAATGCCTGATATTGTGTGCAAGGGGATATCTCTTGGTTATGGCGGAAAGGTAATTGCGGAAGATATATCATTCACTGTGGAGGAGGGTGACTATCTTTGCATTGTGGGTGAAAATGGTGCAGGGAAAAGTACACTGGTGAAAACTCTTTTGGGACTTGAAGTCCCCATAAAGGGTGAAATTGAAAGAAGCAGCAAAATTTCAAAAAATAGCATAGGCTATCTTCCTCAGCAAACCGAACTTCAGCGTGATTTCCCTGCAACTGTGTGGGAAATAGTTCTTTCAGGATGCGGGAAATCTCTGTTTTTTGCGAAAAAACAAAAGGCTATTGCACTAGAAAATATGAAAAAGTTGGGCATTGAAAATTTGAAAAATAAATGCTATCGTGAGCTTTCGGGCGGTCAGCAACAAAGAGTTCTTCTTGCAAGGGCACTTTGTGCGGCAAAGAGACTTTTGCTCCTTGATGAGCCTGCAGCGGGACTTGACCCTGTGGCTACAAATGAGATGTATCATCTTGTTATGGATTTAAACAAGCAGGAGGATATAACTGTTGTTATGGTTTCTCACGATATAAAGGCGGCTGTAAGACATTCGAAGCATATACTTCACCTCGGCGACGGCGAAATGTTTTTCGGTACAGCACATGAATATTCCTGCAGCAAGGTTGGTATCAGATTTTTAAATTCTGACAAGTGTGGGAGGTGCGAAAAATGAGTGAAATGCTGAATATGATTTATTATTATTTCCAGTTCGATTTTGTGCGGTATGCATTTCTTGTGGGTATTCTTATAGCACTTTGCTCGGCACTTTTCGGTGTTATACTGGTGCTTAAACGGTTTTCGTTCATTG
>JAZROR010000163.1:0-27216 GCA_045648845.1 Clostridia bacterium
AATCTGACCACGGTTTGGCATATTTACGTTTGTAACAAAGCTGCCAAGACCGAGAATAGCCTTCATCTGCTTTACACCTTCTTCACCTGATGGTTTGAGAGTAAACTGTTCCTCACCTGAAATGTACTTTCTACGTCTTTCCAATGCATCATCAAGGAGTTTGTATCTGTGGTCAACGCTGGTAAGACCAAAGCCCCATTTTTCAACACATTCAGGACTTTCAAGGTACCATTTTCCGGGACAAGCTTCAGCCAGGTGACGGTCACCTGCTGCTGCAATATATCCATAACGGAGGAAAAGGTCCATCTTTACCATCTGCTTTGACTGAAATACTCTGTTGAGCCAGTTATCATCAGCACCCTCGGTAAATCCAACCTTTGCATATTCTTCACAAAATTCCTTATAAATCGGGAATACATCAATATCCTGATAGTAAGCCTTCTTAATCCATGTAAAGTGATTAACACCCATAACTTCGCAGCGGATATCTTCACGCTTGATGTCTTTGATGCCAAGCTTCTTTTCAAGAACTTTTGCGAGGAACTTCTGTGTTCCGAAAACTTCGTGACAGCAACCAAAAGCTTTAATTTCGGGGAATACCTTGTAAAGAGCTCTTGTACACATTGTCATTGGGTTTGTGTAGTTAATAACCCATGCGTTGGGACAATTCTCACGGATACCGTTTGCAATAACCTCATACATAGGAATTGTACGGAGAGCACGAATGATACCACCGGGGCCCATTGTGTCACCAACTGACTGATAGATGCCGTACTTCTCAGGAGTATGAACATCGCTTCTCATTTCTTCAAATGTACCGGGAAGAATCGAGATAATAACAAAGTTTGCATCTTTAAGAGCATCTTCAAGTGTATCTGATACATAATATTTCCAGTTGTCAAGCTTGTCATCATTTTTTCCAATGCTGTTACCGATTTGTGCATTCTGAACTGCTGGCTCTTTGTCAATATCATAAAGATATACATCACCGCTGAGTGCACTTTCCTGAGCAAGGTCACTCATAAGATTCCAAGCCCAGTTCTTTGAACCGCCGCCGACATAAGCTATTTTTATGCCTGTAGCTTTTCCGTTTTCAATTTTCATTTTCTTCACTCCTATATAAAATTTTAATTTATTTTTTATTAAAGAACGATACCGTCCTTGAAAATAGAAATTTCACTGTAACCGTTTCTCTCGTTTGCTGTTTCCTCGCCTGATGCCACAGCAATTATGTAATCAAGAAATTTGTCAGTGAGTTCATCCATTGTTGTGTCGCCAAGAACAGGAGACGCGTCAAAGTCAATCCAGCCTTTTTTCTTTTCAGCAAGATTATGATTTGTTGCAACCTTAATTGTGGGAACAGGTCCGCCAACAGGTGTACCTCTGCCGGTTGTGAAAAGAATCATATGTACTCCGGCAGCCGAAAGGTTTGTGATTGCCACAATGTCATTACCGGGACCGTTGAGAAGAGAAAGTCCATTCTTCTTGAGCACGTCGCCATAATCAAGAACATCAACAACCTCACTCATTCCACCCTTTTGAACGCAACCAAGGGATTTTTCTTCCAATGTGGTAATTCCGCCCGCCTTATTTCCAGGTGACGGGTTTTCGTATATAACCTGATTATGCTTTGTGAAATAATCTTTGAAATTGTTAATCAGTGCAACAGTCTTGTCAAAAAGTTCTTTTGTTGGACAACGCTTCATAAGGAGATGCTCTGCACCAAACATTTCGGGAACTTCAGAAAGCACACAGCTTCCGCCAAAAGAAATCACCTTGTCAGAAAGACTTCCCACCAAGGGGTTGGCACTTATTCCGCTGTATCCGTCACTTCCGCCGCACTTAAGACCAATTTTGAGCTTTGAAACAGGGATAGGCTGACGTTTGAAAGTATCTGCATATTCTTTAAGTTCTTCAATGATGCGAATGCCTTCTTCTATTTCATCTTCCACATCCTGAACATTCAGGAATTTAACTCTTTCCTCATCATATTCCCCAAGGACCTCTTTGAAAACGGGAATATTGTTGTTTTCACAGCCAAGACCAAGCACCAGAACCGCCGCAGCATTTGGGTGATTGATAAGTCCTTTCAAAATGAGCTGAGTAATCTTTTGGTCATCACCAAGCTGAGAACAACCAAATGGATGCTCAAAATGTTTCACACCAGTAAGGTCAGCAAGACGTTTTGAAATCTTGTTCACGCAGCCAACAGTATTGATTATCCACACTTCGTTTCTTATACCAACATCGCCGTTTTTTCGAACATATCCCATAAATGTCTTGTCGGTATCAACCTTTTGGATAGGTGTGAAGTCCGGTTCATAAACATACTCAAGGTTTCCCGAAAGATTTGTTTTCATATTGTGGGAATGAATATGTTCACCTTTTTTTATATCACAAACCGCATGACCTATTGGGTTTCCGTATTTGATAATGTTTTCGCCATTTTTGATGTCCATGAGTGCATACTTGTGTCCATTATCAAGGTTTATTTCAACATTGTCCAGCTTATTGATTATCATCTGCCCATTCTCTCCTTCACTGCATCAGCAAGGAATGACAAATCTTCATCCCAAAGGCTTACGTTTGCCAGAATTTCTTCAACAGATGCATTTTTCATAAATTCCATAACACTCTTGTCATCATTGGGCATATCGGTTTTGTAAAATTCAATAAGCTTTGCAAAAGATGTGAGAAGTCTGTCAGGCATTTCATTCTTGCGCTTAATGTATTCAAGAATTGACGGAAGAACTCTCACCTTGAATTTGCTCACTGAGTTGAGAGAAATTGATGCGCAAAGATGCTTGATATAAGGATTGCAGAATCTTTCAAACACATTGTCTGCATAATCCATAAGCTCTTCCTTTGAAAGGTCTAACGTCGGAATTATTTCGTCATAAACACACTCTTTCACAAACTTGCTCAAAGTCGCGTGTTCCATACAGTCGCCCACAGTTTCAACGCCTAAAAGCATAGCATATGGAATCATTGATGTGTGTGCACCGTTCAGAATGCGCACCTTTCTTGTTCTGTATCTTTCCAAGTTGTCGGTAACTATTATGTTAAGACCAGCTTTGTCAAATGGGAATTCCTTTGTTATGCTGTCTGGTCCTTCAATAACCCAAAGATGAAAAATCTCGCTTGTATTAACCATATTGTCTTCATAGCCAAGTTCCATATCCTCGTCCTTGGGATAGCCAGTAACAATTCTGTCAACAAGCGTGTTGCAGAAAATGTTTTCCTTCTCAACCCAAAGCTTAAAATCTTCTCCAAGACCCCATAAATCTGCATATTTCAAAATATAATTTTTAAGGGTTTCACCGTTTTTGTTAATGAGTTCACAAGGCAAGAATATAAATCCGCCAAGACCCAAATCAAAACGCTTCTTGAGAAGCAGCGTAACTTTCGCAGGAAAAGTCACATTGGGGGCGTTATCAGGGGTATCATTTTCTGAAAACGCAATGCCTGATTCGGTTGTATTTGAAACAATGAACCGAAAATCAGGGTTTTTAGCCAAATCAAGATATGCATCAAAGTTCTTGTAGGGTTCAACAGTTCTTGAAATCACGTCGACAATCTTTTTATCAACTGTTGGAACACCGTCCTTTATTCCGCGCATAACGTGGGTATAAACACAGTTCTGCGCCTCAAGCATATGACACATTCCGTTTTCAATGGGCTGTACCACAACAACTCCTGCATCAAAGTCAGAATTTTCGTTGGTAAGCTGTATAATCCAGTCAACAAAGCCTCTCAAAAATCCGCCCTCGCCAAACTGTATAAACTTTTCACTTCTTTGTGGTTTTGTAAACATAAAAAACTATTCCTTTCCAGTATTCTTACAAGGCTATTATAAATCAAAAACATCTTGTTTTCCTTTAAAATTTTGCTATTTTTCGTTAAAAACACGAAAAAAATGATTGATTTAGGGGCAAATGTATGGTAAAATATATTTGGTGATAATAAAATGCAAATCAGCAAATTCCAAAATCCTAAATTTTCACATACCGTAATTTCAAACAAGAGATCGGTTTCAAGAGTCCATATCCACGACGAATACGAGCTTTATTACCTGTTAAAAGGCGAAACAAACTACTTCATCCGTGACGAACTTTTCAAGGTCAAAGAGGGGGATTTTGTTTTTGTTCCCAAAGGTGTCATTCACAACACCGACAGCGAGGAATGTCTCAACAACGAACGCATTCTTTTGAGTTTCAGCGACAGTATACTGACACCCGAAGCCTCTGAACACATAAAAATTCTTTCAAAGGAAAAGCTCATTTACATACCTCAAAAAAGCCGTCATATAGTTGAAGACTTGCTGAATAAAATCAAAAGCGAACATGAGAGCAAATCGGACTTTTCGCAGGAACTCATCCACCTCTATACATTGGAAATCCTTGTTCTTCTGTGCAGACTTAAAGAAACAAGTACCAGAGATTTGGATGAAACAGAAAGGATAATCCAGTCAATTTCAGAATACATAAACTCAAATTTTCATCAGGATCTGACTCTCAAATCTCTAAGTCGCAAATTTGCTATGAGCGAGGGGCACTTGTCACGAAAATTCAAGGCAATATCAGGAATGGGGCTTTGTGAATACATCACCTTTGTCCGTATCCACAACGCCGCCAAACTCCTTTCAAGAACGGATTATTCACTTACTGAAATATCATCAATGTGCGGTTTCAACGACAGCAATTATTTTTCTTCCGTTTTTAAAAAAATCAAGGGAACAACCCCCTATAAATATTCAAAATACAAAAAAAGTCTTTAGAACAAATTGTTGACGGACAACCTTTAATATGTTAAAATAACCAATATACAGGAGGGATAGATATGTCTATTACTAAATCTAAATTCGGAGAGCTTAACGGAAATGATATTATTCTTTATACTCTCACCAACAAAAGCGGCTTGACTGCTGAAATACTAAATTACGGCGGAATGCTGAGACGTCTTATATACAAAGATGTAGATATGCTTCTCAGCCATAACACTTGTCAGGATTATCTGAAAAACGAAGCTTATTTTGGCGCACTTATCGGCAGAAACTCAAACCGTATTGCTGGTTCAAAATTCACTCTGAATGGCAAAACTTATGAGCTTTATGCCAATAACGGCCGCAACAATCTTCACGGCGGAAAGATTGGCTTTGACAAAAAAATATGGAATGTAGAAATGATTGATGCTGAAGAACCAGCACTTGTTCTTACCATAACAAGCCCCGATGGTGAAGAGGGTTTCCCTGGAACCGCTGAAATCAAAGCTACATACACTCTTACAAACGACAACCAACTAAAAATTCATTACGAAGCATCCTGTGATCAGGATACCATAATGAATCTCACAAATCACGCTTATTTCAACCTCAACGGTCACGCAAGCGGAAATATTGATGGTCATACTCTTTGGATTGACAGTGATTTCTATACACCAAACAACGATGAATGTATTCCAACCGGTGAGGTGCTCAGTGTAAAAGGCACTCCTTTCGATTTCAATACAGATGCAAACCTTGGCGAACGTTTCAATTCAGGTCACGAACAAATCGAAAAATTCGGTGGTTTTGACCACAACATTGCACTAAATGGCAAAGGCTACCGCAAAGTCATTGAAGCGAAGGGTGACAAAAGCGGCATTGTTATGGAAGTATATACCGATCAGCCGGCTGTCCAGTTCTATGCAGGAAACGTACTCGACACCGAGCGCATTTGCAAGGATGGTGTAAAATACCCAACTCACGGTGGATTTTGTCTCGAAACTCAGTCCTTCCCCAACGGCATAAACGTTTCACACTTCCCTGACGGATTCCTCAAAAAGGGCGATAAGTTCGACAGCACTACATCTTACAAATTTATATAATTAAACACACAAAAACAAGGCAGAAATTTCTGCCTTGTTTTTTTCTGCAAACTATCTATTGTTTTTTGTGCACATATAAAAGGTATTGCGGCTTGCGGGTTTATTTTGGATACTGTCCAGAGCTTCACCGAAACGCTGGAAGTGTACAACTTCACGTTCTCTCAAAAATTTAATTACGTCATTGACATCCGGATCATCCGAAACCCTCAAAATATTGTCATAAACCGCCCTTGCCTTTTGTTCTGCCGCCAAGTCTTCCACAAGGTCTGCTATCGGGTCGCCAGTAACTGCAAACTCCTCTGCTTTCTGAGGATTTCCGCCTGCTGAAATTGCATAAACTCCTCTTCCATGGTCAATAAAATATGGCGCCATAGGGCTGTTTTCTATTTCAGTAGTTGTAGCATTTTTTGCAAGCTGGTGTATAATTGTTCCAACCATCTCAAGATGCGCGAGTTCTTCTGTTCCCACATCGGTCAGTGTTGCCTTTGTTATATCATTTGGCATAGAAAAACGCTGCGACAAATATCTGAGTGCCGCATTGGCTTCACCATTGGGTCCGCCATACTGGCTCACGATAAAGCTGGCAAGCTTGGGGTTGGGATTTTTAATGTTTATGGGGTACTGTAAACGTTTCTGATAACTCCACATAAAGCGAGCACCTCCTTAATTGTTCCATGGCCACGGGTCACTTACCCATGTCCATGTTTGTGTGTCAGTTGCGTCCCCTGCAACTATCGGTCCAAATCTTTTGACATACTCTTTTTTGAGTTCCTTCGCCTTTTCGGTCATCTTGCGGAACTGCATAAGCGCCATACGGTCATTTGGATGTGTGTTAAGATACAAATTCCAGTCGTATGCCGCGAAGGAATATGCCATGATTTCTTTCATAAGCTTGTTACTTTCTGTCACAGCTATCATCCTCCCTATCTAAAGACTGGTTTCCATAAACGCCCAAAGGCAAGTCAAGGGTCGGGAAAATTGTTCCTCTTGAAAGACCCATCTCCGGGCTGTAAAGATTTCTGTCATTTGCAACCTGAATGGGTACATATGCATAGCCTTCAGGATACATAGTGTTTCTATCAAACATAAGCTTCATTCCTTTCTTTTTCTTTGTGGCCTAAAAAACCAACAAAAAATGAGCTTAATTTATTTTATGAAACCTTTCGACAAAATGTTACAAAGCCAGTTATTTACATTGTTAAAAATTCCATAAACAAATAAAAGGATGAAGCAAAGCTTCATCCTTTCTATTTTAATTTATACATCCATCAATATTTATTATATAATGTATGATAATTCTCAGGGCATCGAAAAATCCTTCGATGTCTATTTTTTCGTCCTTTTGGTGAACACCACCATGTCCTTCTGGCATTTCCATAAACGGCGTCTTTCGGTGGCGACGCTTGGTCACCGTACCCACCGAAAATGCATTCTTTATATGCCTTGCATAAGTTCCGCCGCCAAGCCTGATGGGTTTTTCATCAAACCCTGTAACAGAATTGTATATGCCAGCAAGTATCTCGGGAATAGGGCTGTCATCATCAATAGAAAATCCGGGCATATTGTTTTTCACAGTTATTTCCCAGCCCATTTTCCCAAAGCTCTCTTCCACCTTTTTTTCAAGGGTCTCCGGGCTCAAAGTTGAGCCATATCGCGTATCAAAAGAAAGTTCAACGTGTCCACATTTCAGAGCTGCTATTCCGTTTACAAAAGTGAGTTTGCCAAACCTTATATCGTTATGCTGTAGGTTCATAGTGGTACCAAACGGACATCCCAAAGCTTTTGCAACATCTGCCATAATTTTTCTGTCATTTTCGCAAAGAGAGTTGCATTCACAAAGAAGCTGTGCCGCCTTATGCATCGCATTCACCGAGCCTTCGGGCTCTGCTGCGTGCTTTGCCATACCTTTTGATAAAAGAATTATGCTACCGCTATTTTTCTCCATCTCAAAAGCATCATCTGAGGCAATTTTTGAAGAAATCTCGTTTTCAAGGTCAGCTGAATATTTGATGGTTATCTTCACCTTGTCCAGCACCACATTGAATGCCTCGCCACCGCTGATATCAATAATATCCTGACATTTTTCACTGCTTGTTGCAACAAGATGACAAATCCCTTTTTCACCAACGCTGCAAGGGAAATCCGCATCAAGCACCAGTGACACATCAGGCATTTCCTGTTCCTTCGAGAATGCCTTTATATCCGACATTCCTGTTTCTTCTTCGGAGCCTACAAAGGCTCTTATCTTGCTTTTTATGGGGACATTGTTATCTTTCAAAAACTTCATTGCACAAAGAGATGCAATTATCCCCGACTTGTTGTCCTCAACACCTCTGCCGATAAGTGTCCCATCAATTATTTTAGGGCTGAACGGCTCGGTATAAATCCAGCCCTCCCCCACAGGAACAACATCACTGTGTCCAAAAAGGGCTATTGTCTTTTCTCCGTCGCCAAAATCCGCCAAGGCATATCCCGATTCTCCGAAAATTTTAGTTTCAAAACCATCATCTTCAAAAAGAGTGGCACAAACTTTGAGAGCTTTTGCACATTCCTCACCAAAAGGAGCACCTTTCTTTGCCTCTCCTTTTATTGCAGGGATTTTGCAAATCTCTATCCACTTCCTAAGAATATCCTCTTTGTTTTCTTCTATCCATTCTTTTATTATTTCATCATACCGCAAATCAATCATAAGTCTTCCTCTTTTCTTAAGGCATCTTAAACAGTTTTTGTACCCGATTTGCATCGGGACTTGCATTGTTATAAACCATACCAAAATATGTGTCTATGGTATTTTTGTATTCATTTTCATCTTCGTAATTTAATATCTCGCCATTTTCTGTTTTATACAATGAAAATGCTGTAATAACAGGAATGGTGCTTTGCATATCCGCCATATAATCATAAAAAGGCGTAGTGGGACAATCCGCCGCCGATAACACCATAGGCGCCATATAAGGAATAGATGTAAACTTTGGCAATTCCTTTTCAAGCTCAAAGTTTGCCCATACAACATAAGGCGTAGTTCTCAAATTAAAGGTCGTCTCCAAATCAATGTTTTCAACCAATTCGGTAGCAAAAGACGGAGCATGGTCACCCACCATACATATAATTACCTCGCGGTCAGAGTTCTCAAAATATTTGGTCAGATTTTCAAATGCCTTGTCGCTAAGCTTCACGCAGGACAAAAACTCAGAAACTATATCCGTATTATCCCCAAAATCCTCGGCTACCTTTATTATGTCCTCCTCCTCAGGGTTTATATCCCAACCGCCGTGATTTTGGATGGTAAGAAGATACATAAATCTCGGTCCGTCACCCATCTTTTCATAATCCGAAAGCATTTTTTCATAACAAAATTCATCAGTTGCATAAGGCCGTACTCCATATTTTTCTACTTCGCCAAACTGGGGGCGGAATAAAACATTGTCAAAACCAAGCTTTGGATATACAATTCCTCTTGAATAATTAAGTTCCTCTGCACAATGCCCAGCCCAGCTTGAATATCCCAAAGTTTCAAGGTGGCTGACTATGCTGTTGGCATCATCAAAGGAAAGATAGTTAAAGGGCGTTATTCCCGACATAAGCTGTACTGAATTACTTGTCAAAAGTTCATATTCACTCTTGTTTGTGCCGCCGCCCGTACCCGCAACAACCGCCTTTCCCTTTTGGGTATCTGGCAAACTGTCAATAAAAGGCATAGCTGATTGGCTCTTTGATATATCCACCAAATCTCTCATATCATAAAAAGTTTCGTTGAGTATGAATATTATGTCAGGTGTACGCGTCTTTTTATCGTCTGTTTTCTGCTCATCAGCTATACTTTTGAGTCTCTCTTCATCATACCCATCTGGCTTTGTCACCATATGTATGGAATTTTGAAACACTTCCACCGAGCTTGCCACAAATCCGTATTTATAATATGAATCCTCCCAAGACCACACAAATGTGTTTCGGGGTTTTATGGGGTTTTCAGCAAGATACACCTGATGTACAAATACCGCACCAAAAATAATCAACAAACAACTGTGCAACAATCTTTTCTTGATTGACCGCACTTGTATTTTTTCTCTCCTGTATATCTCCCGAGTAACCAAAAGAGTCAAGACGAAAAATACAATTATCGCAATAACATACACGTTCAAAGGGAATTTGTAACTGCCCATCACCGAAAGTGCTGTCTTTGCATTATGTAAATCCTGAGTTGATATGGGTGAATTCCTGAAAATTAGCGTATAATAATTGGCAACGCTCAAACCCAAAGCAGGTATAGATACCGCAAGGGATGAAATCCACCATCTGCCAACGAAAACATATACCGCAGACATAACAACAAACACAGAAAGAACGTTTATTAACGTATAAAATATACCATTAAAAAACGGATTTTTGTTTCCAAGCTCTATGCAATAATAAATCAATGCCGCATTCAAAAGTACATAAAGAAATACTGCTATGCCTTGTTTGTGCCTTAGATAAAATTCTTTAAACCAAGCAGTCATATTTTTAACACCCCTCAAAATTATATCTCAACAATGTTCGAAATATTTACTAAAGTTTACGTTAGGTCAGGATAAAAACATTGATTTAGGGTTTTTAATCAACATATAAATGCAAAAACCATGCTTTAGAAAATGTCTTATTATAAGAATTATTAGTTCCGTCAACAAGCACATCATATACCTCAATCAGATGTTTAAAAAACATAAATGTTTGTAATATGAAAAATATTGCGCTCGATACAACACCTACAACATAGCTGTTTAACGATGCAGAATATGTAATAAGGAAAAAACCTATTCCAAACAAATTCGAAACTATAAAAGAATGAATCAAACCATAAATTGTTTCCCCGCTAAAAATATTCTTTCTAAAAAACTTCCAGCTATTAAATTTTTTGTTTTCACCTTCATCTATAATATAAGAATGTCCTCTTTTATATAAACAATTATAATAAACAGCCTGAATTGTTTTTTTATCAATTTCCCCCTCTTTAAAACTCATCAGATTTGTAATTGTCTGACAACATATCCAATACGCCTCCTTATACATACGATATCGTATTATAATGAGTGAAAATCCAAATCCAATGATTGCTACTGCAAAAAACACAAGCCCTTTAATAAAAAAGCCCATCATATCATTGGGCAAAACAAAAGACACAACGAATGAAAACATAGCAAGATATATGGTTATAATCTGATCCCGCTTTGACTGTTGCAAAGTCATTTCTTCAATGCACTTTTCATAAAGAGTTGATAAGTCAAATTTAGGTTTTGCATCTATTTTATTTGCATCAAAACTCGTGTTTTCAAATGGTCCCCCATCATCCTGCTTTTTCCTTAAGAAAAACATATTTATTTCCCCCTTCGTCTTTAGTAAATAATCTGTTTTAAAGACTATACAATCTGGATATCTCCCCTTTTAATAATGTAAAAAGCTCTGCCATAAGTGATGGTGAAATTAAACCCAAACTGAACTTTATTCATTATATCATATCCGAACATCAAAATCCACAGTTTCTCAAAAATTTAGCGGAGAAATTGTTTCTCCGCTAAAATCTTTCATTTATAATTTAATTTGGTCTTTCCTCGGTGAGCTTCACTGATACAGACTTTGTAAGTCCGGTCTCATATTTCCACACTTCAAGTTTTAATACCTCACCAGGTTTGTGTGAGTCCTTTATCTTGTTGAGTTCATCGGTAGTCTTCACCGCTTTGCCGTCAGCTTTTGTGATAATATCACCTTGCTCAAGACCAGCAATTTCAGCACCGCTGCCAACCTGAGCCGCCATTACCTGAACGCCAACTGGCCACCCCTGACGGTTTGCCATATATTCGGTTACATCACGGCTTGAAATACCTATAACAGGTCGTCCTTTGACATAACCATACTTTATCAAATCCTCAAGCACGGGTTTTGCCTCTGAAATCGGAATGGCAAATCCCATACCCTCAACAGATGAAGACGAAATTTTAACCGCATTTATGCCGATTACCTGACCATATGCATTCACCAAAGCACCGCCTGAGTTTCCTTCGTTTATTGCCGCATCTGTCTGTATAACGCTTAAGGTACGGTTGTCAACAGTTATCTTTCTGTTTATTGCACTGATTATGCCTTGAGTTGTGCTGCCAAAAAACTCCATACCAAGAGGATTTCCGATAGCAACAGCACGTTCCCCGACCTCAATAGCTGAAGAATCGCCAAGCTCTGCAACCGTAAGCTTTTCATCGGGATTTATCTTCAGCACAGCAAGGTCTGTCTTGGTGTCTGTACCGATGATTTTTGCCTCATATTCGCCACCTGTGTTCAGCGTCACCTTTACCGAAGACGCCCCATCAATAACGTGATTGTTTGTAACTATATATCCGTCACTGCTGATTATGATACCCGAGCCGGTACCCTCAGAAACAGTGGCAGTATTGAATATGCTCATCATACTCTGGATGGTACTTGTAATACCCACCACAGCAGGTCCCACTTTTTTTGAAATTTCAACGGTAGAAAGCTCTTCGCCCAAATTCACCGCAGGCTTTGCATTTGGAGTATTGTTTTCTGCAGGTGACTGTCCAAGCTGAGCAAGAACATTTGACTTTCCCGAAAAACCAAGCTTTCCTGAGCCAAAACCATATCCTGCCGCAAAAAATCCGCCAAGAGCCACAATGTTCACAACAGCCGCCGCAACAATAATCGCAACATATTTCTTGATGCCTTTTGTTTTTGGGGCTCTCACTTTTGGCTTTTCACTCACCGTCAAGGCATTTTTTTCTGCAATAGGCTGAAAATCGTCTGCATACCAAACATTTTTTTGCTGAGAATGCTCTGAATTTTGAAGCAATTCCCCTTCATGAACTTTGTTATAATCAAATTCTTCATTATAATTCTTTTCTTCAAATTCATTCATAGAAAAATTCCTCCTTGCACTTTATATTTTAATTATATCATCCAATTATTAAAATTTTGTGAATAATATTTGAAAATAAATCAAATTTAATTCTTAGCCTTATCCAGAGTAAAAATAAACTCTGCATATTCGTTTTCGCGGCTTTTGACTTCAATATTTTTTCCGTGGCGATTGATTATTTCCTTTACTATATAAAGCCCTATGCCTGTGCCCTCACGATTTAAAGAGCGGGATTTGTCCACCTTGTAAAACCGTTCAAAAATAAGTTTTTTGTCATTTTCTGCAATCCCGCAGCCAGTATTGTATACCGAAATTTCAGCTTCCTGCTGTTTACTCTTTACGGAAATTTTGATCGTTCCCTGTTTGTTTGTAAACTTTATGGCATTATCTATTAGGTTAGTAAGTACCCTTTTTATCTCGCCCAAGTCCGCCCTTACAAAGCACTGCTCACCATCAAAATCAATATCTACAAAAATGTCTTTTCCCGAGATTTTGTTCTCGAAGTTTATCATCATACGGCGAATTATTTCGTTTATATCAAAATTACTGAGTTCAAGTGGGTGGCTCCCCGATTCACTCCGTGTAACATCCAAAAAAGAATTGACAAGTGACGAAAGTCTTGATACCTCATCTTTTACTATCACAAGATAGTCATTTTGTTTTTCAGGTGGAATTGTTCCGTCAAGAATCCCGTCCACAAAACCGCCTATTGTTGTCATTGGGGTCCTGAGTTCGTGGGAAACATCTGATATGAAGTTATTTCGTATATCCTCGGCTTTCTCGAGGCTGAACGCCATATCGTTAAATGAGTTTGCAAGTTCTTCTATTTCTGTTATATTATATCCCTTTTCGCCATGTTCTACTCTGCTTGAAAAATCGCCCTTGGCAAATTTCTTCACAGCCCGTCCCATATCTTTTATAGGCTTTGAAATCTTTTTGGACAGGGCATAAGATATAATAAGCGACAAAAGCAAAACGCATACAATAGCAATTCCCAATGTCCGGTAAAGATAAAGCTGCATTTTTATCATTGTAGGTGCTGGCGTACTTATGAAAATCGCCCCTACAACTTGTCGAGGCATGGATGACATAACAGGAATCTGCAAAGTAAACATTTCACTTTTATAAACTCCGCCCAATGTTCCTCTTTCTATATTGTCACTGCCACTCAGTACTTCTTTGCAAAATTCCATATCAATGCTGTAGGTATCGGAAGTATAAAAATCCCCGACATTTGACACCATCAGCACCTTTCCTTTGTTGTCTATGATAATTATGCTGTTCCCTGTACTGTGGGAAAATCCGTATATAAAGCTTTCAAGACGTTCAGGTGTTACACCGCTGTTTATAAATCCTGAAATAGCAGTTGCATTTCCCTTAAGGGTTTCAACCCTTTCTCGATAAACAGTATGGGAAATCAGAAAATATCCTGCCATAGCAATAATCATAGTGCTGATTATAATTATTATTACATTATTAAAAAAGAGTTTAAAAAATACTGTTTTTTTCATAAAGTTCACCCAAAAATTATTGCTTGTCTTCAAATTTATACCCTACACCCCAAATTGTCTTTAGTTGCCACGGAAAACCTTGCGTTTCTTCTGTTTCAATCTTTTCACGTATTCTTTTTATGTGAACATCAATAGTCCTTGAATCACCGAAAAACTCATATCCCCAAATTTCATTGAGGAGCTGGTCACGGGTAAACACCTTGTTTTTATGCTCAGCTAAAAAGTATAAAAGCTCAAATTCCTTGGGTGGCATTTCAATGATTTTTCCGTTCAACTCAACTTCATAGGTATCACGGTTGATGGTGAGCCCCAAAAAAGTAATTTCCTGACCGTTTTCCTTTTCGTAACTTTTTCCGCTTCGTCTTAAAACCGCCTTTATTCTTGCTACAAGTTCTTTTGGTTCAAAAGGTTTTACGATATAATCATCAGCCCCAAGTTCAAGTCCCAGAACCTTATCAAAAACCTCTCCTTTGGCGGTGAGCATAATTATGGGAACATCCGACTCCCCGCGGATTTCACGACAAACCTGCCAACCATCTTTTTGGGGTAGCATTACGTCAAGAAGAACTATGTCAGGTGAATCTTCGTGAAACTTTTCAACGGCCTCGACACCGTCATAGGCAACAAATGTCTTAAACCCCTCTTTTTCTACATAAAGGCGAATAAGCTCACATATGTTTTTTTCGTCATCCACAATGAGAACACGGTTTTTCATAAAGATTCCCCCTTATCCTTTTTTTCTTTCAGTCTAAGATGCAAATCATAAACCTCACGTTTCGGAAGACCAAGTTCCTCTGCTGTGCGGTTCACCGCATCCTTTCCCCGAAGCCCCTCTCTCATATATTTTTTAAGAAGTTCTTCAGGGCTTGGAAGTTCTTTTTTCAGTTCTTCGCTGAGTTCTTCCTTATTCTTTCCATTTATAATAAGTACAAACTCGCCCTTGGGCGGATTTTCTTCATAATGCTTAAGGGCTTCCTTGATTGTTGTACGGAAAAATTCTTCAAATTTTTTGGTCAACTCCCTTGCAAGAACAATTTCACGGTCACCAAAAGTTTCCAGCATATCAGAAAGCGTGGAAACAAGCTTGTGAGGTGCTTCATAGAATATAAGAGTGCGTGTGTCATTCTTCACTTCCTCAAGATGAATTTTCCTGTTCCTCTTGTTCATCGTAAGGAATCCCTCAAATGAAAACCGCCCCGCAGGAAGTCCCGAACCAACCAAAGCACAAATGAGTGCCGATGCACCGGGTAGTGGCACAACCGTTATCCCCTCCTCAATACATTTCCTCACCAAATCTTCACCTGGGTCCGAAATTCCGGGCATCCCTGCGTCAGAAACCACTGCGATATTTTGTCCGTCCCTCAACTTTTCAATAAGCACACCGCCCTTTTTGGCCTTGTTGTGCTCATAATAACTTGTGAGAGGCACGTCAATCTCAAAATGATTGAGAAGCTTCAACGTGTTTCTTGTGTCCTCCGCTGCAATAAGGTCCACGCTTTTAAGCACCTCAAGGGTGCGGATTGTGATATCACCAAGGTTTCCTATAGGTGTCGGACAAAGATAAAGAGTTCCTGTCATTTGTTTTTTCCCTCCTTGCAGCTGTGCTTAATTCTGCCATAAATTTCATCTATTTCTTTTGAATATTCGCCATTTTCTTCATATACATAAAGAGGAGGCTCCAAAAAAAGTTTTGGTTTTCCATATTTTGCACCCTCTATGAGTATGATATTTGCCGTTTTTGATTTCTTTGGGTGTATAAACCAAAGTCGTTTTGGCTCAATCCTGTTTTCACGCATAAGACAAATAATATCCGCAAGCCTCTCAGGTCTATGCACCATACAAAGCTTTCCATATGGCTTTAAGCATTTCGCCGAAACTTCAATTATATCACTGAGACTACACATAATCTCGTGCCGTGCGATTGTAATGGTATCACTGGAATTTTTAAGTCCTCCCGTAGCTTCTTTATATGGTGGATTGCAGGTTATATTGTCAAAAGACTCTCTGCCGAAAATTTCCTCAGCATTTTTAAGATCACCGCATTGTATAGAAACTTTTTCCTCAAGGTTATTAAGCAAAACGCTCCTCACTGCCATCTCAGCAACACATTCCTGAATTTCAAGCCCTACTATTTTTTCGGCATCAGTTTTTTCGGACATCAAGATTGGCACTATTCCGTTTCCTGTGCACAAATCAAGGACCTCTGCACCTTTCTTCACCGTTTTTGATGCAAAATGAGAAAGCAACACCGCATCAACGCCAAAACAAAACCAATCGGGATTTTGTATGAGTTTAAGATTGTTTTTCGTCTGAAGGTCATCCAGCCGTTCGAAGCTGTTTATTTTTACGTTTTTCATATTTCTTTTCCTTTTTCTGGAATAAATTTGTCCATGAGTGACTACAATGTATTTAAGAAAATCACAAATTTTTTCACGTCGCATTTTGTAAATTTCTGGAAAATCGACCTTTTGAGTTTGAGGAAACGAGAGAAAACAAGAGAAAATGGGAGTATTTTGAAATGTTTCACTTTTTGAAGTCCTCTTTTCCAAAATTAAAAAGGTTAATTTGGGTTATTTCAAGATAATCAAATTTGACTTTATGCCAAAAATTTGTGTATAATGGTAACCGTCTCACCCCACAGGGGAGGCAAAATTTAATAAAGCAGAGGTGATTTGATGCTGAATGGTCTGAAGGATAGAATGCTTAACATGTCCTCATCAGCCAAACGGAACATCCTTTTGTCATCAGTTTTTGCAGTTGTTGCAGTCGCAGTTATATGCACCGTGTCTGTAATGTGCAAACAAATAACAATCATTGACGGAGGAAATTCCGCAAAACAAGTTATTACATTTAATCGATATGTTGAAGATGTCTTGAAAGCTGAAAACATCAAGCTTGGTACCCGTGATGAAATGAACGTGCAGCCAACCGATAAGCTCAAAGACAGCATGAAAATTGAAATATACAGAGCCTTTAACGTCAGTGTTACTGAAAAGGGAAAAACTACTCTCCACGTGGCGACACGCCGTACAGTAGGGGAAATTTTGAACGAACTTGGCTACAATGCAAAGGAAACCGACAAAACAATTCCTCAGTACACCGCAAAGGTTTCAGAGTTTGACGAGATTACACTTATCCGCACAAAAGAAGAAACCGTCGAAATGGTGGAAGAAATTCCTTACGAAAGTACACAGCGTGAAAATAAAGCTTTGGCAACAGGGGCCCGCAAAGTTATATCAAAGGGTGCCCCCGGTGAGAAAAAGGTTTCTTACAAAATCTTCTATGAAGACGGCGTTGAAGTAAAACGCGAAGTTATAAAAGAAGAGGTTATCCGCGATGCTGTTGCACAGATTACTGAAGTTGGTCCAAGGAAGACCATCGACAGTTACACAATCGCATCAGCAGGCACAGTGACCACTTCACGTAGCGGCAACCTTTCATACAGCCGAGTTCTCACTGTGAACGCAACCGCTTATGACGCATCAAGTTGCGGCAAAGCTCCCTCACATCCCGCCTATGGCATTACAGCAACAGGCAGACGTGCAGGTTATGGAATTGTGGCAGTTGACCCAAGCATTATTCCACTTGGAACAAAGCTCTATATTGAGAGTCTTGACGGCTCTTATGTTTACGGTACAGCAATCGCCGCAGATACCGGCGGTGCCATAAAAGGAAACCGTATTGACCTTTGTTACAACACACGCGGCGAAGCCATAAGCTTTGGAAGACGTCCTATGAAGGTTTATATCCTGAACTAAAAAACTTATTTTGACCACCAAGAACTTTGGTGGTCTTTTTTTATAAAAATCCGTCACAAACTGTGACGGATTTTTTATTTATGATAAGTCTTTCCGTTTAAAATGGTAAACCCGCGATAAAGCTGTTCTGCAAGAATAACCCTCATCAGCATATGCGGAAAGGTCATTTCGGAAAAACTCAGCCTTATATCTGAAATCTTTTTCACCTTTTCCGAAAGTCCCATTGAGCCGCCTATCACAAAAACAATTTTACTACAGCCTTTCACCGTAAAATCAGAAATCATATCAGCGAATTTGTGTGACGACATCTGCTTTCCCTCAACGCACAAGGAAACAACCTTAGCACCTTTGGGAATTTTTTGCAAAATCTGTTCTGCCTCACGGTCAAGTATTATATTCTTTTCGGTCTCGGTTGGGTTTTCAGGAGTTTTTTCGTCCCTGACCTCCACCACATCAAACTTACAATAAGCCGAAAGTCTTTTTGCGTATTCTGTCACCGCATCGGTAAGAAATTTTTCTTTCATTTTCCCCACAGCAAGAATTGTAACGCTAAGCATCAGGGCTGAAAATAATAACCCACTCCACGTTTTGTCATTATGTAACGTGGCTCTGACGGGTCATCCTCCACTTTCTCACGAAGACGCCTTACTGTAACATCGACAGTTCTGTCATCGCCGTAATATTCATAGCCCCAGACACTTTCCAAAAGGCTCTGCCGTGAAAAAACCTTGTTTGGCTGGCTTGCCAGGAACTTTATCAGTTCAAATTCCCTGATAGTAATTTCGATATGCTCTCCGTTTTTGTAAAGCTCATATCTGTTATAATCAAACACAAAAGAACCGATTTCAAGCTTATCAGCAGACTTTTCCTGCTTGTCAGCAAAGGCTGTTTCAGTTCTTCTCATATGTGCCTTTACCCTTGCCATAAGCTCGCGGATACTGAAAGGCTTTGTTATATAATCATCAGCGCCAAGCTCAAGACCCAAAACCTTGTCGAATTCCTCTTCACGTGCAGTAAGCATCAAAATCGGCAGAGACGATTTCTCACGAATTTTCTTAAGAACTGAAAATCCGTCAAGTTTGGGAAGCATAACGTCAAGAAGCATAAGGTCAGGCTCCTCCTGCATAGCGATATTAACAGCCGCTTCGCCGTCAAAGGCTTCAAGAGTTTCATATCCCTCTTTCTGAAGATTTATTTTCAGTATTTCAACAATGGGTTTTTCGTCGTCAACTATAAGTATTTTTTTACTCATTTTTTTGCCCTCCTTGGGTAAAAAATCAATATCCTACGTATTTTAGGGGGTTTACAAATTCCCCGTTCTTTTTCACTTCAAAATGAAGATGTGTTCCGGTGCTTCGACCGGTATTTCCCATTTTTGCGATTGTATCGCCTTTTGCCACCCTGTCACCCTCACTGACTGTTAAGGATGCACAGTGACCATAGCCTGTCTGATAGCCATTTTCGTGGTCAATAACCACGTAATTTCCGTATCCCGACATCCATCCGGCATAAATGACTTTTCCGCCGTCTGCCGCTTTAATGGCTGAATTATAGCTACCTGCAATATCAATGCCGGTATGCTGTCTTCCCCATCGTCCGCCATAACGGGATGAAAGTGTTCCAAAAGTGGGAGAAATAAATGTTCCCGACCCAGTGGTAGCAGGTCGTTTTTTGGTACCTATTCTTTCAATCTGGGAAACTGGCGCAGATAAGGTTTCACTTTCAAGCACATCTTTTTGCACTTCCTTGCCGTTAATTTTCGTAACACGGGCAAGAATTTTTGCACTTCCGTCAACACCGCTTCGTTTTACCTCTGTTCTACCTTCATAAAGACTGGCGTCTTTTATTTTTTCCACAGTATAGGGAACAGGTTCTACAAGAGACACCGTCTGTACAGTACGTACGGAAAGGAGCGGAACTGCTTCCTCGACCTTTATTACCATACCCGCCTTGATGTTTTCTGTTATCTCATCGTTCATAGCCAGAATATGTTCCACAGTTGTATCATATTTTTTTGCTATACTCCACAAACTGTCGTTGTCACAAACGGTATATGACGTTAGCTCTTTTGTATTCCCCGAAATGCTTTTGAGAGCTTCATCAGGGGTATTAAGAAGCGCTATGTGAAGAAATTCTTTCTTGACATCGATTTTCTCGCAAAAATCAACAGACATATCCTCGGCTATTTCTTCTCCTGCAAATTTCTTTTTATAATTTGTAAAAACCCATTCAGCAGCGTCGGCACTCGAAACGCCAAGGACGAGTTCTCCGTCAATATATACGCCAAACGCTTCAACCATCATATCCACATTGGAAAGGAGCGCACGCTTTAAGTCATCCTTTGTGCTTAAAGTTTTTTCTTCCACAATTCTGCGGACAAATACAGGTTCTTTGCTATACGATGCATCTCCAAGATAAATCTTTATCTCGTCACGAGTTTCGCTTATGGCATCGTAAACCTCGGCTTTATCGGTAACCATACCGATATTTTCACCGTCCACAATAACCTCATATCCAAGGCTCCACCCCAAAAGGTTCACCACCGTACAGACTGCAATGATAACGAGGGCGGTGGACACCGTACTTAAAATTTTGCGTCCAGACTCACTCCACAAAGATTTGACTCTTTTTTTGTATTCAACCATTTCTTCCGATGGGAGTCTTTGTCCATTTTTCCTTTCGAAAGGTCTCAAAACCTTTTCACCTATATTTTCACAAATATCAAAAAACTTTGCTTGTAACGATTTCAAATTTTTTAAAATAAAAACTATTTGTTCTTCCGTTTCGTTTTTAAAACTCAAAAAATCACCTCTTTAGCACTGTTTTTATAATCATATCAATAAAAAGTTAACCCATCTTAAATATATTGTTAAATTTTTGTTACAATCTATTTTATTTTACACTATTTCCTTGTAAAAATCAAGGGATTTTTGTTGTTTTTTAAGCCCCTACATTTGTTTAATTTTCTTTAAGTTGACTATTTGAAAAAAAAATGGTATACTGTAACTTAACTATGAAAATTTGTATAAATTTTAATATAAACTCCGGGAGGCAAAAATTATGAGCGAGATTAAAAACGCAAAAAAAATAGTTGACATTCTTCATGACAACTGCAAACTTTCTTTGGAACAAATAGCCACAATGGCGGATATGACCGTTGCCGAGGCCGGAGCCGCCATTGACCAGCTCGAAAAGGATGGCGTCATCCTTGGTTATGGAGCTATTGTGAACTGGGACAAAGTTCCCCAGAGGGACGTGGTTTCAGCATACATAGAGCTCAAAGTTACTCCGCAGCGTCACAACGGTTTCAACCGGTTAGCCCAGCGAATTTATCAATATCCGCAGGTTAAATGTTTAAATCTTATGAGCGGAAGCTATGATTTCGGCATTACAGTTGAAGGCGAGAGCATAAAAGACATTTCTCTTTTCATTTCAGAACATCTTGCACCTATGGAGGGTGTCCTCAGCACAGCGACTCATTTTGTTCTCAAAATATACAAAGAGGGCGGTACTGTGTTTGTAACAGAAAGTGAAGACGACAGGGAGGTTATATCTTTATGACGTTTAATCCCGAAACTCTTCTTAGCAATGCAGTTATGAACATTCCTCCCTCAGGAATAAGAAAATTCTTTGACATAGCAGCAGAAATGAGCAACGTCATTTCTCTTGGTGTTGGCGAGCCCGACTTCGTAACCCCTTGGCACATCCGTGACGAGGGTGTATATTCTCTGGAAAAGGGGCATACTCACTATACCTCAAACAAGGGTCTTATGGAACTCAGGGAAGAAATATCAAAATATCTGAAAAGACGATTCAATTTAAACTATGATGCAGCCACCCAGTCAATAGTAACCGTAGGCGGCAGTGAAGCGATTGATATCTTCTTGCGTGCAGTCTTAAACCCCGGCGACGAAGTTCTTATTCCAGAGCCAAGTTTTGTTTGCTATAAGCCAATTACTCAGCTTTCGGGAGGCGTAGCCGTTCCTCTTCTAACAAAAGCAGAAGACAACTTCAAGCTTACACCCGATGTTTTAAAGGCTGCTATAACACCAAAAACAAAGGTTTTGGTGTTGCCCTATCCAAACAACCCAACCGGTGCTATAATGACCAGAAGCGACCTTGAGAAAATCGCAGATGTTCTTCGGGATACAAACATTTTGGTTTTAAGTGACGAAATCTACTCAGAACTCACTTACGGAATGAAACACGTTTCAATAGCAGAGCTTGACGGTATGTATGAACGAACTGTTCTTGTAAGCGGCTTCTCAAAAGCCTATGCTATGACAGGCTGGCGTCTTGGTTATGCCTGCGGTCATCCGTCCATTATCACCCAAATGACAAAAATTCATCAGTATGCTATTATGTCAGCTCCCACCACCGCACAGTATGCAGCTATCGAAGCTCTCAAAAACGGTGATGACGACATTGAGATTATGCGGGATGAATATGACAACCGCAGAAAAATCATTGTTAAAGGTTTTAACGATATGGGCCTTGATTGTTTCGAGCCGCAAGGTGCTTTCTACGCTTTTCCGTCAATAAGGAGCACCGGTCTTTCGTCAAATGATTTCTGCGAAAAGCTCCTCTATGATATGAAAGTCGCAGTTATCCCCGGCAACGCTTTCGGTGAATGCGGTGAGGGGCATATAAGATGCTCTTATGCATACTCGCTTGAGAGTATTAACGAAGCACTGAGCCGCATTGAAACTTTTATCAAAAAATTAAAATAAAAACACAAACCGGGCGGGAAACCCCACCCGGTTTTTTAATAAGAAGAAAGGCAAAAATATGAATTTTTTATACGACACACACGCACATCTTGACGACAGTATGTTTGACAGTGACCGAGGCGAAATAATCCAAAAAATTAAAAACGCAAATGTAGGTCTTCTCAACAATATCGCATCGGATATAGAGTCTTCAAAAACGTCCATTTCCCTTGCAGAAAAATATGATTTTATCTATGCTTCCGTGGGCGTTCACCCAAGCTGCACTCATTCCATGCAAAGCTCTGACATAGACACTTTAAGAGAGCTCTCCCGTCATCCAAAGGTGGTTGCTATCGGCGAAATAGGTCTTGATTATCACTATGACGACACCCACCCGGATGTGCAAAAGGAATGGTTTCGAGCTCAGCTTGATTTGGCGAAAGAACTTGATATGCCCGTGATTATCCATGACCGTGAATCAAAGGGCGAATGCATCGAAATCCTGCGTGAAAAGAATATAAAAAAATGTGTATTTCACTGTTTTTCTGGCAGTGCTGAAACCGCTAAAGAACTCATCAAAATGGGCTTTTATATCTCATTTACCGGTGTTGTAACCTTCAAAAACGCCCGCCGTGCCGTTGAGGCAGTAAAAGAAATTCCCCTCGACCGCATTTTTATCGAAACCGATTGTCCTTATATGGCTCCCGAGCCTTTCCGCGGAACGAGAAACGACAGCAGTCTGGTGTTCCGAGTGGCTGAAAAAATTGCAGAGATCAAAGGGCTTCAAGCAGATGATGTTATCCGCACAACAAGAGAAAATGCTGTCAAATTTTTTGGCATCACAATATAACAAAAAAATCCGCAGAGGACTTTCCCTTGCGGATTTTATATTATCTTTCTTAGTTTTTGTGCGACAAATTGCGCAAGAACTATTTTTGCCACATCAGGAATGACAAAGGGCACTACAAATTTTCCTAAGGCAATCCCAAAGGCAGTAGTTCCTCCGCCCCGCAAATATATTGCGTACGCCCAAATCGTTCCGATAATATAACAGATGGTGAGTCCCAAAACCATTCCTAAAATCTGTTTTTCCTTATCTTCAGGACTTTTCTCGCAAATTCTTCCACACAGGTAGACAGACGGCAAAAACGCCATTATGTATCCGCCACTTTCTCCCATTAAAACACCAAGTCCGCCTCTGCCCCCAGCAAAAACCGGCAGACCAACAGTCCCCAACAGAATATATATAATCACCGCCAAGGTGCTTTTTTTTGCGCCAAAAAGCGCCGCCACAAGAAACACTCCGAATGTTTGAAAGGTATATGGTACAGTTCCCGGCAGACAAATCCACGAACACACAGTGATAATAGCAGCAGATATTGCCACACGGTTAATTTCCCTTATTTTCATCTTCATGGTCTTTTCCATTCTCTTCTTCCGTTGTAATAACAGTTGGTATAAAGTGCTTTGCAATTTTGCTTTTCCCACGGCTTTTCACATAAACAAAACCTATCACGCTGAAAACCGCAGCACCTATAAAGTTCACAAGCAAATCTTTCATTGTATCAAAAAGACCAATATCAAGATAGCCGTCTATCCCAAAATCCATGCCGTTTACCGACACAGCCTTTATATTTTCTATCACCTTTGGCTCTTTTGTGCTTTCACCAAGAGCTGTGGAAACTATGGTGTTCACAACTGCGTCCTTTTGCATATCGGTTTTCACAACAACATCGCAGAAAAACTCAAAAAACTCCCAAAGAACACCGATTGTCATAGAAAAACAAAATGCAACCACAGCCAAAAAAACAGGTGACATTTTAAATTTTATTTTGTCATTTCTGTTCAGTATATCACTGAGTCCAAAACCGATTGCCGCACACAAAAAGCCGTTCACCGTATGAAGAAGAGTGTCCCAAAAAGGCACTTTTGTATAATAACTGCCCATTTCCCCCAAAATCACCGAAGCAAAAATAAACAGCAAAATCACAATTTCGAGTATATTGGGAAGGTCAATCC
This sequence comes from Clostridia bacterium, assembly GCA_045648845.1. Taxonomy (GTDB): domain Bacteria; phylum Bacillota; class Clostridia; order Monoglobales; family Monoglobaceae; genus SIG440. The sequence goes on from JAZROR010000163.1 coordinate 24,767, forward strand.
CGAAATTCTTTTCAAAAAATGCCGGAAGCAAAAACAAAACAAGAGATAGCGCACAAAAGAAAAGGTTTTCATAATTCCCTCTCAGGCAGGATATTACCATAGACAAAATCACAAATCCACGCAAAAGCACATAAACCACAAATGGTCCTTTGTTCTCTTTTATGTGTTCTTTGTATTGTTTTGCATTAGCCCATTTTGGAACTGACATTTATTTCCCCTCCCATTTATTTAAAACATATGGTAGCACACTTTTGAATTTTTTTCAAGGGTACTTTTTGTTATTGTTCCAAAATGACGATATAAAATTCTCTGTTTTTTAGCTTACCTCCCGAAGCTTTATCGAAAGCACCGTCATATCATCTGTTATTTTTCCATTTTGATTTTCTATTGCTTTTGATAAAATTTTGTCGGCAAGATTTTTCTCTTCACCGTTTTTCCTTGTCTCCTCCAAAAATTCACTAACCCACATACTTCCCTCGTTCCTTGTTTCAACGCCGTCAGTGACCATAACAATCACATCACCGTCAGCCATGGTTTTAAAGGTCCTTTCCGCCTCCATTTCCGCAATAACCCCAACGGGAAGTGACGCCGCTTTCACAGTATTCACACCACCCTTTTGCATTATAAAGCTTGGCTCCGCCCCCGTCTTTATGAACTCCGCTTCCCCTGTATAAAGGTCAATTATACAAATGTCAATGGTTACAAAGGCCTCTTCGTCTGACTTAAGCAACATAACGGAATTTATGAACTTAACCGCCGTCTGTGTATCAAAGCCTGCCCTCAAAAAACTATCCAGAAGCTCAAGCATTGCCTGACTTTCACGGGCAGCACGGCTGCCTGTTCCCATTCCGTCACTCAGGGCAATCACATACTTTCCCCCACTAATATGTGAAAATCTGTAATTGTCACCGTTTTCCTCGGATGCGGCTTTGAGAGCAAAATCCGTTTCCACCTTGTATCTTTCAGCCTCACGCACCGATAGCTTCATATATCTTTCGTCTTCGGAAAACTTTTCTTCCACCAAGATATCACCCCGAAAAATATTTTTCATTACACTTTTTGTTTCATCAATCTCATTTCCTTGAAGTCTGTCACGCTTTATGGTGAGTTCCACCTTGTATCTGCACTGCTGTTCTCTGAACGCTTCTATTTTCTTCACTTTTATTCCGTTTTCGGTGAGCTTTTTCTTTATTTCATGTTCCGAAATATCATCAAATCTTATATCACTTTCAATTTCATCAGAAAGGCTGCCGATTATATCCGATACACCAAAAAGCTGTTCCCCTACAATTTTTCTGCTCTCTTTCAGCTTATTTTGCCAAACACGTTTCACCTGATGAATATTCAGCTGGTGATTGAGTTCCTCCACAAGCCGAGGGAGGTCTATGCATCGGGTTTTGAAAAGTGGCTCCGCATCTGACGGATTGAGAACGCCTTTTTCATCCATTGTCTCCATAAGCCGAAAAAGCGACCTATAGGTAAAGTCAAAATCCTTGCCCCAGCAAATTCCGCTTTTTCTGCATTTTTTGCAAACCTTGTCTGCAGCTGTATCGAAAAAAGTTGCAACATCCTCGGTATTTTCTTCGTTCGATTTGTCCGAAAGCCTTTCCAGCGTCTTTGCCATTGCCTCAAAAGACGTAGCCACAGAGTGTAGCCTTGCCCTTAAGGTTTCTTTTATCTTTCTTATTCCTGCCCTTTCTTCTGCATCAAGACAAACTGTCTCTTCAATAAGAGCAAGAGTTTTTGGTTTCACAAATGAAAAGGCAACAGCCGCCGCCATAATTTCATAAAGAGTAAGCATGGACTCCATTGCCCCGTCTGTATAAACCACCAAAACAGCATTGGCAAGGATAACCCCCGCAATAGTTCCGCCCTTTCCAAACCGTGAAAACAGCCCCGCCAAAAATCCGCAAAAACAGAACGCACCAAGTATAGGCAAAAAATAATCGCTGCCTATACCGCAAATAATTCCAAGCACAACCCCTGCGCCCGTTGAATACCCCATTCCACAGCTTGCGGAAATAACCAGCAAAATCCCTGCCGCAACAGAATTCATCACCGAAAAATTTGTGCCGATATAGATTTCCTTAAGGCTCATCACAGCTATACCAATCACAATGCCAATGCTGAGTTTTTCTTCAGTTCCTATTTTTCCCAAAGAAAGTTCCTTGTTTCACACGAGGCCCAAGCTCTTTTCAAAAGCCAAAGCCCCAAGGACAGCAACTATCCCTTCAAAGAGAAGTTCAAAAAGTCCCGAAAAGCTGAAGCCCTCCCAAAAGATTGTCACAAGTCCCGAAAGGATTATTGCACACCCGCCTGCTATTGCAGCGGTTAAAGGTTTCAGGGCCACACCGTTTTCAAGCACAAACAAAACCGCCATATAAATAATTCCCGCACCCACATATTTGACAAGTCGGAGGCCAAAGCGGGCTTAGGAAGGCAAAACTAAT
>JAZROR010000164.1:0-10014 GCA_045648845.1 Clostridia bacterium
CATGGCTACGATCCGACTTATGTATTGGACAAAAGCAAAGATGGAAGCACATGCATTGAAATATTCACCCGGTTATGCATCAGACAAGAAAAAAGGCAACAAATACACATTCTGGTCAAAAGACTTTGACGGAATGGCATATAAAACGATGTTAAGACAGTTAATCAGCAAATGGGGTGTCATGAGCATCGAAATGCAGACAGCACTTGAATCTGATTATGCAGTCATCAACGAAGACGGCTCAAAAACCTATGTTGAAACAGAAGATGTGATTGAAGCTGAAGCAGTTGTTCAGCCTGATGCACCCGAAACACCAACAGAAAAAACAGAAGATTCAAATAATAATGCAGATGTAAGTGCTGCACTGTTTGGGGGTGGTCAGTAATGAACAGAAAACAATTACAAATTGAAGTGTGCAAGGCTCTTCTTGATGTTAATAGCAGAATTGCTGCTTCTGAATTAAACGAAAACGAAATTGCAGTAACAACAACCGGGTTTGATGCAGTTGTATTTGACAAAGACGAAATAATTTTCGATGTGTCAAAAATCAAGAAAATAGAAACCTTGAAAGGCGTTCTTGCTGAACATGAAAAGGATGAACCTGTAAAACCAACAGGCGAAATGTTCAAAGATTCCAACCGAACAATTGAAAGGCTTGAAGGCGAAAACATTATAACTTTTGCGGATGTATCAATCATGAAGAAGTTTGATGGTTTTCAATATACAGCGAATTCTGCAAGAGGAAGAATTCTTGTAAAAGACGAATTCGGCAGACTTGTTGGCTGTTTCCTTCCAACTACACAAAGAGAGGTTGCTAAATATGAATAAAATCACATTATCTGGCAGACTTTGCAACGATGCCGAACTGATTACATCCCAAAGCGGAAAAACTGTCGCAAAATTCAATTTTGCGGTCAATAGAAGGTTTAAACAGGAAGGCAAACCCGAAGCGGATTTCTTTCAGTGTGTTGCTTTCAATAAGACCGCTGAAACAATCGCAAAACATACGCAAAAAGGCACAAAAATCATTCTGTGGGGCGAAATGCAGAACAACGATTTCACCGATGATGCCGGCAACAAACACTACAGAATGCAAGTTGTTCTTGACGGTTTTGAATTCTGTGAGAGCAAAGGCAACAAGGCTGATACAGAATCAGAAGGCACACTTCCCGATATGCCCGGATTTGAACAGATGCCCGATTCTGGGGATGATCTTCCTTTTTGAGGTATAAAGCATGAAGAAAAGACAAAGACAATATTATCCCGGCAAATACCGCAACAAAAGAACAACTGTTGACGGCATAACCTTCGATTCGCTGAAGGAAGCAAAACGATGGAAAGAATTGTCCTTGATGGAAACATCAGGGGCAATTCAAGACCTGAAAAGGCAAGTCAAATTTGTTCTTATTCCGGCACAAAGAGAACCCGACACCATAGGGAAAAGGGGCGGTGTTCACAAAGGCAAGCTTCTTGAAAGGGAAGTGAGTTATGTTGCTGATTTTGTGTACAAGGAAAAGGGCGAATGGGTTGTTGAAGATGCAAAGGGAATTCAGACAACAGAATATATCATAAAACGCAAAATGATGTTGTATTTTCACGGCATCAGAATAAAAGAGGTATAAAGAAAGGAATTTTACCATGAAAAAATTATTAATAGTATCTTTAATTGTTGCTTTAAGTATCGCTATTTTTAGCGGTTGCGACCAAAGACAGGCAGATGATGTTTCATACAATTTGTCACTTCAGGCTGATAATTTCAACGATGTGCGACAGATCACCGTTGTCAACTGTTTGCAGGGTGAAGTGTTGTTTCAGATGACCGGAAAAATGTCAATTACAGCCGACCGTGCAGACAATCAACTTGAAGTAATTGTTGAATGCGAAGATGGAGAATACAAAAAACATTTTATCGGTTTGAGTGATAATGTCACTTATGTTGTCGAAGACATCACAAGCGGTGATGTAGACAAATACAATTATACACTTAATTTTAACCCGAAAATGTGGCTGCCGAACAGTTCTAAAATACAAACAATTGATTGAGGTGTGAAAAATGAAAAAAATCAAATATTATTTATTTTCAATCCGTTGGCATTGGAACAATCGACACTGGAAAAACACACGGCAGAAGTGGAAGGCTTTTGATAGAGAGTGGGAAAGGATGCAGAAAAAATGAACGATAAATTCAAACCACTTCCCGAAAACATCAACAAAGAAAAGCTTGGGCAATTTCAGAAGGATTTTTCTTTTGAATTGATAAATCCTGATGCTTCACCGATGTCACAGTTTGTCACTGAATATTCCATCAAGGTCAAAGAAAAGCTTGAAGATGAAGTCTTCGGTGTTTGCACTCAAATTGCCCTTGCAAATGGCATTAAATATGAATATGCGATAAACAAAAACTTTGTGCTTAAAGCAATTGAAAAGCAGATGCCAAAAAAGGTCACGCACGAAGCAAGCTTGGTTTGTTGTTGCACATGCCCAACGTGCAGAAATGTGGTTGATGAATTTGAAAAATTCGGTGACAGCACTGTAAGACTGAAACGTACACACTGTCACTTTTGCGGTCAAAAATTAGATTGGAGTGAAGAACATGAACAAACTGAACCAGACTTCAGCACTTGTCAAACAGATTTTGACTGATGATGAAACAGCCCGAAACAGTGATATGTTTCTATATTTGAAAGTGTGCGAAAAGCTGAACCCTTCGGCATTAGAAAAGCCGTTTTGGTTGGTTCTTTCATCACTGAAAACATTCAAACTGCCAAACTTCGAAACTGTCAGAAGGTCAAGGCAAAAGCTTCAGGCTGATTTTCCGGAATTGGCAAGCAGTGAAAGAATCAAAGAAAAGAGAACCGAAAAAGAACAGGAATTCAGAGAATATGCAAGGAGTGAAATATAAATGATTATTTATGAATTTAGCACTTGGGGTGCTTGGAAATCTGACAACGGACTGTTTACTGTAACAGAAATTGAAGTTGAAGAAAAACCGAAATCATATATTGGCAAAGGACATCGAATCAACAAAGCTGACATTGGGATTATAACAAATCACTATGGAAACAGAATGTTCAGTCTTGACAATGATCCGAAGCCGTATATCGAAGCAATGATTGAACGCAAATGGAATGCTGCACAGAACTGTGAAAAAAGGCTTGCAGATGCAGCAAAAGAATTGAAGGAATGGGAAGCACTGCAAAGAAAAAAGGAGTGAAACACCATGAAGACATTTTTGATTTGGTTGCCTTCGTTGGCGGTCAGCATTGGAGCGGTGCTTTTTTACACTTTCGCTGATTATGGCATTGTGGCACTTGCAACAGCGGTGATTGTTGGCGGTGCTTGGATTTATGGAAGGGAAAGTCATGAAAAAATGCAAATGTTGCGGTAAAGAATTCAAAACCGGCTATGGTGGAAGAAGGTTATATTGCAGTAATCAGTGCGGTGTTAAGTGGTGGAATGACCGCAAACCGAGGACACGCAAAAAAAACAACAAATGCATCGTGTGTGGCAGTGCGATCATGCCGGGCAGTTACTATTATTGCAGTGATGAATGCCGAAAAGCACAAAAAAAGAAAAGAATATCAAATCAGATCAGTTGTGTTGAAGGGCTTTTTGACAGCACTGCCATTGATGCGTGCTTAAATTGTCGAGAACCGGACTGCAACGGCTGGTGCGAAAAAATAAGAAACATAGTTACAAGGAGTGTAAAAAAATGACGGATGACGAAATGATAATAAAGACTTTGGAATGTCGAATAGATAAGTTTTCAAAAGATGTTCTCGCTCTACTCAACCGCCAAAAGGCAGAGATTGATATTCTCATACGAAAGAAAAGCACATTGAGAGACGAAAATTCAGAGTTGATGGCAGAGATTGAGAGGTTGCAAGAAGAACGAGATGCAATGCACAGGGATGTTATAACCGCAGAGGAATATGCATGGAAATTGAACGAAAAACTAAAAACCGCCAAATCCGAAGCAATAAGAGAGTTTGAGGTGAGGTTGATTGATATTGCAGTAGGTAATTGGGAACACAAAATTGATGTTGCAACCATTGAACACGTCAAAAAAGAAATGGTGGGTGATGCAGTATGAAATGTCCATTCAGAACAACAAAAACAACCAAAACAACGGTTGAAGAAAACCCCTTTCATCCAAATTATGGCAAACCGAAAAAGATTGAAGAAACCACTGAATTTGAACCTTGTCTTGGAATCGACTGCCCATACTTTGGAAAGAGAGTGTTCCAACAAGGTCAAACGGGTGGATTTCGTCAGATTGCCCAACCAAAATGCAGAAGGGCGGGTGATTAATATGATTAAAGGATTTATTGAGGTTCATAATGCAAAAGATTCAAACATGGCTGTGCTTATTAATGTTTCGCACATTACAGATGTTAGGCAAAACATTATTTATATGGACTTTACACCGGATTTTTCAACAGATTATGATTGTGTGCATTGTAGTGAAGATTATCTTGAAATTGCAGCGAAAATCAAAGAAGCGGTGGGTGATTCTGATGCGTGAGGTTTTGATAAGCATTCAGCCTAAATGGTGCGAGCTTATAGCATCGGGCAAAAAGACCGTTGAAGTCAGAAAAACAAGACCGAAGATAGAGACACCTTTTAAGTGTTATATCTACCAAACAAAAAAGCCTGTATCTGTTTCTTTTAGCGGAACAGGGAAACACATTTCTGAATATGACAAAACTTGTTATTACAACGAAAGAAGTGGCAAAGTCATGGGCGAGTTTGTGTGTGACAGAATCCAAAACTACGAATGTGAATTTGTCGATGATGATTGCTATGAGGAAATCGCAAGTATTTTTGTTGATGAGGATGGAGACGAAACAGGCTTTATCGAGTGGTCGAACGATGGCGATTTGCCGTACGAAAGCATAGACCTATACAGAGAAAGTTGTATTGAATACAACGAACTAAAAAAGTACATAGGTGTGGGATTTGGCACTTTCTACGGCTGGCACATATCAGACCTTGTAATATATGAACAGCCGAAAGAACTGTGCGAGTTTTTCAAAATCGGTCATTCAGACTACTGCTATTTAGAGTGGAAAAAGAGAGAAAGATTAAGAAAAGAGCTTGCAAAACATAATGAAATGACAGGAGATAATGCACACTTGAATACGGATTCAGATTTTGCAAAAAACCTGAAAATTTTAAGCCCATTCAAAATAAAAAGCCCCCCACAGTCATGGTGCTATGTCGAAAGGAGCGATGCAGAATGATAATTAAATTAAAACACAATTATTTTATAGAGGTTGATGATATGAATTTCACTTTAAAAAGCGAATACATCAACCAAAAGACTAAAGAACCTGCAATTAAAACACACGGCTATTTTATGACTTTTAAAAATTGCCTTAAGCACTATATCAAACTTGCAATACTTGATACCAACGAGGTAATAGAGTTGCACGAACTCTACCACAAAATCAAAGCACTGTGCGAAGAAACGATTGAGGTGATAACGAATGAGAGATAGATTGATTGAGTTGATAACCAATAGTGATGTTTTATGCGACACTTGCGGAGAAAATACACGGTCATATTGTGTGGACACTATTGCTGATGCCATCCTTGCCGATGGTTGGATAAGACCGCCTTGCAAGGTTGGGGATAGGGTTTATGACATAAGTGAATTCTTCGATGGAACACATTCCCCTGAAATATACGAATATACAGTTGAACGAATAGAAATCACAGAAGAAAAAGGCAAGCAAATATTTTATATTGCCGACTTAAAATATCCATCTGAGGAATGGGGTAAGTCATTACATTTTTCAAGAGAAGAAGCAGAAAAAGCTTTGAAAGGCGGTGGTGAATAATGGTTGATAGTTTAGTAACCAAGAAATTAGCAATGGCATTTCCGAAAAGTTTTATAAATGCAGCTTTGGAATTTATCGCACATAAAGAAGCAAATCAGTATTTCAGACTTGAAGATTGCGAAAATGAATTTGATGTCCAATGCAAGATATTAGAATGGCTTTCAAGGGGTGCGTGTAAAACTTGTCCATTTCATTCAAATATCAAAAACGAGAGATTCCACAATTTTATGCTTAATGGCATAAACGATTTTCTTGAAACTGACTTCACAGAAGATGATATGCGAATCATCTATCAGAAACTTGGGAACCGTGTCTGTCATTCGTTGACAGAGAAATTCGTAAATAGCGGTTACGATATGGAATTACTGAAAGGCGGTGCGGAGTGATGGCTAATTTTGTTAAGATTTCAAGTTATCGTATCAACCTTGATAATGTCACTTGTGTTGATTACCACAGCGATTTAATTTATTTTATTGGCGGTGAAGCAATAAATATGTCACCAGAATATATGCAAGAGTTGAAAAGAATAATTGATGAGCAAATGGAAGGAGATAAACGATGAACAAGACAATATTGACAGGGCGAATGGTGAGAGACCCTGAACTAAAAACAACGGCAAGCGGTGCAAGTGTGGTAAGTTTCTGCTTGGCTGTGCCGAGAAGATTTAAGGATGCAAACGGTGAGTATCCGACAGACTGGATTGACTGTGTGGCTTGGAAGAACACGGCTGAATTTATCTGCAAATTCTTCAAAAAGGGTCAACTGATATCCCTATACGGAAGTATTCAGACACGGGCATATGAAAAGAACGGAGAGAATCGGAAGGTTACTGAGGTCAATGTGGACGAAGCATACTTCTGCGGAGAACGAAAGAGTGAAGAGAGAACTACGGAGACGAGTTTGCCGACAGGTAATTCAGGGTTTGTGCCAATGCCCGGAGACGATGATTTGCCGCTTTAGAAGTTTGACGAAAGGAGAAAGCTATGGTTGATATTATTGCAATGTTTTCAACACCGGTTAAGAGAAAAGACCTTGCGGTGGTTCTGGGATGCGAGTCTGACCGTGAGGCAAGGAGAGTTTTGTCGGAACTTCAGAAAAGTTACAACATAATCAATCTACAGGGCGGCAGAGGTTATTTTATTGCTGATGATGAGACGGTTATGAGATACGCCGAACAGGAAAGGAAAAGAGCTTTGAAGTCCTTTGCAAAAGCTAATGCAATGTTAAGGAGATGTCGAGGCAATGAGGGGTGTGTTGTTCCGGTCAGAGCTCATATGAGAAGGATAGGCAGACGACAACCATTATATGAAGGGCAGATTATTTTTGAACTGGAGGACCAAGCATGACAGTTGCAGGTTACAAAGCTTTGATGATGCAAAAAAAGAAAAACAAACATCATGCGGTAAGGACAACGGTTGATGGTATTGAGTTCCAGAGCAAGAGAGAGGCTGAACGATGGTGCACATTACGGTTTTTTGAACGGACGGGGGAAATAAGCAATCTTCGCAGGCAAGTGCCGTTTGAACTTCTTCCTGCTCAATGGGAAGTCGTTGAGACGGATGAGCTTTATAAGAAAGGTCCCAAGAAAGGTCAAAAAAAGGTCAAGCGTGTATGTGTTGAACACGGCGTAGTGTACTATGCGGACTTTGTGTATGAGAGAAATGGCAAGACGATTGTCGAAGATGCCAAGGGGCAAAGGCTACCCGATTATATCATAAAAAGAAAGTTGATGCTTTGGGTACATAAGATAAAAATTAAGGAGGTATGACAAATGGGAGTGGGAGATTATATTGAGGTCAGTGTGAGGAAATCGAATTACACTGAATCTGAGAAAATAAAAGCGGAAGTGCTTCAGATGTACGGCAAATACTGCGTACTTAGCTATCACGGTTTATACAGGTTTTGTGCTTCCTATGGAGATATTGACCGTGGCGATGCGATAACCTTGTAGGAGGAAGAGATGAGTGCGTTGGAAAGAGATGCTATTTGTCCTTATTTCAAAAAAGAAGTAAAGGGAGCGGTAAGGTGCGAAGCGGGAAGTGTACGCCCCAAGGATTCGCAAATGCGCAGAGAATTATGCTATGGCTTTTGTGCAGGGCAATGGTGGGAATGCCAATTTAAGAAATCTCTTGATTCATACTATGAGAGAACAGCAAAAGAGACCTTCAATTGAGGAGGTCTTTTTTTGTGTGAAAAATGGGAAAGCGAAAAATACGGCGTGGGCTTGGGGGACTCTAAATAGCGGTATTTGAGCGATATAATATAAGTAAGATTTTAAAATGAACGGAGATGAAAAAAGTGGTTAACAAATGGATAGACATAGATGTTGGCAAGGGCACGGTGGAAGTGAGCGAGAACATTTCCGAGGGCGATATTAATTCATCGGGAATTAGAGTTGAAGGGTTCTCCGAAAGTTGGAAGGATAAGATGGTTAATGCTGTCTACTACAAGGGCAAGAACTCTGTAGACGTGATGCTTGAGCTTAACGCTGACAAGGATAGATTCACGGGAATTGTTCCACCTCAGATGCTTACAGAGGATGGAAGCTTCAAGATAGTCATATATGCAGTGTCTGATGAGCAGGTGGATGAACCGTATAAGGATGTAAGACCTGCAGTGTGGGTGGAAGTGAAAGACGGAATTGACTCTGCCGAGATACTTCCAATGGATAAGGATGTAGGCGCATATCTTACCTTATTAATAGACTTGCAGAATAAAAAAGTGTCAATTGACGAGATGATTGAGCGACTTGGCGATATTGAGGCTATTAAGACGAAGCTTGAGGGTGTTGAAGACGGAGCACAGAAGAATGTGCAGGCGAACTGGGCAGAGACGGACCCGAACTCTGATGCTTATATCGGGAATAAGCCAAATCTGCCGGCGATGGAAGAGAGACTTCGCGAAGAGATTAATCTGACTAATGATGTGGCTGTTAACGCTGAAGCTTCTGCAGATGCAAACAAGGACGCGCTTGCAAAGCATAGAGCCAATGGCGATGAGAATAGAATTCATCTGACGGATGATGAAAAGGTTAATGTGGGTAAGATTCCCGATATGGAAAATTCAATCGGTGACAACCGCCATGACATTGATACTCTTATCGAATTGAAGGCGGACAAGGAAGAGTTGGACAAATTGTCCGAAGTAACAAGCGGGTTGGGAATCGATTTATGGACTGTGATTTCGGCAGAACTTCCTAGTATATGGGAAGCAATCAACTATAACAAAGACATAATAGACGAAATAACTGCTCCACCTGTTACCGGAGTTCCCACAACACTTGTTCCCAACACGGCATATAATTTTGGTTCTCAACATAACATTACCCTTGCGTTCCCATCCGTGGCAAATGATGGCGATGTAATATATGTTGGGTTCGTCAGCAGAGAAACAACAAATCTTGTTGTTGACACAACCAACACCTATGATTTTGAGCTTATACCCGAAATTAACACAGGTTACGAAATCTATGCCAAGTGTAACACTGATGACGGCATGCCGAGATGGATTGTAAACTATTCCGAATACACGGGGGTGTATTAAATGCTTACACTTAAAGACTATGTAAATTGGGGATTAACTCATTGTGACAAGGTTGGAAGTGCCGAAGGTGTTCCTCTGACACTTGAAAACTGTGTTAGAAATAAAAAAATGAAACAGCTTGAGGTATACGGAAACAGTGTACAAAACGGTACTCCCACGCCCGAAGCTCCTATTGAGGTTGAGAGTGTTGGGGAGCTTGCCGACAACGGCAAATACAAAGTGCCTGTGGTGGTGAGAGGAAAGAATCTGTATGATGCTGAAAAATATCCAATGGTTTTCAATCAACATATAGAGGGTACAACAGGGAGTTATTATTCAAGCACGGGTGGCTACATTTGTTGCACACAAAAATATATCCCTTGCGAAGAAATGAGGGGTAAGACATACACCATTAATCACAGTACGGGATATAGTGCAGGATTAGCATTTTATGACGATGCCAAAGTCTATGTGTCTGGTGTCAACTATAAAGGAAGCACATCAGCGAAACCATTTACTTTTACAGTTCCCGATGATGCTTATTTCTTCCGATTTTCAGCATACGCCAATTATATGAATGAAATACAAATTGAAGAAGGCAATGTTGCAACCGAATACGAACCCTACGTTGAACCCATAACCACAAATG
>JAZROR010000165.1:0-1885 GCA_045648845.1 Clostridia bacterium
TGGCGTGTTGTTGTGTGCGATAATGCAGTTCACTTTTACCTGAAACGCAGTAAGGGATTTGCTCGCACTTCAAAGCTTGATATGCAAATGATTGATGTGGGGATTGCACTTTGTCATTTTGACCTGACTGCTAAAGAAAATAATTTAAATATTGTCTTTGAACAAAATGATCCAAAGCTGGAATCAGATGCAGAGTATATTGCTTCTTATCGTTTGATGTAATGACATACCTGTAAAAATCCCGACAGCCGATGCGAATTTTTTCGCATCGGCTGTTTTCATATCCAAAAACTTTCTTTTGCTGCACTTTTATTACAAACATTGGTTTATATTACACACGCGCTGCACTTTCGCTGCAATTTTGTAACGTATGTTGACGCGGATTTTTCCTCGCGCTATAATGAATCTCCCAAAGGCCTGTGGGAGATATTTTTTTTGAATTTTTTTAAAAGATTGGAGGAATCTAAATGTTTAATTTAACAACAAAACCTGTATCAGCAGGAGAACTTATGAAGAAAGAAAAGAAACCAATTAACTTTGTGGTAGAGAAGTTTATGTCGCAGGGAGTTCATTTTCTTGCGGGACATCCTAAAGCAGGCAAGTCCTGGCTCGCACTTTGGATTGCACTTTGCGTTGCAAACGGAAATGAGCTGTGGGGATTTAAAACCAACAAAAGCAAGGTTCTGTATTTTTGTTTGGAGGACACTGAAAATCGTATTCAGGACAGACTTGAGGGTATGCCCGGCAGTGAAACTGACAATCTTTTGTTCATGTATGATGCACCAAACATGGACAATGGGTTCGATACTTTCCTCAGGAAAATCGTCAATGAAGAGCCAGGCATTAAGCTCGTAATCGTTGATACTTTTCAGTTAATAAGAGGAGAACAATTCGCCGGAAACGCTTATGCTTGTGAGTACGCAGAGATGAATTATATGAAAAAAATTGCAAAGGAACTCGATATCACTATCGTACTTGTCCATCATTTAAGAAAGCAACATGACAACAATCCTCAGAACATGATTTCAGGTACGAATGCTCTCGCAGGAGGAGCAGATACCACTTATGTTTTGAATACTTTTCCAAAGAAAAAGTGGTATGGCATCTTATATTGCAAAGGACGCGACACAGGTCTTCGTGAAATAGAACTGCGATTTGGTTTCGGTACACACATCTGGGATAAGATTTCTGACTCTCTGGAAGACAGTGAGGGCATGAAAATGGTTGAAATTATAACAGAGTTATTAGAAAAGTCAGGACCATTTTCAGGAACGGCAACAGAGCTTTGTCAGCTCATAAAAGAGCTATGCAATGTGGAGTTTACTGCTCCAATTCTCGGTAAAAAGCTGACGGACAACAAAGAATTTTTGAAAGCTCACAAAATCAATTATGAATCTGTTCGTGATATGTATCAAAGGACTCAAAAACTTTGGTTTGATCCCGACAGAATTGTGAGCGAAGCTTCCGAAGAAAATTCAGATGTAGAATCAAATTTTGAAACTGAAATTGATGATGCAACTGCGGAAACTGATGGAGATAATACCGCTGTAAATTTCGAAACAGATGCCGAGGTGGATGAGGATTTTATTCCATTCACCTGCACAATTAAGATGTGATATGTACCATATAATCCGTCATAGCCGTCATACTGTCATAGAACTGTTTTGAGAAAGGAGTTGATAAGTGTATCTGAATTGTAACATTCTTTTTAAAGGGGGTGAAAATCAAGGTTTTAAAAGTGGCTATACATTTCGGCTGGATGTTATTCTCTCCGTAGGAGAGGCTAGCAGAGCGCTTGGCTATACGCTGTCGCTAAAGCGACCGCTGCCCCGCGCAATCGCACCGCTAAAGCGGCGCGAAATCGGGCGGAAGCCCGGACCCACTT
>JAZROR010000166.1:0-6731 GCA_045648845.1 Clostridia bacterium
GCTATTGACGGTCCTGCAGGGGCGGGAAAAAGCACTATTGCAAAGGCTGCATCAAAGAAAATAGGTTTCGTATATATCGATACGGGTGCTATGTTCCGTGCGGTTGGACTTGCGGCTCTTCGCAGAAATATTGATATAAACGGTGATAAGGAAAGCGTCGAAGCTATGCTTGAAGAAATTGTTATTGATATCGCTCATGGCGAGAACGGGCAGGAAATCTTCCTTAACGGCGAAAATGTTTCAACCGAAATTCGTATGCCTGAGGTGTCTGTTGCGGCATCCGATATTTCGAAAATTCCGGCTGTACGCAAAAAGCTTTTGGAACTTCAACGCAGCATTGCTGAAAAAACGGACGTTATTATGGACGGACGTGATATAGGTACTGTTGTTCTTCCTGATGCTCAGCTCAAAATTTTTCTTACGGCATCGGTTGAAGAAAGGGCTATGCGTCGTTATAAAGAACTTATAGAGAAAGGCGTAGAATGTGATTTTGATGAGGTAAAAAATGATATGCAGTACAGGGACAAAAACGATTCCGAACGTGAAATCGCACCCCTTAAGCCTGCTGATGACGGTGTCATCGTGGACACAACAGGAAAAACCTTGGAGGAGTCTGTTGAAATAATCCTTAACCTTATCAATGAAAGAAGAGGAAAGTAATGTATAATTTTGTTTTATCAATAGTCAGGGGTATATACCGCCTCTTGTTTAAAGTTGAAATTGAGGGGCTTGAAAAGATTCCTAAAGATAAGAATTTTCTTGTTGTACCAAACCATTTGAGCAACTTTGACCCGCCTCTTGTTGCGGCTTTTTTACCTGTAAAGATGGCGTATATGGCAAAGGCAAGTCTTTTTAAGGTTCCCATTGTTGCTCAGGTAATAAAAGCCTTTGGAGCTTTTCCTGTTAAACGTGGCGGAAATGACATTTCGGCTGTGAAAACTGCAATAAAGCTCCTTAAAGATGGTAAAACTCTTGTTATTTTCCCTGAGGGAATGAGGGTGAGAACCCCTGGAACTTTAGGCAAAGGGAAACAAGGCGCTGCTATGCTTGCAGCAAAAGCCGGAGTAGGATTTTTGCCCATTGGTATTGAAACTACATATAAGTTCCGCAGCAGGGTAAAAATGACTGTGGGTGATTATATTGACTTTTCTGAGTATCACAATCAAAGACTTTCCTCGGAAGAGCTTCAAAAAATAACAGACGAGGTTTTGATGCCTGAGATTGCAAAGCTGGCAGGAGCTAAGGTTTATGGAAATTAAAATTGCTGACAAGGCGGGGTTTTGCTTTGGTGTTGACAGGGCAGTGAAGATTGCCTATGAGAGTGCAAAATCAGCTCACAAGAAAATCTATACTTATGGTATGCTTATCCATAACAATGATGTTACCTGTGAACTTGAAGATTTGGGTGTTCGGTGTGCTGAAAAGATTTCTGATTTACCTGAAAATTCGGTGGTCATAATAAGAGCTCACGGGATTTCAAGGAAAGAATATGAAGGAATTCGAAATAAAGGTATTGAGATTATTGATGCTACTTGTCCGTTTGTGAAACGAATTCATAAAATTGTTGAAGAAGAGCATCAAAAGGGAAGACAGATTGTTATTATTGGTGACAAAAATCATCCTGAGGTCAAAGGTATAAACGGCTGGTGTGAAAATTCGGCTATCATCATCGGGGCAGACGAAAATGCTGATGAATTTTTGACGAAAGATGCCGAAATTCCCATTAGTTTGGTGGCTCAAACCACTATGAGGAAAGAAAAATTAAAAAAAATTGAAAAAAGTTTAAAAAAACATTTTACAAATGCAATTTTTTTTGATACAATATGTAGTGCGACCGAAGAAAGGCAGATTGCAGCAGCAAAACTTTCTGAGGAATGCGATATGATGTTTGTCTTTGGCGGAAGCGACAGTTCAAACACAAACAAGCTGTTTGAAATATGCCGTGAGAGGTGCCATGAGACTTACAAGCTTGAAAATGCAAAAGGATTAAATGAGCTTGCTCATTTGTTAAAAAATAAAAATATAAAAAAAGTAGGCATTACCGCCGGAGCATCCACTCCGGATAAGGTAATCAAGGAGGCAAAATTTACCATGGCGGAAATCACAAATGAAATGAACTTTGCAGAGGCATTGGAAGAAACTTTAAAACCTTTGACAACAGGAGATATTGTTAAAGGTGTAGTTATCGGAATTACCCCTACAGAGGTACAGGTAGACATTGACGGAAAGTATGACGGAGTTATCCCTGCAGACGAAGTAACAAGCGATACAAGCGTTGACTTTAGAACATTGGTTAAAGTTGGCGATGAAATAGATGTGTTTGTTGTTCACGTTTCAGACCGTGACGGCGTTGTTACACTTTCAAAGAAGAAAATCGATGCTGAAAAAGGCTTGCAGGAAATCCGTGCAGACTTTGAAAATGGCACTGTTTTGAGTGGAAGAGTAAGCGAAATCGTAAGAGGCGGTATTGTTACAAACGCAAAGGGTGTAAGGGTGTTCATCCCTGCATCAGAAGCTGCTGAACGTTTTGTTGAAGACCTCGGCTCACTTCTTAATACCGAAGTTTCATTTAGAATTATAAAGATGGACAAAGACCGCAGAGGTCGTCTCAGAGTTGTTGGCTCAATCAAGACTGTTGCAAGAGAAATCAGCAAGAAGAAGGCTGAAGAATTCTGGGCAGCAGCAGAAGTTAACAAAAAGTACACAGGAACAGTTAAGTCACTTACAGCTTTTGGTGCATTTGTTGACCTTGGCGGTGTTGATGGTCTTATCCACGTTTCAGAACTTTCAGACAGTCGTATCAAACATCCATCAGAGGTAGTTAAAGTTGGCGACTCTATTGACGTATATATCAAGGATATGAACAAGGAAACAGGAAAGATTTCGCTTGTTAAAGAACTTGAAGAAGAAAAGAAAGCAAGAGAAGCAGCTTTCTGGGCTGGTATGGAAGTTGGAAAAGAATACACAGGAACAGTTAAGTCACTTACAGCCTTCGGTGCATTCATTGACCTTGGCGGCGTTGATGGTCTTGTTCACGTTTCTGAACTCTCATGGCAGAGAATCAAGCATCCGTCAGAGGTTGTTAAAGTTGGTGATTCTCTCACTGTTTATATCAAGGAAATCGACATCGAAAAGAAAAAGATTTCTCTTGGATACAAGAAAGAAGAAGACAGCCCTTGGTACAAGGCTACAAAAGACCTTAAGGTTGGAGACAACATAAAATGTAAGATTGTTCGCATTCTTCCTTTTGGTGCTTTTGCAGAAGTTGCACCTTTTGTTGACGGTCTTATCCATATTTCACAGATAGCAAATACAAGAATTGAAAAACCGTCTGATGTTCTCAATATCGGTGATGAGGTTGAAGTACAGGTTACTGAAATCAACAACGATACAAAACAGATTGGTCTTTCAAGAAAGGTTCTTCTCCCTGACTATGCTCCTGAAAAAGAAGAAGTTGTGGAAGAAGTGGTTGACGAATCTTATACAGAAGAAGGTTCTTTCACACTTGGCGACATTCTTGACGCTGAATAATTAAATAAAAATACGGGCTGTAACAAAAGATTTATGATTTTGTTACGGCTCGCTTTATATCCGGAGGGGCTATTTATGGAAATATCTGAATACAAGCAGTATGTCAGGAATAAGAATATTTCGGTGATTGGTATTGGCGTCAGCAATATCCCGCTAATACGATTTCTTATTGATGCCGGGGCCAAAGTTACCGCTCACGATAAAAAAGATAAAGAGCGTCTGGGGGAGGTCTATGATGAGCTTCTAAAACTTGGGGTAAAATTTGTTCTTGGTGAAGAATACCTTGAAAAAATTCCAGAGGAGACCGAAATTATTTTCAAAACTCCGGGTCTTCGTGGGGATGTTCCCCAGCTTCTTGCTGCGAGAAACCGAGGTATTGCGGTTACATCTGAAATGGAGTTATTCTTTGATATTTGTCCCTGTGAAATAATTGCGGTGACCGGAAGTGATGGAAAAACCACTACTACCACTCTTATTGGTGAAATGCTCAAAGAAGAGGGTTATAGGTGCTTTATAGGGGGAAATATTGGTAAACCACTGATTGGTGAAGTAGAAAACATAACTAAGAATGATAAGGTTGTGCTTGAACTTTCAAGTTTTCAGCTGTTTTCTATTAAAAAAAGTCCAAAGGTTGCTGTTGTTACCAATGTAACACCGAACCATCTTGATTGGCATACTGATTTTGACGAATATGTGGAGTCCAAGAAAAATATAATGAAATTTCAGGATGAAACAGACGTTCTTGTTACAAATACTGCAAATGATGTTTCAAAAAGTATAGGTATGGAAGCAAACGGTGAACACAGAAGCTTTTCGTCACAAGGCGAGGCTCTTGTGCATCTTGAAAATGACTTTTTGCTCTATGGTGAAGAAAAAATAATCAAGATTTCTGATATAAGAATTCCTGGTCTTCACAACATCGAAAACTATATGGCTGCCATTGCGGCAACGAGAGATTATGTTTCAAAAGAAACTGTTGAAAAGGTAGCAAGGAATTTTGGCGGTGTGGCCCACAGAATTGAATTTGTGCGTGAAAAAGACGGCATAAAGTTCTATAACGATTCAATCGCCAGTAGTCCTGCACGCACCACGGCTGGTCTCAAGTCCTTTAATCAAAAAGTGATTTTGATTGCTGGTGGTTACGATAAAAAAATACCCTTTGACGACTTTGGGAAAGTTGTCAATGAGTATGTAAAGACCCTTGTCTTGGTGGGAGTTACCTCCCCTAAAATAGAAAAGGCAGTGAGAAAGGCGGACAATTTCAAGGATATTGAAATTGTCAGAGCTGATGCCTTTGAGGAAGCGATTGTCTCTGCGAAAAACAGTGCAAAAGATGGCGATATTGTGTTACTTTCGCCCGCTTGTGCAAGCTTTGATTTGTTTGATAATTTTGAACAACGCGGAAATGTTTTCAAGGAAATTGTTATGAAATTTTAGATTTTGGGCGGCCTCTTTTGGGGTCGCTTTTTTCTTTTTTAATATCATAGAGTGCTTTAAGAAGAAAATATGAAAAAATCACAATTCCTGCGTAAAGAACAAAAGTTGCAAAATTCATGGAGTTTTCGGTAACTTGAAATGAAAATTTACGTTTACCGAAGATATGCGCTGTTTTGTAAATTATTTGAAGCAGAAACCTTAGGGGAAAATAGAAAATACTTATAGCAAGGTATGGAGAAATATAGAATAGTATCACAGCGGCAAAACCAAGACAAAAGACGGCGGTTACCACAGGAACAACCCAAAGATTTGTCAGGAGTTGAACCCAGGATACGTTTTGAAAAAACAATGCAGAAAAATATGCGGTTCCTAAAAATGCAGAAAAGGATGTTGATAAGGATGCTACAATAAATTTTAACGCTTTTTCTGCAAAAGAAGCAAGCCTCTTTGGCATACAGTTTGGCATTTTAATTTCAAAATCAAAAAGGTTTACAAGATATTTCCAAAAGACAAGAATTCCAAGTGTTGCTCCAAAGGAAAGACTCAGACTTTTTGAAAACAGAGAATATGGGGTTGTCCACAGAATTATTGCCAAGGAAATAAAGATTGAATTTATGGGAGAATACCGTTGATTTAAGAATACTGATATTATCATCACAAGCATCATAATTCCGGCACGGCATACCGAAGGCGTAAAGTTTGCAGCTGCGACAAAAAGGAACAATACTGGGACAGAGAATAGTAGTGATTTTTTGTAGCTGGTGGGGAGCTTTTGCAATAAAAAAGAAAGCAGTGCAAAGAAAATTGAAAGATGCATGCCTGATACCGCTACAATATGTGAGAGTCCTGCATAGGAGAACTTTTTGTAAAGTGCATCAGAAAAGCCTGCTTTGTCACCCACCAGAATACCTTTTAATATCGGTGCAAGCTTTGGAGAGTCGTACAATAGCTTATCTGTGGCGAATACAACTTTGTTTTTGATAAATGTGCCCAATGTCTTTATATAATATATAAGACCATCAGGGGAGTCAAAATCGTCGGGATTTGCATTTTGTGTTGTTCCAACAAGAGAAATGTTTTTGCCACGCAAGTGTGTAAAATAGTCATAATTGTCAAAATCGGTTTCACGCTTTGGTTCTTTCAGGGTTATCCAACAACATATTTTGTCGCCTTCATTAAGGAGTTTTCCGCGAATTTGGGGAATGTAAAGAATTATGGTTTCGGGTTCTATGGGTTTGTTATCTGCCTGGCACACCAGAAACTCCATACTGTATGAGCTTGATGTTGAGGTTTCAGTGGGTACTGATGTTATAATACCCGAAGTCCAGATGCTTTTATCTGTAAAGTTCTTAAGTTTGTCATCGAAAATAGATTTTGAAACGGAAAACCGTACAATTCCAACGACGAAACAAAGAATAATCATTATAGGTAGCAAAAAGACTTTTATTGATTTTCTTTTTCCATTTACTATGATTAAAGTCAAAAGAACACAAAAAATAACCCACAAAACAATAAGCAGTGGGAGAAGAAACAGCAAATCAAGTGATGCCGCTGTGTATATACCGCCCGTAAAGGCGATTACAAAAATAATGAGATAATGTCTTAGAGTTATTATGTGCTGAGATTTATACATAAAAGCCTCCGTAAAAACAAATACGACAATATATTACTTTATTCGACAAAAGTTGTCAAGGCACGGTATGCTTATCTCTTGCTTGAGAAATGGAACAAAAATATCAAAATTTTTCTTGCCTTTGGGAGGA